>CAZEHA010000035.1:0-253 GCA_964511665.1 uncultured Bacteroidales bacterium
AATTGAACCCATGACCTCTTCCTTACCAAGGAAGTGCTCTACCCCTGAGCTACTTCGGCAGACGCATAAAGAGCGGGAAACGAGACTCGAACTCGCGACCCCAACCTTGGAAGGGTTGTGCTCTACCAACTGAGCTATTCCCGCAACTTTACAAGTGGGGAGAGCAGGATTCGAACCTACGAAGGCGTACGCCAGCAGATTTACAGTCTGCCCCAGTTGGCCACTTTGGTATCTCCCCAATTTCATTCCAGGA
>CAZEHA010000035.1:263-38173 GCA_964511665.1 uncultured Bacteroidales bacterium
CAAATCAGCTGCTCTACCAACTGAGCTACATTGGCCTATTTTGGTGAATTTCAATAACACATTAAAGAACTTATATGGCAGTCGCCAAAAAGGTCTGCAAATGTAGTTATTATTTAATAATATCCAAAAAAATAAAAATAAATTTCTAATTTTTTTGAACTCGTTGCTTTTCCTTGTATTTACGCAGTTGACGACGCAATGCCTGGGAGGCATTATCGACCGATTCTTCGAAACTTTTGCTTTGTCTCCGCGCAAAAAGCTCAGACGAACCAGGAATTCGAATGCTGATTTCAGCAACTTTATTGTCGTTGGTCTCGGAGTTTTCTATGCGTAAGGTTACATCGGTCGAAAGTATATCATCGGTTACTTTTCCAAGTTTCCCTAATTTGCTTTCGATGTAGTCGATTAACTTACTGTCGGCATCAAAATGTAATGATTTAACATTCACTTTCATAATTATATCTCCTTTTGTTTATGCCCTGGGATGAGCTTGTTTATAAACTTCTTTTAGTTTTTCGAAAGAGTTATGCGTATACACTTGCGTTGCTGAAAGATTGGCATGCCCAAGCAACTCTTTTATCGCATTGAGATCGGCTCCATTGTTCAGCATGTGGGTTGCAAAACTATGGCGAAGCACGTGTGGACTTCGTTTCTTATGAGTTGAAACCAAGCTTAGATATTGATGCACCTTGTGATAAATGAACTTTACATACACCGGCTTACCGCTGTTTGTTACAAAAAACCGGCTTGTATCTGCCGTATCCATCCCTTCATTAAACTTATTAATATTATATAACTTTAAAACTTCCTTTAGCTGTTTATTAAACGGAATTATTCGTTCTTTATTTCGTTTTCCAAGAACTTTTATTGTATCCGACACAAAATCAATATCCCCATGCTTCAGTTGGGCTGCTTCAGAAAGACGCATTCCTGTGTTATACAACATTTCGATAATTGCCCTGTCGCGACTTCCCTTAAAGTCGTCGCTAAAAAATGCCATGTCGCCCAACTCATTGGCTTGAGATTCAGTAAGAAAAACGGGAAGGGTCTTACGTATTTTGGGCGAACTAATACCTGTAGTAGGGTTTTTAATTATAATCGATTCTCTTAACAGATACTTGTAAAAACTGCGTAAACTTGTCAACTTTCGCTGTATCGAACGAGCTTCGAGACCTTGGTTGCCGGCTAAATCGGCAATCCAACTTCTGATAATATGGCGATTGGCTTTTACAACATCAACTCCTACAGCTTCGTGCTCGAGAAACTGAGCAAACTGCACCAAATCGTTACGATAGGCGAGTATAGTGTGTTGAGAATAACGCTTTTCAAATTCCAAATATTTCAGAAACAGGTCGATATGCATTGCTGTGAAAAAACTTCATTGTATTGTACGAAAAATGCCTTTGTAAAGTTTCAATAAACTACAAAGACATCAGCCAGAAATATTTTTAGAAGCCTATTGCTCTTCTTGCTGCAAATGCTGAATATAAATGGCTTTCAGCTTTTGCTGCCTTTTAACAATCGAAGGTTTGGTAAAGGCCTGACGGGCACGCATTTCTTTTACAACACCTGTTTTTTCGAATTTACGTTTGAAACGTTTTAAGGCCTTGTCGATGTTTTCACCTTCTTTTACCGGAATTACTATCATATCTGTTAACTACTAATAATTTTACAATATCGGGCTGCAAAAATAGAGAAATATTTTCTTGTACCAAACTTTTTGGGCAATCTAATCAAACTTTTTTTACTTTTTTCGAATTGCTTACCAAAACACCTTAAAAAGCTTCTGTTTTCTGTTATTCAATCTTAATACTATATTTGTAATCAATTTTAAGAAAAATGTCTTTAAGTTAACAAAACGTCAAAAAACACATGACACTCATCACATCGATATCGGGAATAAGAGGAATTATTGGAGGCAAGTCGGGGCAAGGTCTTACGCCTATTGATATTTGCAAATACACTGCCGCATATCTGTATTTATTGCAACAATCGACATCAGAAAAAACAATTCGCATAGTTTTGGGTCGCGATGCCAGAATTTCGGGCCCCATGGTACATCAACTCGTTAGCAACACGCTGGTAGCTATGGGGGCAGATGTTATCGATATCGGTATGGCCAGCACTCCTACTGTTGAAATGGCAGTAATAATCGAAAAAGCTGATGGTGGCATTATTATAACTGCCAGTCACAATCCCCGTGAGTGGAATGCCCTTAAACTGTTAAACAAGCATGGCGAATTTCTAAATGCAGAACAAGGGAATGCAATACTAAGCATTGCTGCAGATAATCCAGTGGAATATGCCAATGTAGATGGAATTGGTAAGATACAATTCATCGAAAACTACGAAAAAATTCATATCGAAAAAATATTGCAATTGCCTTTGGTTACACCTGATATTATTCAGAAAGCCGGGTACAAAGTAGTAATCGATTGCGTTAATTCGGTGGGAGGTATTGCCATACCCCCACTGTTGCGCGCACTGGGAGTGAGCGACATTGTGGAACTGTATTGCACTCCCAACGGTGATTTTCCTCACAACCCCGAACCACTTCCCGAACATTTAACAGCCATATCCGATAAAATTAAGCAGGTAGGTGCCGATGTTGGCTTTGTGGTTGATCCGGATGTTGATCGACTGGCTATTGTGTGTGAAGATGGCAGCATGTTTGGAGAAGAATATACACTGGTGTCGGTTGCCGATTATGTATTGCAACATAAGGCCGGGAATACTGTAAGTAACCTTTCGTCGACACGTGCATTGAAGGATATAACCGAACTTTATAAACAACAATATAACGCTTCGGCAGTTGGCGAAGTAAATGTGGTAGAGATGATGAAGAAAACCAATGCGGTTGTTGGAGGAGAAGGAAACGGCGGCGTAATTTATCCCGATTTACATTATGGACGCGATGCACTGGTTGGCATTGCACTGTTTTTGTCGAATCTCGCAAGAAGAGGATGTACTGTATCGAAACTCAGGGCAGGATATCCGTATTACGTGATATCGAAAAACAAGATGAAACTACCGGAACACGTTGATATTGACAATTTACTGCACATGATTGGCCAACAGTATCATGATTACCATGTAAACACTACAGACGGGATTAGAATTGACTTTGATAAAGACTGGGTACATTTACGAAAATCGAATACCGAACCTATTATACGCATTTATGCCGAAAGCACCCATGCCGAAAAGGCCGACAGGCTTGCACAAACAATTATCGACAACATTCGCTCGTTAATATGATAAAATAGGACTTCAGGGAGATGCACGACGACGGTCGATGATGAAAATAATTCCTTCATCGGAGCCAATCATGGTTTCACCCAATGGATTTACCGAAATACTATTCAAATTTTTTCCCAGGAAACCATCTGATTGATTCCAATTTTGTCCGCGATCGCGACTCAAATAAAAAGCGCCCAAATCGCCACACACATAACAAACATTGTCTGACATCCACAGGTCGCGCAATGTAGGCTTGCTAAATTTCACAATCTGGTACCACGACATAAAATTATCGTTTGAACAAAGAAGCTGGCCATATCTGCCCAACAGCCACAATTTTCCGTCGTACGCTTCTATGTCGTAAAAATATTCATCGCCCAATTCCAGATTGCTGAAAGTTTCACCCCCATCTTCAGTAATAAAAACCTGTCCGTATGATGCCAGTATACCGAAGTTATTGTCAATAAACAAAGCATCGCGAATTTCGTTGTCGAAGCTTGTATGATACCACGGATATGCTCCTGTTGCACTATATGAAGTAAGCCCTTTAAAATAATGTTCTCCTCCGGCCAGGAATAGAGCAAGTGAATCGAAAACAAACACCGAGTTGAAAGGAACTCGATATTCCTCGTAAGGAAGATTCAAAAACGTATGCTCCTGCCATGTTAGTCCACCGTCGATTGTTTTCAGCAGCAACATGCTGTCGCCACACGCAAATCCATATTTGTCGTTGTAAAACACCAGGTCGTTAATACTTGCCTTTTCGTTTGAATAACGTTTTACCCAAGTATTTCCACCATCGGTTGTCATGTAAATAAGTCCCTTGATGTTTTTTATTCCGCCGGCAGCAAAGGCTGTGTCGTTTCCCATATAAACCACTTTGTCGATATTGAATATTTCAGGCAGGTCGATTCGTGTAATATTTAAAGTAACATCAGTGTATGGAACCCTATTACATCCTGAAAGGGTCATCATTACCACTGTGATAAACACCCCTATCGCTATCAGGTTGCGAGAAATCTCAAGTTTTTTAAAAATTCTTTTGAGCAAAGTGATTAATTCACGTGTCATATCATTCAGGTTTAATGAGCTGCCAAAATTCATAATCGGTTTCGCTTTCGGCAACATTTTCGAGTTCATCGTCGAGTAAATAAAACAGGTTGCGTTGTGTCAGGGTTTCGATACTATCGACACTTACAACATATTTAGAGTAAGCATTTCCGAGCCCGGTGCTATTTGGAATAACAAACCCTATTGATTTGCAAAGCGTGTCGTTGTATACAAGCACAGCTTTATAAAAATACTCGGGCACCGACACCCTATTCTCGCCTATCACCGGCAAGCTGTCGTGCAATAGAGGACCTGTAACCACATAGACTTTTTCGAACTGATTGACCCAATTTCTAACCTTAAATTCGAGGCCTCGCCAAATTCCCCGGTTAAATTCGGGCACCTGAGGTGAAATATTTCCAAAATAGAAACACTCCTCTTGGGCAATCGGGTCAAAAGCCATATCGCGAGCAGGAGCCAGATGTCCTTTATCGTATCCCGATTTGTAATAATCGTCGTTGTCTGCCGACATGGTTTCAATCTTGGGGTCAGTCCTAAAGGCCTTGGCCCTGTCCACAACCGGAATCAACATTTTTGCCTCTATCTGATAGGCTAACCAAAAAGCCTGTTCGTGCTGTTCGCTGTAACAAAAGCAATAATGGGTGTGACAGATTACGGTATCGCTTTCGACAGTTTCGGGCATGGCATAAGAAATGTTTTTTCCACCATCGTACTGGGGAATAGTAAAGCAAAATAGCAATATATATATAAGGTATGCCATTATTTTTTGAGTCCTAATCTTACAACGATAGGATAATGATCGGAATAGGGGACTTTAAACGCCTGATGCCTACTGCATTCAAATTTGTCGGAATACAGCACGAAATCGATGCGCTGTTTTATTCCTTTCTGACTCCAGGTGTAGCCAAATCCTTTTCCGGCAGCCGAAAACGAATCGCGCAAACCTTTCGAAACCTTCTGATAGGTATATGAGAATGGGTTGTCGTTGAAATCGCCGCACACAATTACGTGATAAGGACAGGTGTCGACATGCCGGCGCAGCATAATTGCCTGATCACTTCGCCTTTGCGATGCTTTAAGCACCTTTTTTAAAATATTCCTGTAAGGTTTCAAATCCTGATCGGGTAGGTTGGTCTCCGAAAATTGTTGCATTTCGAGATAATTGTCCTCATCGAAATACATCGATTGCAGATGACAATTATATACTCTGATAGTGTCGTTATCCACAACCAAATCGGTGTAAATACACAGGTTATGCGTGTTTTCGAAAAGCAGCTCGCCCCTGCATACTATGGGGAATCGGCTGAAGGTAGCTATACCAAAATGCTGTGTTTTCGCTGAACTGGCAGTAAACACCTGATGGTAGTTCTTTATGTTGAGTATTTGAAGCAAAGAATCGGTAGTAGGGAAAAAACCACCCGAATCGTAGAAGTACTCCTGAAAACATGCTATGTCGGGCTTTTCGGCTTCGATGTAACGGAACATTTCGAATTTGGTAACATCTTTTTGCCGCCAATTATAGAGCCCAAATACATGTACATTATATGTCATCAACCTGAAATGATTATCGCCACTAGGCCTTGATGTCGCCATTGCCCGTAAAGGAATCATTGCATTAATCAAAGGTAAACCGGCTAAAACCAATGGTATTGCAAAAAGCAGAACACGCCGGTCGAGTAGCACCCAAACAAAAATAAAAAAGATGTTTATTGCAATCACATAATGGAACACAAAAGTAAAGGGGACCAACCACATGAAGGAAGCCGGATTGACATGTGGTGCAACGTAGCATGCAAGCAGTGGCAGCGCAGCCAGAATATGAACAGACAATACTATTTTTTTCAGAATCTTCAATGCAATTCACTTGAAATATGTAACACAAATTTAAATTTTTTATCGCACGAAACCAGTATGGCAAAAAATTTGCCTAAAATGCCGAAACACATAGGTATTTTATGAAACCTAAGTATTTTTTGTAATTTTGTCAAATTAAAAAATAATCTGTATGAAAAAGAAAATTGTTTTTCTGATGATGCTACCTGTGTTTTTCATAGTAACAGGAAGCGCAATGGCACAAACAACCAAGGTATTGATTCAAACCAGCAAAGGTGGTATCACGGTTGTGCTTTATGACGACACACCAAAACATCGCGACAATTTTATTAAACTTGTTGAAGAGGCGTATTACAATGATGTACTCTTTCACCGTGTCATCAGCCAGTTTATGGTTCAGGCAGGCGACCCTGATTCAAAGAACGCCAATCCGGGTCAGATGTTAGGAAATGGTGGCCCCGGTTACACCATTGAGGCTGAATTCAACGATAAGTATTTTCATAAAAAAGGTGCTTTGGCTGCAGCTCGCACCGGCGACAATATAAATCCCGAAAAACGCAGTAGCGGGAGTCAGTTTTATATTGTTCAGGGTCAGGTTCTCACCGACATGCAACTTGATGCTTACGAAAAAAGGATGGGAACAAGCTTTAGCAAACAACAACGCGATGCCTATTGCACAGTTGGAGGAGCCCCACATCTCGACGGAGCCTACACAGTATTCGGAGAAGTTACCGAAGGATTACACGTGATTGATAAAATAGCCGGTGTTGTTACCGACAAACAAAATCGCCCTCTCGAAGATGTGAGAATAATTTCGATGAAAGTAATAAACAAATAATTGAGTTAAATAAACTATTTTCAATGGCAAACCGCAAAAATTTAAAAAAAGACATCAATCGTCTGGTTAACGAATTGGTAAGCGATTGTTTACAATACATGAAGTCGCATCCCGGAAAATCGGAAGAAAAAATTGCGGAGATTATCAGTGAGACGCTGAAACTGCGCAAAGATTTAATTACCGGGCTGAATACCCTTTCGGAAATTTCCGACAAAAAAGAAATAAAAAAACAGTGCAACGATATTGTTTTTAAGCTAATCGGCAGCATCGACAATTCTTATAAAACATTGAGTAAACTTGCTCGTTAATGCCTAAGACCGTTCGATGCAACCCGTTTGGTGAAGTTGTAATTACTAAGAAATCAGGCCAGAAAACCCTCAGGTTACACGTTCATCCCACCAAGGGTGTGCGGATAAGTATTCCAATGCATATCGGATACCATGAAGCTCTCGATTTTTTAGAGTCGAAAAAAGAATGGGTTGAAAATAAAATGGCCATCTTCGAGGCCAGAAAACACCGGCAACAATCTGCCTTTACCAATGGGAGCACTATTTTAGATGTCACAGTATCAATTTCGCACACCCCAAACAAAAGGTTTAGCGCAACAATTATTGGTAATATATTAAATATTTACTTGCCCGAAGGTCTTAATCAAGAAGCTGAGCCTGCCCGTAAATTCATCAGGAAGGCTATTGAAATGATGCTGAAAAACAAGGCCATTGACAACATTCTGCCGAAGCTTGAATTGTATGCACAGAACCATGGTTTCAGCTACAACGGAACACGTATAGGCAATAGCCGAAGCCGTTGGGGAAGTTGCAATAGCGAAAACAGATTAATATTCTCGTGCTACCTGATGTTACTCTCCGAAGAACTTATCAATTTTGTAATAATTCACGAGTTGTGCCATACCGTTCACAAAAACCATGGGCCGAAGTTTCATGATTTGGTCGACAGGTTGACAGGTGGCCGCGAAAAAGAACTAAACAGTTTGCTCAAAAAAGCTGAACACCCCCTGCTTTTTGCCGATTGACGCGTTGAAATGGATAATATAAAAAAGGTATATATCGAAACCTATGGCTGCCAAATGAATGTGGCCGACAGCGAAACTGTGTCGGCCATTATGCTGCACAATAAGTACATTTATTGCAACAATTTAAGCGAGGCCGACATTATCATTATAAATACCTGTTCGGTGCGCGAGCATGCCGAGCAAAAAATATGGAACCGCCTCGACCATATTAAGGGATTGAAGCGAAAGAAGCCGGAGATTGTAACAGGGATCATTGGATGCATGGCCCAACGCATTGGCGATCAAATCATTCAACATCAAGCTGTTGACTTTGTTGCCGGTCCCGATGCATACCGACGCATACCCGGACTGGTTGAAAATGCCATTATGGGTAAAAAATCTAGCGACACCGGGTTTGTCATCGACGAAACCTATCACAACATTTTACCACAACGCACTGCTACTAACCAAATAACAGGTTTTATTAGCATTACCAGAGGCTGTAATAATTTTTGTTCATATTGCATCGTACCCTATACGCGGGGCAGAGAGCGCAGCCGTGACCAACAGGATATTTTCGAGGAAATTTCTGATTTAAGTGAAAAAGGATACAAAGAAGTATGCCTTCTTGGGCAAAATGTTAACAGCTATTCGTTTGGCACGATGCAATTCCCCGAATTGCTTGCCCGCATTGCCGACAAATTCAGCAATATGCGTATTCGTTTCACCACATCGCATCCTAAAGACCTCTCCGACAAATTGTTGCAAACCATGGCGAGTTACTCGAATATATGCAATCACATTCATTTGCCTGTGCAATCGGGAAGCAATAGGATACTTAAATTGATGAATCGTGGCTACACCCGCGAATGGTACCTCGACCGCATAGCTGCCATACGACATTATATTCCCGGTTGTGGTATCAGCACCGATGTGTTTTGCGGTTTTTGCAGCGAAGCCGAAGAAGACCATCTGCTTACCCTCGATTTAATGCAACAATCAGGTTTTCAATCGGCATTTACATTCAAGTATTCGGAGCGTCCCGGTACTGCGGCAGCAAAAAACATGCACGACGATGTACCTGAACCGGTAAAAATCATTCGTCTGAATCAGATTATAGCACTGCAAAATAAGCTGTCGCTTCAAAGTAACAAAGCCGATATAGGTAATAGTTTTGAAGTTCTTATTGAAAACCAATCGAAGCGTTCTTCTGAACATTTAATGGGGCGCACCTGCTCGAACAAAACGGTTGTTTTCGAGAAAGCAAATGCCAAAATTGGGCAATTGGTTCGGGTAAAAATTACCGAAGCCAGTTCGGCAACACTAAAAGGAATTATAATATAAATCGCTTATGAATACTATTGAAGAATTCAGAAATTACCGCGAAAAAATGAATAAGCGGCTGCTTGCAACCGACAATAAAATCGTAAAACGTCTTTTTAGTATCGACAGTATGACCTACGAGGACGGGGCATTGCCCGCATCGGTAAAAGAAATGCTGGGGCTTGCCACCTCGCTTGTGCTTCGTTGCGACGATTGTGTGAAATATCATTTAGAACAGTGCCATAAACTGGGGATAACTACCGAGCAAGTAACAGAAGTGTTTGTCGTTTGTAACGTTGTTGGCGGAAGCATTGCCATACCACATACCCGCCGTGCACTCGAATACTGGGATCTGCTTACAGAAAAACAATGAAAACTTTTTTACAATACATCTTTTTTTATTAGTTTTACGTTGAAAACCAATACTAACTAAATGAGTCCGTTATGAAAAAAACATTCATTCATGCATTCGCTGTTTGCTTCGCTGTGTTGTTGGCTGCATGTGCAAATGCACCCACTTCAGAAGATGCAATGAAATATCACGATGAAATTATTTCAAAGCAAGTGATTTTACAACATGCATTTAACGATTTTGAGCAAACCCTGATTACTTTTGTTCCCGAAGAAATGCAGGAATCGCTTAAGTTGGCATCGACAGAAGCTGCTAAAACGCTAAAATTTTATGAAGGTCTCGAAGAATTCGATAATAAATCAGATTTGAAAGATGCTGCCATCGAATTTGCAAGAATGTACAAAAATCTAGCCGACAACGAATACGCCTTGCTTGTTGAATATTATTCGTTGCCCGACAGTTTGTATACCACCGAAGTAGAAGAATACTGTAAAGAACTTTATGAAAACATTGGAGTAAAGTACGATAAAGCTTTTAAGAGTCTTATCGAAGTTCAAAGCGACTTTGCAAAAACCTATAATTTTGAGATAGAGAAAGCCGAATAGTATTTTTTTTACTGAAATTATCTTAACTACAGAAGCGACTAAAAATTCTGAGAAGCATTCATCAATGTTTCAATTTCTTCGATTTCGATGGGTATATCTGCCGTAAGATTAACGGGAGTTTCATCAACCAAAATATCATTTTCGAGACGTATTCCTATTCCTTGATCCTGAAAATACAAACCCGGCTCGCAGGTTAGCACCATTCCCGACCTGAACACTTCGTCTTTATCGCCTACATCGTGCACATCGAGACCCAGAAAATGAGCTGCGCCATGCATAAAATATTTTTTGTATTCAGGATTATTGATGTCCTGACAAGCTACAGCTTCGGGGGTGATTATTTTCATTTTCAACAATTCGTCCTGAATAAGTAAACCGGCTGTTTCGTTGAGTCTGTTTATGGTGTTTCCCGGCACATATTCCTGCACCAATCTATTTAAAACCCTCAAAACAGCTGTATACAATTTTCGTTGATGAGGCGAAAACTTTCCATTAACCGGTATGGTTCTCGAGCAGTCGGCGGCATAATTGGCATATTCGGCTCCAAAATCGAGCAGTAGCAAACTGCCGTTATCGAGACGAGCAGCGTTTTTTTCGTAGTGCAACACACAAGCATTACTACCTCCGGCCACAATCGGGTGAAAAGCATGACCCTCGGCTCCCAAAGCGGTAAAGGTTGATGAAATTGATGCTTCAACTTCGTATTCATAAATCCCCGGCTTCACCATTTTCAATACATTTCTGAATGCATCACATGTGATTTTGGCAGCCCTGGCCATTAGTTGAAGTTCCTCCTTATCTTTAACCAGCCTGATTTGTGTAAGGGCAGGTGTAAGGTCGTGAAACGACAAATAATGCAAATTATTCATGAACTCTCGCTGCATACGGTGCTTCTCACTTTCGAAATCATCGCCGGTGCGTACGTTGGCATTGAACGGTAAATACAATTGTGTGGATAAACGGGTTAGTTCATCAACATGCATTTTAAAACTGTCGAGAAACTTCACTGATTGGATTCCGGAAATATCACTAGCTTCATTACTGTGTAGCATGTCTCCATACCATAGCTGCGATTTTTCGTCGGGCTTAGTCAAAAATAAACATTCCCGCATGGCATAGTCGGGATGCCCGGGGCACATTACCAGTACCGAGTCGGGCTGAGTAATACCTGTTAAACAAAAAAAATCGGAATTCTGACGATATGGATAATATTGGTCGCCGGTTCTGTTACGCCGTGCTGCCGAAAACACCAATACTATTGACATTTGAGGCAGTAATGTGCTAAGACTACGTCGTTTTTTCTCGAACAGTGAGGATGAAATGCTTTGATATCGGCTCATATCTGAAAATTTGGTTCTATCCAGTCGCCATTTTCCTTTATCAAACTCACTAACGCGTCTATGGCCTTGCCCTCGGGAACATTCTTCAAAACAGCAGTGCTACCCTTATATAAATGCACCACGCCTTTTTGAGCGCCCACGTATCCGTAGTCGGCATCGCTCATCTCACCGGGTCCGTTTACAACACAACCCATTACAGCTATTTTTATCCCTTTAAGGTGCGAAAAACGAATTTTTACTTGTTTTACAATGGTTTCGATATCGTATTGAGTACGACCACACGACGGACACGAGATGAATTCGGCACATGTGTAACGTAATCCCAATGCTTGCAACATACTGAAAACATGCTGCCAATTTCCGATGCTTTGCGCACCAATCTGTGGAACGATGCCTCCACATAATCGGTCGATGAGTACCGAGCCCGGATACTCTGCCATTTCGGCACATAGTAATTCATTATCGCCAGCCTTAACATCGAAACTAAGCAAGACGGGAATTTTCAAATTGGCAGCACTGAGCAAATTGTGCAAACATCTGAGTTCTCCGGCCGGGTACAAGGTGCTGCACTTAAATATAATACCACAATTGTTACGGTATTTCAGAAAAAACGCTTTGTGTTTTTGAAATTCGCTAATTGTGGTTTCAATAAAAACATATCTGTTTACAAAATGCTTTGCTTGTACAACCTGATTTATAATGTCGTCGATTGAAAATATCGACATTACATCGCCATGAGTGAGGTTTTTTGCCACCGGCATCAAATAATCGAAATCCTGAGTCGTTTTTTTTCGGTGCAACACGTAATCAATCTCAACTTGCACCTCAGCCGGAAGTTTAACATACTCATCGGCATGTGATACCACAACCATCTTTTTATTTCCCCAAACCGGAATCATACCCGATTTACCGGTGTCGAACATATTATATGACACACTATGCAATGGCAAGTTTTGAATTTTTGCTTTTCGGTGTTGAAATGGAGCAACCAATTTTTCGGCAAAAACAATTTCTTTTTCGGGAGGCTCGGTAAGCGAGACTCTTATGGTATCGCCAATTCCGTCGTTTAACAGCGATACTATTCCAAGAGCCGATTTCATGCGACCATCCTCGCCTTCTCCCGCTTCGGTAACCCCCAAATGCTGAGGAAAATTCCATCCCCGTTCAAGCATTTTTGCATTCAGCAAACGACAAGCTTTTACCGTAGTATTCACATCGCTGGCTTTCATCGATATTACCAAATTGTAGAAACTTTCGGCCACAAACATGGCAATATACTCCATAGCGGCTTCAACCATTCCCTCTACAGTATTTCCATAGTGTTGTACAATGCGACGTGACAAAGATCCATGATTCGACCCTATTCGTATGGCTGTGCCATGCTGTTTGCATATATCGATAAGCGGCCTTAGCCCTGTATGAATCTTTTCAAGTTCGGTTTTATAACTGAGTTCAGTGTACTCAAAAGGCAGATTTCCCTGCTTTTTATCGATGTAGTTCCCCGGATTGATTCTAATCTTTTCAACCATTCGGGCGGCTATTTCAGCCACTGCAGGATTAAAATGTATGTCGGCAATGAGAGGCTTTTTATAACCTGCTTCTTGCAGTTTCTTTTTTATCTCTGCAAGGCAATTTGCATCAGAAACAGTGGGTGTTGTAATTCTCACAAAATCGGCACCGGCGTCAAAAATACGCATGCACTGATTGGCTGTAGCAACAATGTTGGAAGTGGGGGTGTTGGTCATGCTTTGCAATCGTATTGGAGCATTGGCTCCAATACTTATGCTCCCTATGCGAACTTCTCTGGTTGGAAATCTTTCGTAGTTGGCCGGGTCGATGCAATATTTCATGTAATTATTCAATAATGTTGCTGTTATTTGGGAACTCATTCAAATTACGATAGTAACGACAATTTGCAATAAGCACGAAGCAAGCACAGTTTAAACAATAATGCTATAACATATATCTCATTTTTACCCTGATGGCAGTCTCACCTTTTTTAATAAAGCGACACGCATTAAATTTTGGGGGACTTAAATGGACTTTTGCATCGTTCGAAAAACCGAATCCCTCCTTGGGAATGCCCAGTGCATTAAAATTCATATCGCCATCGTTATTTTCATCGTGCAGCAGGCATATTCCGTAATCAGTATCGGGCAAATCGCAAATAAGAATGCGAACTGTGCCCGATTTCACCTCTGCAACTCCCTCGCGCAACACATCGGTATAAGAAGCAAATGTATTGTTCTCGTTATACAATGCATACCGTACCACTCCACTGGTACTTCTCAGATTGTGAACAACTACCAACAAGCAATCGCTTTGAGCAAAAGCCATAGCAGCCATTACAGAAAAAATTAAGCTTAAAGCAGTTTTCTTTAGCATATTGTTAAGAATTAATAATGGCTAAATTAGAAAAAACCTGAAATAAAAACACTAAATTCGTAGCTTTTATTGCAATAATGAAGAAAGACAAAGTTTTTATTGCCGGTGCAGCCGGTTCGATGGGTTTCGAAACCTTTAAGGCAGTATGGAACAAATGCGATGCCAATGGACATAGACGTTTCGATATAGTACTTTTACTTTTCAACTCGAAGAAAAACCGAAAATTGTTTGCCCCTTATTTTTTTGAGTGCGGCATAAGATTAAACGGGAAAAAAGTGTATGAAAAGAACGGTCTCAAGGTAATTTGGGGCGATGGGCGTGAGTTCGAAGATTTGAAACTGGCTATCGAAGGGGTTGATGTTGTGTTTAACTGCATGGCGGTTATTAGTCCACGAGCCGACCATGAGCCCGAAAACGCAAAGGCCACCAATATAAAATCAATCGAGTATATGATTCGGGCCATAAAAAGTGAGCCCAATGGAGTCGAAAGAATCAGGTTTGTAAATATTGGAAGCATTGCCGAATATGGCGACCGCATGGGTAAAATACATTGTGGCAGGGTGGGTGATCCGGTAATGGCAAGCCCATTCGACGTATATGCCCTCACAAAAATAAAAGGCGAGCGCTTGGTGCTTGAATCGGGCCTGAAACACTGGGTTCAGTTGCGGCAAACCTTTATTATGATTCCCGATGTATTTTCGCTCGAAGACCCTATCATGTTTCATCAGCCTATTGAGTGTTTCATGGAAAACATAAGTTCTGCCGATGCAGGCAGAGGCCTTGCCGAATGCCTTGAAATACCAGCTGAATCGGATTTTTGGCGCAAGGTTTATAATATGGGAGGTGGCCCCGAATGTCGTATCAGCTTCCTCGATTTTTTGGATATGATGTTTGGCATGATGGGCATGCGCTTTCAATACATTTTCGATCGAAACTGGTTTGCGCTTCGCAATTTTCATATGATGTATTATGCCGATTCGCACTTGCTAAACGAATATTTACACCACTGGGGCAATTCTATCGACGACTTTAAAAAGATAGTGTGGAGAAAGCTTCCATTCTATCTGAAATGGGTAAGTAAGCTCAACAAATCAATTCCGGCGTTTCGAAATATGGTAGAAAAAGTAACCCGTAAGCGAATGAAAAAAATGGTGTTACAAAAAAGTGGCACCCTGCGTTGGTATCTCGACAACAACGATTTGCGCATAGCAGCTTTTTACGGTTCGCGTAAGGCATTCGAGGCCATACCCGACTGGTCGGCACCATTACCAGCCGGAGTTCAGGGGAATCCTGAGCCCGCCTGTATTACACTCAATCATGGCTACGATGAGGCAAAACCTATACTTGGTCTCAACGATTTGCAACAAGCAGCCGCATTCAGGGGGGGGAAGCTTGTTTCGGAAAACTGGACCGGTGACATGCACGAAAACCTCGAATGGGAATGCGCTTATGGCCATCCGTTTAAGGCCAGTGCCTATACTGTATTGAAAGCAGGGCACTGGTGCAATACATGCGAAGCCCCGCCATGGAACTACGACGCCATAGCCCGCACAAACCCCTTCTTTGCTCAGGTATGGCATCAGTCGCATCAGGCCGACGAAGATTTTTTCTATCCGGAATTGTGTTACGAAGATATATTGTAGAAGCACTATCGGCTACTTCTTAGTTACCAAATAAAATTCACTGTCTCACTCATTTTTATATGTAAATTTGCGCAAACATTCAGAATATATCCTATGTCGATTGAAGTAAAAAATATTACCAAGCTCTACGGTGACCAAAAGGCTTTAGATGGTGTTAGCTTCACTATAAATTCAGGCGAAATTGCCGGGTTCCTGGGACCCAACGGTGCAGGAAAATCAACAATGATGAAAATCCTCACCGGTTTTATTCCACCCAGCACAGGCGATGCATTCATTCACGGAGTTCATGTACTCGACGACTCAATGACCATGAAACGCATGATTGGTTATTTGCCCGAAAACAATCCTTTGTATCCCGATATGTACATTCGCGAATATCTGGAGTTTGTTGCCGGCATTTATCAAATTAAAAAAGACAGAAAAAAAAGGATTTTAGAGGTAATTGAACTCACGGGACTACAACCCGAAATACACAAAAAAATCGGAGCTTTATCGAAGGGTTTCAGGCAGCGTGTCGGGCTTGCTCAGGCTATTATTCACGACCCACAGGTACTTATTCTCGACGAGCCCACTTCGGGCCTCGACCCAAACCAAATTGTCGAAATAAGAAGTTTGATTTCGGAACTCGGGAAGCAAAAAACGGTAATGCTTTCTACCCATATTTTGCACGAAGTTCAGGCAATATGCCGTAAAATCATTGTTATTAACAAAGGGAAACTGGTTGCCGACAACAACACCCTGAGCCTGCAAGAAGATATAACAGGGAGCAACAAAGCCATTCATGTTGTTTTCGAAACAGCGGTGAGCAAAAAAGCATTGCTGGGGCTAAATGGAGTAGGTAAAGTGGCTTCTATTTCCGATAAAGAATTTGTTATGGAACAAGGGACTAAAAAAGATATACGACCCGAAATAATGAAGTTTGCGGTTGAAAACAAGCTGAATCTGTTAAGCATGACAGAGAAGAGTAAGAGCCTCGAACAGGTATTTCAGGAGCTCACAAAGTAATGATTCTTTGGCAATGAACAAAAAAACCCGGAATCGCAAGGCTTTCGATTACCGGGTTTTTGCTCATAATTATTCCTGTTTACTTTTCAAGTAGGTTCAAGCTCCGCTTTACAAAATTATTCAGGGCTTCGCCTTTCAGCATATTGTTCGACAACAATGCCAAATCGAAAAGCTGGCCAACCACTTTGGTGTTACGCCCGTAGTCTTTTAGGATATCGCTACGCTTGCTGCTCAGTTCATCAATCTGTTTTTGCAGCTTATCTTTCGACTCTTTTTCTTGCGAATCGATTTCTTCCTCTTTCTTGTTTTTATGCGATTCTTTCAGTGTTTCCAACTCTTTCTTCATTGGGTCGAGTTGTTTGCTGATTACGGTAAGCTCCTCTCCTATTTCGGTTTCAGATTTATTACTCAATTCAACAATAAGCGGATGATTGGCATTAATCACGAGCCTAAAACTGTCGGGCATATCGCGATAGAAGTTCGAACCACTACCCATACTCGACATATCTTTCATGCGTCTCATAAATTCGTCGCGGGTAAGTAACACCGGCATATCGGTTTCCGACATATTTTCGAGGCCTACTATATATCGGTCTTTTTCGGGAAGCACTCCTTCGAAAATAGTACGAATGCGTTGTTTCTCAAGCTCACCCAATATAGAATCCTCATTTTTTTCTTTAAGAATGAGGTTTTCGGCTGTATCGGAATCGACCCTTACAAAACGGCAATTTTCGAATTTTCCTTCGAGATAGTTAATATAGTGCATATCGAGTTGACCGTCGAATATAAGCACATCGTAGCCTTTGTTTCGGGCTGCCTGTACGTAACCGAACTGCGATTCCGCATCGGTTGTATAGAGGTAAATCAGGTTTTTGTTCTTATCGGTCTGCTCGGCTTCTATTAGTTTTTTATACTCTTCGAAAGTGAAATATTTTGAATCGGTATTTTTGAACAAGGCAAATTTTTCGGCACGTTCAAAGAACTTTTCGTCGGTAATAATACCATATTCAATAAAAAGCTTCAGGTCGTCCCATTTCGACTCGAAGTCGGCCCTGTCATTCTTAAAGATTTCCTGCAAACGGTCGGCTACTTTTTTGGTGATGTGCCCCGATATCTTTTTCACGTT
The DNA here is from genome assembly GCA_964511665.1 of uncultured Bacteroidales bacterium. GTDB lineage: Bacteria > Bacteroidota > Bacteroidia > Bacteroidales > ML635J-15 > JAGOEF01. Next base: position 18,037 of record CAZEHA010000035.1, read on the forward strand.
GGTGTCGCTTTGCAAATAACTGCGCGACACATTCAGCGGAATGTCGGGAGAGTCGAGTACACCGTGCAGCAGGGTAAGAAACTCGGGAACGATACCTTCAACCGAATCGGTTACATAAACCTGATTGCAATACAATTGAATTTTGTTGCGTTGTATTTCGATATTGCTTTTAATTTTCGGGAAATACAAAATGCCGGTTAGGTTAAACGGGTAATCAACATTCAGGTGAATATTGAAAAGAGGGTCGTCGAATGAGTATGGATACAGTTCACGATAAAACTCGTTATAATCCTCATCTTTTAATTCGGCCGGTTTTTTTGTCCATGCCGGTTTCGTATTATTGATTATATTATTGTCTTCGCTTTCAACTTCTTTGCCGTCTTTCCATTCAGTTTTTTTGCCAAAAACAATTTCTACAGGCAAAAACTTGCAGTATTTATTCAATAATTCGGTGATACGGTTTTTTTCGAGAAACTCTTCCGAATCGCTGTCGATATGCAGAATAACATCGGTTCCTACTTCGTCTTTTTCCACTTCCTTCAAAATGTATTCGGGATCTCCCGTACACGACCATCTAACAGCTGCCGAGTTATCGCGGCACGATTTGGTAAGAATCTCCACTTTTTCTGACACCATAAATGCCGAATAAAAACCCAATCCGAAATGTCCAATAATAGCATTGGCGTCGTTCTTATATTTTTCGAGAAAATCGCCGGCACTCGAGAAAGCAATCTGGTTGATGTATTTTTTAACTTCCTCTTCGGTCATGCCAATACCATGATCGCGAATGAGAATGGTTTTATTTTTTTTATCCACTTCAACATACACTTTAAGGTCGTCAGAGGTAGCCTTCACTTCTCCTGCCGCAATCAGTGTTTTCAGTTTTTGGGTTGCATCAACAGCATTCGACACCAGTTCTCTCAGAAAAATTTCGTGATCGGAATACAGAAATTTCTTAATAATGGGAAAAATGTTTTCGGAGCTCACTCCGATTTTACCTTTTTTTGATGCCATAACAACAAAGTATTTTATGATTAAAGACCATTAGTTTTCAAAGGCTGTGCCATTAGAAAAACGAATGACAAAACGTCAGCTATGTTTACATGTTCTTTGAAAACACCAGGGCCAAAATAATTGAGGTAAACAGCAATGCGGTAATACCGGCAAAAACTACCCATGCAATTCGCATATCGCGCCTTTTGCGTTTCAGGTTGTAATTACTAATTATCGAATTTAGCGAAGAATAAAGCCTCACATATGTATGATCGTTTTTGCGAACAAAATCGCTTGGATATACAGAGCTGCCGGTCGCTTTCACATCCATATTTTCGTAACCAGTTAATATTATCACCGGGCTGTCTTTGTCTATTTCCTTAATTATTGGTAAAAGCTCCAGCCCCGAACGGGCATTGCTGTCTTCGGAATTCAGCACATAGTCGAGAATCACAAATTTCATATTGTTGTTTGCCTGATCTCGCTTAAACTTGTTCAAAAAAGCATCAGCCGAACTGAATGTGTAAAGCGTGAAGGAGAATTCGGGTTTAAACTGGCGTCGAAAAAAGCTGAGATACAACAAATCGTCGTCAACAAAATAGAAATCGATATGTTTTAGTGATCGCATAGTTAAAATTGTTTTGAAAAACCCCGTTTTTTCATCTTCTCAATGTTTTTGTTGCGCTCGTAATTGATTGCCTTATTCGGATCGACATCCGACATAAAATACCACTTACCACTATTATACTGCAATGCATCAAACGAAAAGTCGGGACCATAATACTGGTAATGGCCGGTAAATCGTGGATTGGAAGGAGCTAGATGATCGATTACAACAATATCTTGTTTTTCGTTGTAGCGCAATATCATACTGGCCATTTCGGCATACTCGAATATCATGCGCGACATTTTTTCTTTATCGACCACAATGCTTTTTACTCCAAAATCGGGAAGCCCACGTGATGTAAAAGTGAGGGTTTCGATAATTTTACGATTTATCAGCCTATCGGCTCCGTCCCAACCTATCAGCAAATAATAATCGCGTTTATTCCACTTCTTTTCTACCACTTCGTAGTAAATGGCACCATACCATTCTTTATGGCTACTGAAACTACGTCCAATATCACTTTCGTCGTCGGAATAATCAACCAGCCTGAAAGTAAGCAGTTGTTTCTTGTGTTTATATTGCAGATATCCAAAATACTTAAAGCTACCATCGTTAAAATACACATTCCATGTATAAACGCGCAGTAAACGTCCGGGGGTTTCTAGCACTTTAAGGTATTTCACCGAATCGAAAGGCATTTCGAAAGAAGCTTCATCGTGCAACAGCATATCCATGTAGCTTATTACATAGTTATTGTACATAATTCTTTCGTCGTCGTTCTCTTCAACAGCAATCATTCCAAGCCATTCGTTAATTGAATCGAGTACGTATTTCAACTCGAGGTGCTGTCCTTTTTGTGCAAAGCCTGACCCTGCCACAAAAAACATGGAGACAAATAAACAACAAAACACAAAAACCTTCTTCATTGTTCGCTTTTTCAATTAACGGCACTAAATTAATATATAGTATGGAATTCCCCTCATTTTTAATGAAACAATACTTTTATTGAATGAACCATCATTAATTTCCATTTCATCGATTATATTCTATCATAAGTGTTTCTTTAATTCAGAAAATTGTACCTTTGTGTCAATCAACCGAATACAAGCTTAATAATGACGAACAGTTTACCAATGCAGATTTGCTTAATTGCAAGTATAGTTTTGTGCTGCGAACTCAATGCCCAAACATGGCAGAAACACGATTCATTAGGATTTGTCTGTATCGAAAATGAATTGTATGATTCTGCTCTTATTCATTATGAGCTTGCTGCAAAAATGGTGAAAGATGAGTTTGGAGAAACGGACACCTTGTATGCCGACCGATTAAATTGTCTGCTTTATGTGAATTATTATTTAGGTCGCTATGAAGCCGCTATTGAAAACGGAGAAAAAGAGAAGCAAATACGGTTATTGAAGCAAGGCAGGGAGCACATACACTATGGGAGTAGCTTGAATAATTTGGCGTATTTATACATTGATTTGCACCAATACGATAAAGCGCTTCCACTGTGTCTGGAATCAATAGATCTTATTGAGATGTTTTATCGCGACGAATACACGGAATATGGTATTCGTTTAAACAATCTGGCTTCGCTTTACCAGAAAATGGGACACTATGACAAAGCACTACCATTATTTACAAAAGCGCTCGAAAACAGTGAAATATTACTGGGGAATAATCATTATGATTATTGCATCAAACTGAACAATATTGCTGAGTTGTATAGAATAATGGGGCAGTACGACAAAGCATTACCCTTATACCTTGAATCACTAGAAAAATTAGAAAAGTCTCAGGGGCGGTTTCATTCCGATTATGTAATTACACTCAGTAACCTTGGCTTATTATATCTTCAAATAAATGAATTCTCGAAAGCCCAGCCTTTGTTTGAGGAGGCCCTTATAAATACCGAGAATATTTTTGGGAAAAAACATGCATATTATGGTATTCGTCTGAATAATATGGCCGAGTTTTACAGAACAACGGGGCAATACGACAAAGCTCTTTGTTTATATATTGAAGCCCTTGACAATACAGCGGGTTCACTAGGTAAAAACCATCCTTCGTATGGAGTAAGGCTTAACAATCTCGGTTTATTATATTTTCATTTAGGCAATTACGAACTTGCTTTAGAATATATACAACAGGCATTGCGAAATTGCAAAGCATCTCACGGTGAAAAACATCCGGATTATAGCATCAGTTTAATCAATCTTGCTAATGTATATCAGAAAACAGGGGGATTCGATACTGCCTTGATTTTATACAGAGAAGCTATTGAAACAGATTTTCACAATATTAATCAGGCATTTGGCTATTTGGCAGAAAGCGAAAAGGCAGAATTCATTAAAACAATAAATACTCATTTTAACAATTACATTACTTTTTTTTGCGAACATACTACTATCGATTCCGGCATTGGAGCTGACGCATTCAATTTAGCTCTTGCTACCAAAGGAATGATACTGCAGTCAGGTATACGCATGAGACAAATACTGCAAAACAGCCACGATAGTTTGGCCTTGCATCATTACGAAAAATGGGTTAACCTCAAGGCAACTATAGCCCGACAATACAGTTTGCCGTTTGACAAAACAGTTGCCGACCTATCCTGTTTGGAGGCAGAAGCCGAAAAGCTAGAGGGAGAGTTGACTCGTCTTTCGGCGGCATTTGCCCACTCGCAATGTCTTGGCAATACTACTTGGCTCGATGTAAAACGAAACCTTCTCGAAAACGAAACAGCTATAGAATTTGTAAGTTATACCAAAACCGTATCAGGAAAAAACACCGATAGCATTATGTATGCAGCAATATTGATATTGCCAAAATGCAACTTCCCCACAATCATATCTCTTTGCGAACAAAGGCAGTTGGATAGCATTTTCCAGATAGGTAAGCAAAACAAAAACCATATTAATCAAACGTATCGCAGTATTACATATCCAGACGAAAACAACACAGAATACGGACAACGCTTGTACGAATTAATATGGGAGCCATTTGTTGATTTAATACCTAAAAACTCTACAGTCTATTATTCACCTTCGGGTAGTTTGCACAAAATTGCGTTTGCTGCAATCCCAATAAATAACGACACAACTTTGAGTAATAATTATGAACTAATACAACTAAGTAGCACAGCTGCTCTTACCACAACATCAAAATTCAATAACAAAAAAACAGAATCGATTGCTTTATTTGGTGGAATAAACTACGATACCCGAAGCAAAACGGCGACACCTGTAAATGATAATAATCAATTTAGAAAAGAATTGACTGAACAAATTCTTCCTTCGAGAGAAGAAAGAGAAAGGCTTTATTGGAATTATCTCCCCGGAACACTCCAAGAAATAAATGATATCGAAATAATTGCAAAAAACAAAAATATTTCAATAATGAAATATACCGGCAGCGATGCTATGGAGGAGCAATTTAAAAAAATCCAAGGGTATCAATCACCACGTATCATACATGTTGCAACTCACGGATTTTTCTTCGACGATATCAATCAGGGGGAACACTATAATGCAGCCAAAAACCCATTGAACAGGGCTGGTTTATTGTTTGCAGGAGCCAACAATGCATGGAAAAATGAAACTGAATTAAAAGGCTTCGAAGATGGAATACTTACAGCGAGCGAAGCCTCCACACTAAATCTAAGGAATACTCAACTTGTCGTTCTATCTGCATGTGAAACAGGTCTCGGTGAGGTTAAAGGCAGCGAAGGGGTATTTGGCTTACAGCGTGCCTTCAAGAACGCCGGTGTCGAATACATAATAATGAGTTTGTGGAAAGTGCCTGATGCTGAAACTGCCGAGTTCATGAAACATTTTTATTCGGAACTCTTTACCGGAAAATCAATTCCTGAGGCTTTCAGAACAACTCAAAAATACATGAAAAACCTATATTACAACGATCCATTTAAATGGGCTGCATTTGTTTTGGTTCAATAATCTGAACTGATATATAAATAGAAACTATCTACATTTTTTAATACGGCACTTGTTTTGCAAGCGACATAGTTTTATCTTTCGCAACAAATTAAACTGTAATAACACTTATGAGAGTAGCAGTAGTTGGAGCAACCGGTTTGGTAGGTCAAAAAATGTTGCAGGTGCTGGCCGAGAGAAATTTCCCTGTGCGAGAATTAATCCCGGTGGCATCGAGCCGTTCGGTAGGGTCGGCGGTAGAATACAAAAGCGCAAGTTTTGAAGTATTCGATTTTGAAAAGGCATTATCAAAAGAACCGCAAATAGCCTTGTTTTCGGCAGGCAAGGAAGTTTCTTTGCAATGGGCGCAACGGTTTGTTGATATCGGATGCTATGTTATCGACAATTCTTCGGCATTTCGCATGTTCAATAATGTACCACTGGTGGTTCCTGAGGTAAATTCCGATTGTATCAACAAAGAACCCCAAATAATTGCAAATCCCAATTGCAGTACCATTCAATTGGTTGCCGTGTTATATCCACTACACAAGCTGTTCGGGCTGAAGCGGGTAATTGTATCTACCTACCAATCGGTAACCGGTTCGGGATACAAAGGTGTAAGTCAGTTGCTGGCCGAACGCGAAGGCGTCGAAAGTCGCGAAGCATATCCGCATCCCATCGATTTGAATTGCATACCTCATGGAGGCAATTTTCTCGACAACCGTTACACCGAAGAGGAAATGAAACTGGTTTACGAAAGCCGCAAAATTCTTGGCATACCCAATTTGGCCATCAGTGGAACGGTGGTTAGAGTACCGGTGCTGGGAGGGCATAGCGAAAGTGTAAATATTGAATTTGAGAACACCCCCAATATAGAAACCATAAGAGAGGTTTTGGCTGCAAGCCATGGCATTATTGTTCTCGATAATCCGGCCGAAGCTTTCTATCCGATGCCATTGTGGTCGGAAGGAAAAGACGAGGTGTTTGTGGGGCGCATCAGAGCCGATTTATCGCACCCGAAAGCCGTGAATATGTGGATTGTTGCCGACAATCTTCGTAAAGGAGCGGCAACCAATGCGGTACAAATTGCCGAATATATTATTAAATAAATACGCATGGCACAGCGTCGGAAAAGACGAAAACCGAAGACAAGCAAGGCCTTGCTCATTGTTTTCTTTAGCCTGATTGTGCTTATTATATCGGGTTTGGCATATCTAAAATATATGTCGCCTTCGCCCGGTGCCGGCAAAGGCATCCCTTATGCAGGCGACAATAGTTTTTCGTCGTACGTTGCGCATTTTTCGAAATACAGTGTCTTTGGGATCGATGTGTCGGAATATCAAAAAAAAATCGACTGGAAAAAAGTCGCTTCCGAAGAGAAATTAGAATTTGTATTTATTAGATCTACTGCCGGAAACAACAGGGTAGATAAAGAGTTTGCAATAAACTGGGAACAGGCGGGCAAGCATGATATTGTAAGAGGCGCTTACCACTATTATCGTCCCGACGAAAACTCTGTTTCTCAAGCTCAGAATTTCATAAAAACCGTCAGCCTGAAACAAGGCGATTTACCCCCTGTGCTCGATATTGAAGCATACAGCCGGGTGCAAAACACGAACAGTTTAAAAAAAGGCCTGTTGAACTGGCTCGACTTGGTTGAAAAACACTACAGTGTTACTCCTATTATTTATACTTATCCGAACATGTACAAACAATTGTTCGAAGGCGATGAAAGATTTAATAAATATCAAGTCTGGATTTCGTATCTGCGTATTTCGGGCGATGCCGCCGATATTGCTCCCGGTTGGTTGTTCTGGCAGTTTTCGCATACCGGCAGGGTTAATGGGATTCATGGAAATGTCGATATTAATATATTTCGTGGCAATACAAATAATTTACAGGAAATTGTGGTGAAATAAAAGTTAACAACATTAACGGTTCAACAGTTGATAATAACACTTTTCGAAACAGTTCTTTTTGTTTGACAAACTTGTAGCATAACCCCAACAGAAATATGTAATTTGCAGTTCATAAGATGGCAACCGTGTGGGTATTTTTTCGTTTAATTCGAAAAACTTATTCTATCAATTAAATCTTTTTATATGAAAACCATTATCATTACCACAGTGACATTTGCATTGACATTACTATTCATGGAATCGGTTGCACAACCTGTACCGATGCACGAAGCCCAAAGTATTGCAGCAGTTTGTTTCTCCGAAATAAAGACAAAATCATTATCAGAAGTAGTTTTATCCAGTCACTACCTTGTTAAAGACGAATTGGATTTGCCCTTGTATTATGTTTTTTATGAAAACAGCGGTGGGTTTGTAATTATTTCGGGCGAGAAGCGTACTGTTCCGGTTCTTGCCTGGTCCGACAGTGGTTTTGAAGGCATCAATACTGCAAACACTAATCCGGCTTTTGTCTATTGGATGAAAATATACGAAAACCAAATACATCATGTTCGAGAGACCAATGCTTCTATGACACAAGAAGCCATTGACTGGTATCAAAAAATTGAAAACGGAGAAGAGCTTTGCTTAAGGGCAGCAAAAGATGTTTCGCCATTACTGAGTACAACCTGGAATCAAGGTTGTGGATACAATTCACAATGTCCGGCTGATGCTGCAGGTCCCTGTGGCAGGGTTTATACGGGATGTGTGGCTACCGCTATGGCTCAGATAATACGCTATATGGAGTATCCGGAGCATGGCACCGGCAGCACCTGTTATACGCTGAGCGCGTATGGGGAACTTTGTGCAGACTTTGCAGCAGCCACCTACGATTACAGTATCATGCCTAACGGAAGTGGAAACAGCGAGGTAGCCGAACTCATGTATCATTGCGGTGTAGCAGTAAGCATGGGCTATTCACCCAGTGGTTCAGGAGCGTATTCATCGTCAGTACCCGTTGCTTTCCGCAATTATTTTGGGTATCGTAACGCCATTTTGCTTGCAAAAAATTCTTACTCCGAAGCAACCTGGAACAGCATTCTGCGAAACGAAATCGACAACAACCGCCCCATATACTATTCGGGGCATGGCTCAGGTGGTCATGCATTTGTTTTCGACGGATATCAGGGTTCCGGATTCTTTCATGTCAACTGGGGATGGGGCGGTTCGCTCAATGGCTATTTCTACTGCAACGACCTTACTCCCGGTAGTCACGACTATACCTCAAACCAGCGCGCTATGGTAGGAGCCATACCAGAACCGCTTTTCTCAGGGCTTGATGTGTCGGGAGCTACAGAACTCAGCTGCGCTACTCCAGTTTTAGGAAATCTGGCAACCGGCATCAATTATATAAATTACTATGGAAACACGTGGCCGGCTACCCCGGGTAAAGAATTGGTTTATTACTTTACGACCACACTGCCAGGAAGAATAAGAGTAAAAATAACCAATAGTACCGACGGCAATCTAAATGCCATTCTCCTGAGTCACCCTCATCAGGATTCGATAATAACCTATGGAACCAACGGTTTTATTCTTGACGACACAGAACCGGGCACCTATTGGCTGGCTGTTGAAAGCAGTGTTGCCACAGAGCCATCTTTCGAGATAGAAATTATCTGCCCAACTCCTGATGCAGAACTGATCATTCAATCGGGAAGTATTTCACCGGAATTTATTCAATCGGAATTGCCCAACGTACATTTTTCGTCGCAGATAAAAAATATTGGAAATACAAATGCTCCTGCATGCACCATTGAGTATTTCTTATCGGACGATATGACGTTTGATTTTGGCACCGATGTTTTTCTGGGCTCTGATGGAGTGCCGGCACTCGGCACCGGAGCAACAGCCACCATTCAAACAACACTGACAATGCCCGCCGGACTTACTTCAGGAAGCAAAAACATTGTATTTGTGGTTGACCGCAGCAATGTGGTTGTTGAGGCCGACGACCAGAACGAATACTTCACATGGGCCACAGTTCCTGATCCGGGCTTGCTCGACTGCACTTCGGCAATTGCCATAACAAACAATCAGTGGTACTACAACAACACCTCGGTGAACGGGAACAATCAGGTGGAAAACTATTGGTCGGTAACCGATCTTGATGGCAACGAAATTGTGTACAGTTTTATAGCTCCCTATTCGGGTATGGCCTATCTGTGGTTCACCGAAAAAACACCCGGACAAATGTATTGCATGGCCTATCCCGTATGCAACGAAAACACATATTTAGGTAGTGTATGGTTCAATAACACAACCGATACGATAGGATCTTCAAATTTCTATGTAAATGCAGGCAGCGAATACTACGTGGTTGTTGATAGCAAAGTGGCAAACGAAGCAGCCTTTGGTGTAAAAATTATGTTACCCGGGGAATGCCCGAATCCTGGTCTTGAATACTGGGGAAATCTGAGTTTGTGCGACGAGGAATCTTATCCCGGCTTCTGGACAGACTGGGGTTACTCAAATTACCAATGGTACCACAATGGGTTGCCCATAGCCGGCGAAATCACAAATAGTGTAATGGCAACGGAACCAGGAAGCTACTATGTTGAAATAACCGAAAACGGCTGTACCCAGCAATCAGAAACCTTAACGGTTAACATGAGCTATCCGCCCGATACGGCACAAATTGTTGCTACCGGACCTACCACTTTTTGTGAGAATGAAAGTGTATTGCTTGAAATATCAAATGCCTTGAGTTGTGAGTTTCAATGGACGCTAAACGGCGAGAACATCGAAGGAGCAACAAACCCACAGTTTACAGCTACTGAATCGGGCAAATACAGACTAAAAACCATCAATGGCTATTGCTCAGTAGTGTCGGCCGATTATATTGATGTTATTGTGAACCCTCTACCTATTGACATTGGAGAAAATACACCTATTCCATCATCATTGCCAGAGCATTATTACACTTTTGATGAAAACAATTACGATAGCTTCAACAATTATTCTTTCACATGCTGGGATTTTCAGCCGGCCGATGACCGTAACGGCCTTTTTTGGAAAGCCCGTGATTTTACCTCAGAAAATGTTTTTGGATACTCACCCCATAATTATGCAATGCCCAATGCATTCACTCACACCTTCTGGTTCCGCACCACCACAACACAGGGAGGCGCAATCGTTTCGTTCGTTAACAACCCATGGGGTCCCACTTCACAGGATGCTGTGGTGTATATGTCAGACAACGGAAAACTTCATTTCTGGATGAGTAACGGCGGTTCGGGAGCCGAACTGTCGTCGGTGCAATCGTATAACGATGGAAACTGGCACAGCGTGCTTATCACCCACGAAACCGGAATCTTAATGGAAATAGATGGAGGCGACGAATTCCTGCAGATTTCGACACCTGTGAGCCATGGCAGCTTCAACGGATACTGGACCTATGCCGGGCCACAGGTTCCCGCAGCCGTGTCGTTTGACCCTACATCGGGATATTTCGACGGAGTTCTTGATGAACTGTTGTGTATTAATGAATCGAGGTACATCTTGCGCAATTATCTTGACGACGACCCTGAACTGTCAATTGTACCGTTAGGCGACACAGTACTTTGCGATATGGGCATCGTGTATTTCGAAGTACAAAACTCGCAACTGGGTGTTGAATACCGAGCCTGGAACAATACACTATCCTCATGGCACGGCCCTGCTGTTTCGGGATCAGGCGGAAATATCAGCATCGGCGGGCAGTTGGTGAACCAGACATCGGAATTCGTGTTTTATGCCACCCAAACCGCTACATCGTGCCAAACTATCTTATCAGAAACAATTACCATCGGTGTATATCCAACACTGACACCATCGGTAAGCATTTCGTCGGATGGTGTTAACCCTATATGTGCAGGAACTACGGTTCAATACACAGCCACTCTCCAAAATACGGGCGCCAATCCTGTAATAGAATGGTATGTTAATGGGCTGGCCCAAGGTGTTCACACAATAAATTTCAGTACCATAATCAATGCATCAACCGATACAGTGTATGCTATAGTAACACCCACCTATTATTGTCTGACGGTAGCCTCCGCTCAAAGCAATCATATCGGATTTGAGGTGTTACCCCTGCATAATCCTTCGGTAAGCATAGCGCGAAACCCCGAAGGAATTGTATGTGTAGAAACTACAGTTACATTTACAGCGACAACAGATGATTGTGGTACAAACCCCACTTATTTATGGTATCTGAACGGGGTTCATGTAGGGCTGAACAATCCGGTATATTGGCATGCAGGATGGGATTCGGGCGACGATGTTCATGTTGAGGTAATACCTGATTATGCTTGCGTTGCGACTAATGAGGCAGTGTCGAACAGCGAAACCATTACAATTTCAACACCGCCTGAAGCTGACTATACCATTGTTAGTGGAGGAACCTGCCTTGGCGAAGATATTTGCTTCGAATATTCGGGCGAAACCGAAGGCCTCGATCATGTGGAATGGATTGTTATCAATAATTCCATATACACTTATTATTCAGGTACTGGGCCAATTTGTCATACTCCTTCGGCCGGAATACTTGATATTATTGTAGAAGCCTACGATGTGTACGGATGCTCCGACACTGCATGGTACTTCAGTTATGGACTGGTCGAAGAAGTTTTTCCCGAAGTCAGTATTTCGAGTAATCAAGCCGGTGCAGTATGCCATAATCAAGGTATTGTTTTTAGTGCCAATGTCGAAAATTGTGGTTCAAATCCCCAGTATCAATGGTATCGCAATGGGTTGGAAGTTGGCACAAATCAAGCCGAGTATTTTGATACGGAATTTGCCGATAACGAAGAAATTTGGGTTGTTGTAACTCATAATTTAGCTTGCGCCGATGGAAGCAGTACTGAATCGAACCATATTTTTACCGTAATTCACCCAATGCTTAACGCTGATATTAATATTGCAAGTGGAATATGCACGGGCAATCAGTTTTGTTTTAACTATGATGGAGACCCTGAAAGCATCACAAATATCGCTTTCGAAATAATCGACGGAGGTCCATTCTATATGTTTTATGGATTGGGGCCACATTGCTACACACCCATAAATAGCAGTATTCAATTATCGATGTTAACAATCGACATCTATGGCTGCCTCGACACAGCCTACTACGATTACGTGGTTTCGCCCGGCATCGAGCTGAATATTTTCGACACAGTGTATCACTGCGCTGCTGCCCTGGCCATTTATCACGCACCGGCCGGGTACACTTCTTACGAATGGTCGAATGGGTCGGGTTTTTCATATCTTTCGACGCCTTTCGACGGGTTGTATTACCTTACTGTTACCAACGAAAGCGGTTGTTCCGGTGTTGATTCCATTGTGGTGGCCAGCTATCCTGAACTCAGTTTTGACTGGCCTGACGATACAACCATTTGCTTCGACGAAACCCTGATTATAATGAATCCGTACCCCGAAAACACGCATACCTGGTATGTGGGGTCAGGAATGGGATTTTCGGCGAGTCAGGTTGAGATTGGCTACACCGGCGAAAACCCAATAGACCTGGTACTGTATGTTTCTGACGAAAACTGCATGTATGGCGACACCATGGCTGTTCATTTCGAAACATGCGAGAACATTGCCCCATGGCACAGTAGTTCCTTTAACATGTATCCCAACCCTGCCACAACCGAAATATATTTCGAGCTGAGTGAGCTACCCGGTGATGCCATTGTTTACGATGCTACGGGACGTGTGGTAATGCAAAAACCCCTAACACCGGGCAACAATACATTGTTTGTTGGAAATCTGTCGGAAGGGAGTTACACATGCATTGTTATCACCCAAAGTGGAAATAGATACCGTTCGAGGTTTGTGAAACAATAAAAACAGTAGTTTTGGTAAGACAGCAGTAACATCTACAACAGCCAGAACAGAAAACTGATGGTTGCAAACGACAACACTGTGCTCAGAAAGATATTGCCCACCGATTGTTTATAATCGAGATCGAGATCTCTGACCAGCACTGAAATTAATATCATACAAGGCATTCCGGCCAGCAGCACAACCACTCCAACGGCTGTGCTGTTCATGTGAAGCAATCCTGCCAAACCGGCATATTTCAGCAGCAGAAGGAGTATTGCAGGCACCAGTAATAGCTTATTGAAACTGACAAGATACGATCTGATGTTGGTAAACACACGCAGCGGATTTACCATAGCCAGCACAGCACCCACGTACACCATCGAAATATAGGTGGTGGTTTTCCCAATGTGCGATAGCGGGCTCAAAATGATATCAGGAATAGTAACAGGAAGAAACATAAAAGTAATTCCCGCTGCAAAAGCCATGGTTACCGGATTAAGCAGATTTTTCCATGCCTTGCCACCTTGCCTGTTGCGCGAACTGTAGAGTATAAACACCCCCCAAGTCCAAATCAACGCATTTTGCCCCAGATGAAACATGGTTGCGTAAATAAGACCTTCGCCACCCGGATACAAGGCATTGATGATTGGGAAACCCAAAAACACCACATTCCCAAACATAGCACTAACGCGGTGCAGGGCTGTGTTGTCGCGGCTGAGCCGAAGAATACGCGCCGAAACTCCAGCCATTGCAAAAAACAACACAACACTGCCCATACTCAGGGCTATTACAATGGCAGAGTTTTTAAGGATTTCGGGGTTGGTTTCGTTACCGGCAAATGTGGTGAAAATCAGCAAGGGAAGGGTGATTTTTGTAACCAGTTTCACCATTCCATTGGCAGTATCTTCTTTAATTAACTTTGCCAGAAACGCAACAGCCCCAACCGAAGCCATCAGCGCAAGCATCGCAATCTGTGTGAGAATAATCTGCATGTCGCAAATGTAGTAATTAATGAACATATCAATTCTATTGTGCAACAAACCTGCGCTAAAAAACAACATCAATCCGAAAAATATGCAGATAAAATTTCGTATTCTGATAAAGATATTTTATTTTTAACTGAAATATTAAACACCAGAATATAACCATTGCTATGAAACTAATTTGTCCGTTGCTATTTCTGATACTCTGTGTTCAATTGTTTGCTCAGCCCAAATGGATTGATGCACAATGGCGCAAGGCGCAATATCCCGATGCACTATACCTCGTGGGTTATGCCTCGGAACAAAACAAAGCGGCTACCCAAAGCGAGTTATTACCTAAACTCGAAGGCTTTGCCAAATCGCGCCTCAGCGAATCGGTGCTGGTAAGCATAACCAGTTTAATTGATATGAACCTCACAGAAACCAATTCCGGAGTAAACGAATATGTGCGGAAAAACTGCCTGTCGAACAGCAACATCAGGCTTGCCGGTTTAAAAACCGAGCAATACTACAACCCAAAAACCAAAACAGGCTATGCGATGGTGTACGCAAAAAAAGAAGATGTTGCAAACCTCTATAAAAGAATGATTACCGAAAAAGCAGATGCCATTCATCAAAATACCGTGCAGGCGCAACAACTCGAAAATGCAGGCGACAAAAAAAACGCGCTGAAAATCTACTATCAGACCATGAGTATGTTTCGTGAAGCCGAAGAAGCACAGGCAATATATGTGGCCCTGAAACAAAACATCAACGACGAAGATGCGGCCATTGGCAGGCTGATAAGCTTAAAAAACACCGTGGAAAACGGCATTATAACCATCAGCAATTCAAAACACCTCAGCATCGACGACGCTTGCTTTCTATTGGCTCAGGCTTACTATGTGCAAACCGGCGACATGGCAGCCAGCATCCGACTGACTCCGTTTACCTATCGCGACACCAAAATGGGCAGTGCATTTTCGAGGGCTTTTGCCCGAAGTTTTGAGCAGCAACTCATCACCGAAGCCAGATATGGAATCACCACCCAGGGAAATTATCAGCCGGGCACCGAATCGCAAACGCCCTATACAATTACCGGAACCTACTGGGAAGAAGGCAATACCATTCGTGTTATCAGTGTAATGCGCGATATGAACTATAAAGCCATTGCAGGTGCCGAAATCTGTATTAGCACCTCAGGTCTCGATTCGCTGAAGATTTCGGCACAGCCCGAAAACTTTGTTGACGCCTATGCCGAAATGCAGGTATTCAAAAAAGACGAAGTAATTAATGGCGATTTGCTCACTGAACTATGGACCAACAAAGGCGACGAAAACCTGATTTTTGCAGAAGGAGAACGTATGAAAGTGTACGTAAGGGTTAACAAAGAATGCCACCTCAGGCTTACCTACTACCTTGCCGATGGAAGCAAAGTGTTGCTGCTAAACGACTATTACATTGATGCATCGAAAATTAACAGGGTTTACGAAATTCCATACGAATTCGAATGTTCGCCTCCCTTTGGCACCGAAATACTGCAACTTAACGCACAAACAAGCGCTTTTCCCGACCTAAAAACCTCGATATTCGACGGCTATACTATCATTGAAGAAACAACCGACGAAATTCTTGCAAAAAACCGGGGAATGAAACGGGTTGACGACCCCATACTCAGGTCTGAAAAACGCCTGATTGTTAGTACCATGGCATTTTAATAATTTTGATTGTAGAATTATTTCGATTTATATATATTTGTAGGTAAAATAACGTGTATAAACAATGATTAACCGGTACTCTAACTAAATGTACTCTCATGAAAAAAATTTACACACTCCTTGTATTAAGCTTGATTCCGGTAAGTTTTTTGCTGGCGCAGCGCGCTTTTGAGGTGAAAAATATTGTCCCCGAACAGAAAGCTGACAAAATTTACATCAATTACGAAATTGTAAATTCGAATGTAAATCAGCTGTTTTCCGTTGAAATATCGGTGAAAACCGGAACCGGAACCGGAAGCAATTTTGTTTTGAAAAGCGTTACCGGCGATGTAGGCGAAGCTGTAGTGGGTGGAAAAAGCACCTACCAGGCTGTGTGGGATGTGCGTAAAGATCTCGACAGGCTCACCAGCGCCGAATTTACCGTGGTGGCCAATCTCACCAAAGACAACAGCGTGGTTGAGAAACCACAAAAAGAAGAAAAACCGGCCAAGGTAAAAGAAGAAAAACCTGTGGTGGTTAAAGAAACCAAGCCAATTTCTGACAATCAAAAATTCAGTATTCTCAGATACGACAAAGAAAACAAAGGACAATGGTTTGCGGCAGTAGAAACATGGGGTATTAAAGGCGGGTACCGGGGAAAGTGGGGGTTTGGATTGCTTGCAGGACAAGATTTAAGTTGGTTTGGTGAATTTACACTGTTGGCTGATGTATCGAAAAGCCTGATTAGAAAACGTAATTTCCAGTGGAGCATATATCCGGTTTTTGGATATACAACCGCTACCGTTAGCGGGTATGGGCAATGGGTTTCAGTTTATGATGAATGGGGCAATTATTTGTACGAAATGTACGTTGACGAATATTGGGAAGAGAAGCAGCCGTCTTACGCAGTTGGTTTAGGCACTGATGTATGCATTGGTCACCTGTATTTCAATATTGACCTCTTTGTTGATAAAGCATCAGATTTAAGACCTTTTGCCGGTATCGGCTGGCGTTTTTAACGTAACAGATTACTATCATGAAAAGAATCGCTTTCATTGTTCTTCTGGTTTTGATATCCGGATTGCTGTTTGCGCAAAACGACAACGACAAAACCCAAACCTCGAAAAGCAGCAGTGGTACCTTCGAATTTTCGATTGGCACAGAACCTGCCGCCGACACAGCCAGCTCCGGTATGATGAATTTTAAAATAGGCCTGCCTCCCGAAGACAAAACACCACCCGAAATTACGATTACATCTCACGATACGACACGGGGCTTTAAACCTGTTTATAAGCAAAAAGAAATTGTGGTTACCGGAAAAGTAACCGACCAAAGCGGAATTTTCGAGGTGCTGGTAAACGAACAGGAAGCATATATCGATTCTGAGGGAAATTTCTCGGTGAGTATTCCAATGACGATTGGCGAAAATCTCATTACGGTTGAAGCCACTGATATAAAAAGAAATCGTGCTGTGCTTGAATTTTCGGTCGAGCGTCAGTCTGACCAGCCAATAGTCGATAAGAAACCTGAAGTGCCGGCTACCCTTATACCTGAATCGAACTATTATGCACTAATTATAGGAAACGAAACCTACGAAGACCCCGAAATTGTAAAGTTATCGAATCCGGTGAGAGACGCCACACAGTTCTATGAAGTGCTGATAAACGAATATACTTTTGATAAAGACAAAGTTACATTGCTCAAAAACGCAACCTACAGGCAGATGATTGTTGCCTTCGACAATTTGAGCAATTCGATACAACCGGAAGATAACCTGCTGATATTTTATGCCGGACATGGGTATTGGGATGAAGAAAAAAAGCTGGGTTACTGGCTGCCGGTGGATGCCGAAAAAAGCAATACGGCGTTCTGGATTCCCAACAGCCGCATCAGCGATTTTTTGAAAGCCACCAATTCGAAGCACACCATTCTGATTGCCGATGCCTGCTTCAGCGGCAGTATTTTTAAAACCCGGGTTGCCTTCAACGATGCACAGCCCGCCATTAACCGCCTGTACGAAAAACCCAGCCGTAAAGCCATGACCAGCGGGAACCTGAAAGAAGTGCCCGATGAAAGCGTTTTTATTCAGTACCTGATTAAGCGATTGGACGAAAACGTTGAGAAATACACCTCGGCTGATATGCTTTTTTCAAGTTTCAGGCAGGCCGTACTCAACAACAGTCAAACAGAGCCGCAGTATGGCACCATTCAAAACACCGGCGACGAAGGCGGAGAGTTTATTTTTATCAGAAAATAGATAATTAATTCGTAAAGACAACTATTTGTTTAGGTTATTAATGATTTTAAAATATATGGACAGTTAAGAAATGATGAAAGTAATAATTAGAACAAAACCACAGTACTAATTTTAAAATTTGCACAAATACATAATTATTAAATAATGATAATGAATCAGAGAATAAAATTGGCTTTAATGCTGGCAATCATATTTTTTGTTTTTAATTCATGCGCCACAATTTTTTTAGGCACAAAACAAAATGTAAGTATCGATTCCAATCCACGGGGTGCCGATGTTTATGTAAATGGGAATAACATTAATAAACAAACCCCATGTAAGATTAAAATCACAAAGAAGAACCCCGATACAGAATATAACAATAAAAACGAGGTAGTTTACATATTAAAAAAACCAGATTATTATGACTCCGAATATCGTGATAAGTCGAAAGTTCACTGGTTAATAGCCTTGGATTATTACTTGGGTATTGTTCCAGGCTTGGTTGATAACGCTACAAAAGGACATAGAATATATAAGGAAGACGTTTTTGTTGATTTGCAACCCCTAGAGAAAATTGATGATACAGGGCCTCTAATCTCGATTATACAACCACATGTTAATCGCGGTTTTAAGCTGGTTGAGCAAAACAGCCAAATTACCATTCAGGGGAATATTATTGATGAAAGCGGGGTTTTTGAAGTTTATATAAATAAAGAAAAAGTACAACTCGCAAATAATGGAGACTTTTTGAAAACGGTAATATTGAATTTGGGTGATAATTCTTTCATAATTACAGCTACCGACACAAAGAAAAACACAACAGTTGAAACTTTTATTATACAGCGTCAAGAAAACCTGGCTCAGCGTCAAGATAATTTTAACAATAACAACTCCGTAATTAAAAACAACGAACAAATCAATGTATCTGGTAAGTACTATGCACTTATTATCGGGAACAATATATATCAGGATCAAACAATTACTTCGCTCGATGAACCTATTAGCGATGCCACAAGCTTATATGAAGTATTAACAACACAGTATTTGTTTGAGCCCGAAAATGTTAAATTTCTAAAGAATGCCAATTATATTGAAATGATCGAAGCATTTGATGATTTGAATAATTTGATAACGCCAAACGATAACCTTTTAGTTTTTTATGCAGGGCATGGATGGTGGGATGAAAATAGAAAACTGGGATATTGGTTGCCATGCGATGCAAAAAAAGGCAATACTGCCTTTTGGATACCTAATAGCCGCATAAGCGATTATATGGGCAGCATAAAATCAAAACATACGTTGTTAATTGCCGATGCCTGTTTTAGCGGGAGTATTTTTAAAACAAGAAGTGCATTTGCCGATGCTCAACCTGCAATAAATAAGCTCTACGACTTGCCAAGTAAGAAAGCCATGACCAGCGGTAATCTCAAAGAAGTTCCCGATAAAAGTGTGTTCTTGCATTATTTAGTGCAGCGCCTCATTGATAATAAAGAAAAATATATATCGTCCGACGTGCTCTTTGCCAGTTTCAGGCAAGCAGTTCTGAATAATAGTCCAACGGAACCGCAATACGGTACCATTCAAAACGCCGGCGACGAAGGCGGTGAGTTTATTTTTATCAGGCGCTAGCCGTTTGCATTGTATGTTGCTGATTGCAAATGTGGGTGGGTATTTTTATAATTTCGAAAATTAATTCCACTTTCTTTTTTGCTTTATTTAAAAAAACACTAATATTGCAGTCCGAATTTGTGTAGCAAATTTCAGGTCCCATAGCTCAGTTGGTTAGAGCACCTGACTCATAATCAGGGGGTCCTAGGTTCAAGCCCTAGTGGGACCACTCTCCGCGAAAGCGGATGTTCTTTTTAAAACCGGTCCTATAGCTTAGCTGGTAGAGCACCTGACTCTTAATCAGGGGGTCGAAGGTTCGAACCCTTCTGGGACCAC
>CAZEHA010000036.1:0-37545 GCA_964511665.1 uncultured Bacteroidales bacterium
AATGAGTTGCAATTTTGTTGCCGCACTAATTTAGGAGAGCGTATGAAGTCAGGAGGAAAACCGGTAATTGTTTTCGGGCTTAGCTGGATTGAAGATTTCGATGGCGTTTTGCGAATAAGAAACAACCAGGATGTTGACAAAATTATGCAGTTCATTGAGTCGTACCATTTCGACCAGCATAAGCTTGACTGCTACCTGAAAGCATTCGATTTGGCTACAGTGCATGCATATCATTACCCCGGTAAAATACTGGGATTCAATATGGATGAGGAAGTTTGTGTTAATAATCTGGTCAATTCAATTTCGGCACAAATCAATTGACAGTTTAATAAACATTGAAGGCCGATTTACGGTTTTTAAGGTCCGATTGAAGTTTTTCCAATGACGAAACATGGTTCAATTGAGAATTGTTTTGAAGGATATCAATCAATATCTGAAGGTAGATTTTTTCGCCACCATGAAACCCATCGAGGAATTCTTTGTCGAAGTAATCAAATTGAGTAATGTGAGTATAATTGTACAATTCGAAACCATAGGCATCAAACAGGGGCTTTATTTCAGAATCTAACTTGTTGAGGTAATCATATTTGCCCGACTCATTCATCAATTGATAAATCTCTTCGGGAAATGGCGGTAAAATGGCAATCACAAATATATGATGTGTTTTACAAAAAGCAAGAAATGCATCCAGTTCATAAAGAGCCTTTGTATTCAGTTGGTTCCCTGTCTGAAAGTTAAGAACTCCTTTTTCAATCCTCATCTTGGTGTTATTGAAGTTAAAATCATTTGCCGCTGCATTGTTGTCAAGCAACAATGCTATCTGCCTACCATAAAAATAGCTTCCATCGTTGCGAATGCCTTTAGAATTAAGACGCGCATTCAAACCAATAAGTTTTATTGTGAATGGATTATTAACAACACCAAAGGAGTATTTCTTTTTGATAAGATCTTCATATACATTTATTATGGTGGCTGCATCGGGGAATTTATTGAACGACTTTGTCCATTCGTCTTTGAATGCTGTGTCGGCAAGTGGGTCTCTCTTTGCATTGAACATCCACTGATCAAGCGAAACAATCAGGTAATCGGGATACTTATCGCTGGGTATCAATCGTAGAAAATCGATAAACTGATCGATTCTTTTAATGGAGTAGCCGGCGTTATAGAACCTTGCATCGAATGAGTTTTTTCTAAGTTGTAAAACCCTTGAAGAACCCAAGGCCACTACATCGTTTTTGGGTGCATTTGATAAATAATACCATTTAAGATACTTAAGATTATTCTCGTTATATGCATATCCTATTAAGTATTCTTGGTTTGACAAAAGGGTTTTGTTCATTGATTTGAAGTTTTCGCCTGTACCCCATAGTATAAAAACAGCCGGCAATATAAGTATCACCAGTGGACTAATAAATAACAATATCTTTTTAAAGAATTCTCTCATTTATTAGAATTGAAAATAAATAAATTCTTGTTGCTGACCACCATACACGAAAATAAGAATTACAATAAGATAATAAAACAGCAATCTTAGTTGACGCTTCCACTTAAGACCTGTGTTTTCTATTGCATAACGCCCACTCCGTCCAAACCATTCAATCACAGTAAAAAACAACATAAGCAAAATTAATTCTATACCTACTTTATAGTATAGCATAACAAGAGTATCGATTATTGCCTGCCGTTTAAAAAACCCTGTTACCATCGATGCCAGATAGTCAATTGCATGTGAAATGCTGGTAGCTCTGAAAAAAACCCAGGCAAGAAGCGTAAGTGAGAATGTTAGTGACATCGCTACAAATTCACGCAAGTTTGGAAAAATTTTACCCTTTGCAACAATATCCAGATTTTTACGGTTTGTTCCAAAAACTATAGAAGGCATTATATACAGAGCATTTAAAAAACCCCATACAATAAATGTCCAGTTTGCACCATGCCAAAAACCACTTACAACAAAAATAATCAGTGTGTTTCTTATTTTCATAAGATAACCGCCTCTACTACCTCCCAGTGGAATGTACAAATAGTCGCGAAACCAGGTTGAAAGAGAAATATGCCATCTTCGCCAAAATTCAGCTACGTCGCGCGAAAAATATGGAAATGCAAAGTTTTGCATTAAATTAAACCCGAATAAACGCGAAGTACCAATGGCTATGTCGGAATATCCCGAGAAGTCTCCATAAATTTGAAATGCAAAGAAAACCGCACCCAGTAATAACATGGGACCATCGAAGCTTTGCGAATTGTTGAAAATATAATTAGCATATTCGGCACAATTATCGGCAATTACAACTTTTTTGAACAAACCCCACAATATTTGCCTTAAACCATCTACTGCTGACGAGTAATCAAATTTTCGTTTCTTATAAAACTGTGGAAGTAAATTTGTGGCTCGTTCTATAGGACCGGCTACCAATTGTGGAAAGAAACTAACATATGCTAAAAAAGCAAAAAAATCTCGCGTTGGCTGTAATTTCCTCCTGTAAACATCAATCGAATAGCTTAACGTTTGAAAAGTGTAAAAACTAATGCCCACTGGTAAAATAATATGTAAACTTCCTGTCTTTATTGGATAACCAAATAAGGTAAATGCTTCAGCAAAATTTTCAGCAAAAAAATTATAATACTTAAAGAAACCCAAAAACCCAAGGTTTACTAATAAACTTGTGAGCAGAAGGAGCTTCCTTGTTTTTTTCGATTGTTTATGCAATAAGCCAATACCCACAAAATAATCGACAATGGAGCTAAAAAATATCAGGCTAAGAAAACGATAATCCCACCATCCGTAGAAAACATAGCTAGCTATTACAATTAATAGATTTTGTAGTTTTAAGTTTTTATAGGTAATAAACCAATAAAGTAAGAAAACTATAGGTAGAAAAACAGCAAAATCTATCGAATTAAAGAGCATATGCAGGGGTTTCTATCGAATATTTTTTTGGCAAATCTACAAAAAACCTTTTTCTATATGATTCTATAAAAGAAGAAATGGAATTTACATTTTTATTATTCATCGAAAATGTCATCCATACACAAAGGACTTCCTTTCTTTAAATCAAATTTTGCCCTCTTTCCGATTACCTCATCGTAATATTTGGGATTCAGGCCTGCTCCCGGGCGTATCGAGCGTATGTTTTCGGGGGTAAGCAGCTCACCGGCTACAATATCGCGCACCACAAACAGCGAACGGCGGCGAGCTCTGTCGTGGTCGGTAATGGCATAGCTTACTGTTCCCATGGCAGCTTCGGCCTGTCGCACTGCGTTTACCATTTCGGCAAACTCAACGGGCTCCATCGAAAAGGCCGAATCGGGTCCGCCAAGCTTACGGTCAAGAATAAAATGTTTTTCGACCACAACAGCACCCAGCGACACTGCCACCACAGGCACCAAGCTACCCGGGCTGTGATCAGACACTCCTACCGCCACCCCAAAACGCTGCTTCATATCGGGAATGCAGACTAGGTTGGCATCTTCGATGCTGGCCGGGTACTGCGATGTGCACTTTAGCAGTGTTATTTGGCGATTACCCGCCTTGTGGCATGTTTCAATTACCAACTCTATGTCTTCGATATCGGCTACACCGGTCGAAATTATCATGGGTTTTTGCTTCGAGGCAGTATAGGATATCAGAGGAATATCGGTAATTTCCATCGAAGCTATTTTATACATGGGCACCTGCATGGCTTCAAGAAAATCGACAGCTTCGTGGTCGAAAGGCGACGAAAAAAACACAAGCCCCAAATCTTCGGCAACCCGTTTCAGCTTCGGCTGCCATTCGTAGGGCATGGCTGCTTCGGTAAACAGTTTCCAGGGGGTGTAGCCTTTCCACAATCCCTCGGTGCGGGGTGCAAAATAGCCTGTGTCGATATCAAGGGTTAGACTTTCGGGCTTAAATGTTTGTATTTTCACCGCATCGGCACCGGCACCCGCCATGGCTTCGATGGTTTTTACAGCCAGTTCGAAGTTGTTGTTATGATTGGCCGAAAGTTCGGCAATTACCAAGGTTTTGTGTTGCTTAGTCATAGCTTGAGGGTTTTTAAAATAATGTTGCCTACCCGGCACACGCCTTTCGCATCGACGAGTTGCCGCCCCAATGCCGACATCGATGCACGCAGTTCGGGTTGACTTGTCAGCTTGCCTATAGCGGCATGCAATTGTGCGGCTTCAAGCTTGTCGATAATACCCAGGTCGATAATGCTTCGGTGGTTTTCGGCCAGGGTTTTACTGCCCAGTGCATTGCTTTGGGCATGCGCCACCGAAATTACCGGAATGCCCAGATACATCAGTTCGTAGGTGCTAATGCCAAATGTGCAAATTGCCATGTCGGCCTGCTGCAGGTGCTCAACTGCAAAAGGCATAATACAAATGTTATGAGGCAGTTGCAAGTTTTGAAGTTCATCGAGAAAACCTATTGAAGGGCCATATAAAGCCTGTATTTGCAGCTTGTCTGTTGGTAAGTGCCTGAGCATTTGCAATAGCCTGAGTAATACTTTTTCGGGGTCGCTGCCACCGGTGGTAACAACAAGTTGAAGCATGTCGCCTTTTTTCGCTGTAGGCACGGCATTCACCACCTGCCGGTTCAACACAATATATTCGGCTCCAATAAACCAGTTTGGTTTTGCCCGTGTAAGGCCAAATTCGCTGAGTTTTTCGCGTGGGGTATGTGCCGACGGCAATATAAAACATGTGCAATACGGCGAGGCTTCACACAAATTGTGCATCATTACCACAGGCAGTTGTTTTTGAATCTGCTCAATAAATTCTTTGCCATAGGGATATATTTTATCAATGTAGAGCAGCGAGGGCTGCAGCAGGGCAATTTGACTTGCAATAAACGCGTATTCGTTATCAATGGTGCCATTCACAAATTCGATGTTGTCGCGTTGCATCATTTCCATAGCCGACTTGGAGTAATTGCCGGCAAAAACAATTCGTGGCAACAAAGGCGCAGTTTGGCTACGCAACTCGTTTACCAACGAAATGCTGCGCACCAAATGCCCAAAACCGAACTCGCGGTTGCCGTCGATTCTGAACAAGAGTGTCATAGAGTTGATCCAATTACCCTTGAAGGATTGCCCACCACCTTATCGTAGTCGTTCACACTTTTTATCACAACCGATCCAATACCCACCAACGACCATTTGCCAAGGGTGATGTTTTCGAGGGTTGAGGCATTGGTTCCCACATAGGCTCCTTCCATAAGTCGCACACTGGCACCTATACAGGCATTGTTGGCCACATACGAGTAGTTGTCGAGTATGGCATTGTGTCCGATAAGTGCTTGTGCAAATATGTGTATGTGATTGCCTATAACTACATTGGGGCCAACACTTACAAAGGGTTGTATGCACACACCGTGGCCAATTTGTGCAAAATCGGAAACCACCGCACTAGGATGCACCAGCGTAGCAAAACGATTGTCGGGAATTTCGAGATCGGTGAGTTTATGTATGTACTTATGATTGAATTTTGTGCTGATAAGCGAATAAAAGAAATACACATCGGGGTCGCTTAAATATCGGTGTGCTGTTTCTTTGTCGATTTTGCCAAGCACCGGAAACCCGTTGATGGGTTCGGTTTCGAAATCGTTAAGAAAACCGATAATTTTCCACTGCTCCGATACTTTGTTGATATCGGTAACTGTTGAGGCAACCACGGTGCCATTGCCATATCCGCCGCAGATAATCAGTTTTTTCATGTGTGCTTATGTTTTATGTGTAATTATTCCTTTTTCGTGTAAAAATCGATATTTCATTTCAGCTATCAGCCAGTCCTCTTCCGAATCGATATCCTGAGCCAGAATGTCGTTGATAATCAGCGCACCGCGATTTGTGCCGCGTAAGGTTTTTTCGCGGGTCATCCAATAAAACTGGCCTGCATCGTGATAAGCCGGCTCAAGATCTTGAGTACGTGTTTTCAGATGTTCGGGCATCATCATTTCAACAGAATGCCCCGTTAGCCTGAATGCCCTTTGTATGGGATACGAAAATTTTACAACAGGGCGCACCGAGTCGAAGCGTTTTTCGATGATTAGGTTGTAAGCATCGCTTACATTGCGCTGCAAAATAAATGGTGCCGTAGGTAAAATAAGGCAAATATGGCTGCAATGGTTTTGGGTTTGGTCGAGCCACACCACTGCCTCATCGACAACGGCGGCCAACGGGGCATAGTCGGTCGACGATTGGGCCGAACGCATAAAGGGAACTGTTGCACCGTAGTGTTTGGCAATTTCGGCAATTTCGGCATCATCGGTCGAAACCATTATTTCTTCGAACAAATTCGAATGTATGGCAGCTTCAATAGAATAGGCAATAATGGGTTTCCCCAGAAATTCTTTGATGTTTTTACGCGGAATGCGTTTGCTGCCACCACGAGCAGGGATGATGCAAAGATTATTACTATTTATGTATTTATTTATTGTCATTTGCTTCGCGTCATTTAATGTTATAGGTTTATTTGTTTTTAATAATAATCCATTTTCCCTTTTTTCGGCCACCAACTCTTCTGAGCCTGTTTTCCGTTTTTAGCTGTCCGATATCGCGGAGAACAGTCCTTGGTGTTAATTCCAAACGCAATGCAATTTCGCCTGTTGTTATAGATGGATTAGATTCAACAAGTTCAAGAATTTTTATCATTCTTTTTTCTTTTGTGACATCTTTTGTGACATCTTTTGTGACATCTTTTGTGACATTCGTTTTTTCTTTAAACAAAAGAACCCGAAAGCCATTAAAAACCTCTTCGAATTTAGGCTGTTTAACGCCATACTCTTCACAAATATTTAAAACACGCCTGATTCCGGAACCGTATTTTTCAATTAAACCGACTTCCTTAAATGCTCTTGCAATGAGTTTATTCCTAGTTTTTGAGCTGTAGTTGCCCGACAACAAATCATCAATCGTTATGCCTCCGTAAAGCTTTCCGGGGTTAAAGAATTCTATCCGGTCGTCGAATATTTTAATGATGCTGGAGCTGCTATCGCGGTAGTCGCGATGTACAATCATATTTATCACGATTTCCCGTATGGCATCTAACGGATAATCAAAACGCTCAGTTCGTTGTGGTGCTCCGGTAATAATATACTCAATCATCAGGTGCTTTTTAATAAAAGCGATGATTTCATCAACTTCGGTAAACAAATCGGTATTCAGCGAAGTACTGTCGATAATGGTTGTTGGGCTTTTAAAGCGTCCTACCTGTACATCACTAATCAGGCAGTATTCTTTCACAAACAACAGATAGCCTCCAAATGTCAGTTGATGGTTACGAATGATTTCCAGTTTTGCCAGAAAGTCCATGTGGGGTATTTCAATCCTTTTCTGCGTTTGTTGTTCAATGGTCTCAACAAAACGCTTCACTTTTTGGGCAGAGATATGTTCTATGCTGTGATTGGGGTCAGGATAAAAGTCCCAGCTTGTATTAATGGTTTTAAGGTATTCGTTTGCTATTTCATCAATACTCATCAAATGGTTTGAGTTGGCTACCCGTTTAAAATATTTTCCACGAATTGCAACAGGTTTTACCGGATATTCCTG
Organism: uncultured Bacteroidales bacterium; assembly: GCA_964511665.1. Lineage (GTDB taxonomy): Bacteria > Bacteroidota > Bacteroidia > Bacteroidales > ML635J-15 > JAGOEF01. The sequence goes on from CAZEHA010000036.1 coordinate 7,533, forward strand.
TATTGAAAATATAACAATGGTTTTGTTATTTAAACTAATTGTTTCAACATCCGGGATTAAAACCGGGGATGTTTTATTCTTTATTTCGTTTACCCATTGCTGCACCGATTCAGCATTTATTGTTGTTCCAATAATCTCAGCTTTGGGGTTAATGCCTACAATAACTTTCCCTCCTGAAGTATTGACGAAAGCCACTATTGTTTCTATCAATTCAGTATTAAAACTCGATTTGAATTCAATATTTTCATTTTCGCCATTTTGAATAATGCGTTCTATTTCCGTAAGACTGATCATTGACCTAAAGCGAATTTTCGTAAAATTCAAAAATACAATCAATCACATAATCCTGTTCTTCGCTGCTGAGAGTAGGATACATTGGCAAACTTAAACATTGCTGGTAATAATTTTCTGCGTTTGGCAAATCACCGGGCTTCCATCCAAATTCTTTGTAATAAGGCATCAGGTGCACCGGTATGTAATGAATTTGTGCAAAGATTTGCTTGCTACGGAGGTAATCATACAATTCTTTGCGTTTTTCAACTTCAATAATATACAGGTGATATGCATGTCCTTCAACCACGCCCGATTGTCCACAAATGAAAGGTTTGTCTTTAAAAGCTTCGAAGTAGAGGTTTGCGATTTCTCTTCTGCGTTTTAATCCATCATCGGCTCTTTTCAATTGTGAGTTCCCCAGTGCAGCCTGAAAATCGGTGAGGCGGTAGTTGTAACCCAGCTCCTGCATTTCGTAGTACCAGCCGCCGTGGTTTTCGTGCAACAAACCGGCTTGTTTTGTTATGCCATGGGTGCGCAACAACAGCAGCTTTTCGTAGAGTAGCCCGTTGTTGGTGGTAATCATTCCCCCTTCGCCGGCGGCAATGTGCTTCACCGGGTGAAACGAAAATATGGCCAGGTCGCAATATTGTGCGCTACCGCAGCGAACCTTGCCTTCGTTGTAATTGTAATATCCGCCGGGGGCATGGCATGCGTCTTCAATAATCCACAGACCAAACTCGTCGGCCAGTTGCCTGAATGATTGTATATCGACTGCTCTGCCTGCAAAATCGACAGGAATTATTCCTTTTATTTTTCCGGAAGAATCGTTTTCGAGAATTTTTCGAACCGAATGAATATCGAGCAAATAGCTTTGTGGGTCGATGTCGGCAAACAACACTTCGCCACCACAATAACGCACACAATTGGCCGATGCGGCAAAAGTGATGGGAGTGGTAATTACCGATTGACCGGGTTCAACGCCCAACGCCATAGTGCATAGGTGCAGGGCTGCTGTGCCATTGCTTACTGCAACAGCATAGTTGGCTCCGGTGTATTCGGCAAAAGCCTGCTCAAATTGTGCAATGGCCGGGCCTTGGGTCAGAAAATCGGAACGGAGTATTTCGGCAACAGCGGCAATATCGTCGTCGCTGATATATTGCCTGCCATAGGGTATAGGTTTATGGTAGATAGACATAACTTCATTAATTTCAACAAATGTAACAGAAATTTTACAGACACATTTACACAAACCGACAAATTTCGAAGTACCTCGCTACCAAACATCAACTTCAGGAAGACAGAAGAGAACGATTAAAAAGGTTTAAACTTTGCATCAACATACTTCACTATTAAGTTGCGCATGGCTTCGGCATCGAGCCACTCTGTATTTTCGCCCGAATTATACTGAAATCCACGGGGAACCTCTGAAGCCTTATAGAAATCGAGATACTTTTGTTTGTTGGCTCCTGCCGATAATATGGCATAGTATTTACCCAAATCTATTGTATAGAATGAGTCACTGGCCGTTATCATTTCCTCATGAATTTTTTCGCCGGGTCTTATTCCCACATATTCACGGGGTAAACCGGGGGCAATGGCTTCGGCTACTGTTTCAATTTTATAGGAGGGTATTTTGGGTACAAATATTTCGCCGCCGGTTGCGTTTTCTATTGCCCACAGAACCATTTCTACGCCGTCTTCGAGCGAGATATTGAAACGCGTCATTTCTTTATCGGTAATAGGCAGGGTTTCACCCTTACGTGCCTTTTCCATAAAAAACGGTATTACCGACCCGCGTGAGCCCATTACATTGCCATAGCGAACCACCGAAAAACGGATATCGCGCTTTCCTTTAATGTTGTTGGCTGCAATAAACAACTTGTCGGAAACCAGTTTGGTAGCTCCATACAGGTTGATAGGTGCCGCTGCCTTATCGGTAGAAAGCGCTACTACCACTTTTACATCGGAACCCAATGCCGAATCGATTACATTTTGTGCCCCGTGTATATTGGTTTTTATAAACTCGTCGGGATTGTATTCAGCTGCCGGAACCTGCTTCAATGCAGCCGCATGAATTATAATATCGATACCCTGACAGGCACGTTTGAAACGCGGATAATCGCGCACATCGCCTAAGAAAAAGCGTATTTGAGGATATTTATCCGACGGATACATTTGTGCCATTTCGAATTGCTTCAATTCGTCGCGCGAAAAAATTACCAAACGTTTCACATTGGGATAACGCACTAAAATGGTTTCTACGAATTTTTTACCAAACGATCCGGTACCTCCCGTAATTAAAACCGATTTATTATTCAGCATGGCTAGTGTAAATAGATTCTTGTTTTTATCTGCACAAAAATAATCAACAAATTGTAACAATATGCTGTTTCGGTTATCGAATTGCAAAAACTTCGTTGTTTTACAAATGTGCCATCAAGTGTAAACCTATTTTGCTTAGTTATAAAACTGCTACTCTCATATGATTGCAGCTTATGGAACAATTTCCAAAATTATTCTCTATTTTTGCACCCGTAACAACAAATTATTAAGCCTATGTTTTCAGGAATTGTTGAAGAAACCGCCAAAGTAGTTAACATTGTTCAGGAACAAAGCAATTTCCATTTTTACTTAACCTGCTCGTTTGCCCAAAGCCTGAAACCCGATCAAAGTGTTAGTCACAATGGCGTTTGTCTCACTGTGGTTGAAGTTGATACTGCCGGAAAAACATACAAGGTCACGGCCATTCAGGAAACTCTCGACAAATCGAATCTGGGTTTGCTAAAAATTGGCGACGAAGTTAATGTAGAGCGCAGCATGACCATGGATAAACTGCTCGACGGCCACATGGTGCAAGGCCATGTTGATCAAACTGCCGAATGTATTGAGTTAACCGAAGCCGATGGCAGCTGGTACTATACTTTCAGATACGATATAAACAAAGGCAATATCACCGTAGAAAAAGGGTCTGTTTCGGTGAATGGTGTAAGCCTAACTGTGGTTAACTCTCGCGACGATCGCTTTTCGGTTGCCATAATACCTTACACCTGGCAAATAACCAATTTTCACGACATCAAACCCGGAAGTATTGTAAATCTAGAATTCGATATTATTGGCAAATACATCCAGAAAATTATGGCCGGATATCTCGAAAACCTGAAAAATAAATAAAGCTTACTCCTAACATCAGGTTTGAATTTTAAGAAATACATAACCAACATCACCGGACTGCAATTTTTTCAATTGCTGCGTTTCTCAATGCTACTTCTTATCAGCATTGTTTTTACCAAAACCAATCTGGGAACCGGCGAAATTGGTATTTACGAAACGTTTTTACTGATTGCAGGCGGGGTCAGCTTCTTTTGGATATCAGGCATTATTCAGTCGTTTTTAAGTCTTTTCAATCGTAGTGATAGTCTGGGAAATAGCTTACACAAAAAAACACCGGCCCTTTTCAATACAGTACTGTTGCTCTTCGTGTTTAGTGCTCTGGCTGCTCTTTTTGTGTATGTATCGCGTTCGTTTTTGGCCCAGTTGCTTAACCTTACCGGTGGAAATATACCTTACCTGAAAATACTGTTGATGTACATAGTGATTTCGGGACCCGTAAATATTATCGAATACATATTTCTGCTCCGTAATCAATCGGGATGGATTATTAAATACGGTCTTATAAGTCTTACTCTTCAGTTTATATGCGTTACCACTCCGGTGTTGCTGGGCTTCGATCTGGGTTATGGTTTATACGGATTGGTATTTGTGAACATAATACGATTTGTTTGGATGGGCTTTTTGGTGTTGAAGTATTCTAAAATTAGCATATCGCTTAGCTACATCAAAGAACAACTTTGGGTGGGTTCTCCGTTGATTTTAAGTTTATTGCTTAGCGGAAGTGCGCAATATATCGATGGTTTTTTGGTTTCAAACTTCTTCAACGAGGCCAGTTTTGCTGTGTTTAGGTATGGAGCCCGCGAACTGCCTTTTGTAACACTGCTGGCCAATGCCTTCAGTAATGCGATGATTCCGGTGTTTGCCGATAAGGGTCAGCTATCGTCAGGATTGGTTCAATTGCGACAAAAAGGACTCAAATTGATGCATGTATTATTTCCGGTGAGTATAGTTTTTTTGCTGCTCAGTAATTGGTTGTATCCCATTGTGTTTAATCAAAGTTTTGCCGAAAGTGCAAGTGTTTTCAATGTATATCTCCTCATCATTGTCAGTAGACTTGTTTTTCCTCAAACCATACTTATCGGGCAGCAAAAATCGGGAGTTATAATGAGTGTTTCGTTAATCGAAATTATTGTAAACGTATTCTTTAGCATTCTTCTTATCAGGCATTTAGGCATTGTAGGAGTAGCCTATGCAACCATTATCGCATACTTTCTCGAAAAATTACTTTTGGTTATTTATCTGCGGGTGAAAATGAATATACCTATGAGTCAGTATACTTCTATACGCTGGTTTACACTCTACACAGTAGCCATACTGATTACCTATGCCATGGTTACTTTTGTGATTCGATGAGCGGTCGGTTATTTTCAAATACCTCTACTGCCTTAATATACACCGGATCGATTCTGTTTATCAACGGGTAAAATGCATTGTCGTCGAATATGTTTCTCACAATATAGGCATACACTTGTGCCCTGATATATGTATGCATTGAATTGAACTGATAATAAGAAATTTTAACTTTTTGCGATCGCAGGTAATTGAAAAAGTCGTTCATGGTATTTTTCTGGTCGAGATGTGCAATCAAGGCATCGGCATGTTCAAAATCACTTAGCTCCGACCTGTTTTTATCGGAATAATTCAAGGCAAAGCTATAGGCAAAACCATAATCGCCAATGAGGCGTAGAACGGGGCTGAACAACATACTGTCGATACCCACAAAAATATCGGGCATAATACCGCCTCCTCCATACACAGTACGTCCACCCGTAGTGGTATATTTCAATGAATCGTTAAATTGAATGCTGTCGGCTTCTTCAAATTCGCCGTGAAGATATCGTTCCATGATTTCATCGTAATAGCTTTCGTAACCGGCGGAATAGTTCTTCTGAATGCATCTGCCCGAAGGTGTGTAATAGCGTGCGGTGGTTAACCTCAACATCGAGCCATCGTTAAATACAGTAGGTTCCTGAACCAGGCCTTTACCAAACGACCGGCGCCCAATAACCCATCCCCTATCGTTGTCTTGAATAGCACCGGCAACTATTTCGCTGGCCGAAGCCGAAAACTCATCGATAAGAACAACCAGTTCTATATCGACACCTATAGCGCGTTTATCGGTTGAATACACCGATTTACGGGGTCGGGCACGACCTTCGGTAAACACTACCAGTTTACCTCCGGTTAAAAACTCATCGGCAATATTGGTAGCAGCATCCAGGTAGCCTCCCGAGTTTCCCCGCAAATCGAGAATAAGCTTTTTCATTCCTTTTTCGCTGAGTTGAAAAGCCGATTCAACAAACTCGCTATGGGTAGTTTTCGAAAAACTGCTGATTCTAATGTATCCGATATCGTCCGAAACCAAATAATATGCGTCAACACTTTTTATGGGAATTTTGTCGCGTATAAGTGTGTATGCAATTATCTCGCTACGTCCTTTGCGCAATACACCTACTTTTACGGTAGTGCCGCGCTTACCCTTCAATAATTTAACCACGGCATCGCTTTTTATTCCTATACCGGCAATCACACTATCGTTCACAGTAATAATGCGGTCGCCGGCCTTTAAACCGGCCTTTTCGGAAGGGCCTCCGCTAATAATGCTTATAACAAGCACCGTATCGTTGGTAACACTAAACTGAATGCCGATACCTTCGAAATTTCCCTCGAGGGGTTCGTTCATTGCTTTGGCTTCGTCGGCATTAAAATACACCGAATGCGGGTCGAGTTCCTGCAGAAAATGCGGAATGGCCATCTCAATTATCGAATCGGTATTCACAGCATCAACATATTCGCTTCTTACGTAGTCGATAACAGTAGTAAGCTTGTCTTTACGGGGCATTTTAAAACCCAGTACCTTGGTTTCGCCTCTGTATAACGCAAGCGATGCCAGCATACCGGCCACAAAAGCAATAGCAATAATAAGAGGCAGATATAGTTTTTGTTTGTCGCTAAACATTCATCTCAAATTTTACGATTTCTATGCCGGCTCGTTTCAGTAGATTAATACCGTCGGTGCAATGATATTCATCAACATATACCACCCTTACAATACCGCTTTGAATTATCAGTTTGGCACATTCTATACACGGTGATGTGGTAATATACAGTGTTGCTCCATCGGAGCTGTTTCCCGAGCGGGCTACTTTGGTAAGGGCATTGGCTTCGGCGTGTAACACATAAGCCTTGGTTTTAAAATTTTCATCCTCACACTCATTCTCGAATCCCGCAGGTGTTCCATTGTATCCATCAGAAATTATCATTCTATTTTTTACAATAAGAGCACCCACTTGCCGGCGTTTGCAATAGGAATTCTTAGCCCATATGCGCGCCATTTCAAGATAATGCTTATCGAATTGCTGTTGTTTTTCTGGATTTGGATGTGTTGTCATACAGCAGATTTTAAAAAAAAGCCTTCGTTTCATGCAAAAAAGAAGGCAGTACCCGGAGCCGGGGTCGAACCGGCACAGTATTGCTACTACTGGTGTTTGAGACCAGCGCGTCTACCAATTCCGCCATCCGGGCATTGGCTGCAAATGTAATACTTTAGCTGTAACATACAAACACAATTTTCTGATAATTATTTTTTTCTGCATTTGCACCGATAGCAGCAGTCAGCAAGCTGTTTCGGCAAAACAAAAATAAAAGTGTATTTTTACAAAAACTTATTCTATGGCCAATAAGCTCTATCTGCTCGATGCGTATGCCCTGATATTCAGAAGTTATTATGCCTTTATTAAAAACCCGAGAATTAATTCGAAAGGCCTGAATACTTCGGCCATATTCGGGTTCACCAATACGCTTCAAGAAATTGTGCGCAAAGAATCGCCAAGCCATATTGCCGTGGTCTTCGACCCTCCGGGAGGCTCGTTTCGCAATCAGTTATTCTCGGCCTACAAAGCCAATCGCGACGAAACCCCCGAGGTAATCAAATCATCGGTACCTGTTATTAAAAACATCATCGAAGCATTTCGAATACCCGTAATAGAGATACCGGGTTTTGAAGCCGACGATACCATCGGTACCCTTGCCAAGCGCTTTGCCGCATTGGGTTTTGATGTGTTTATGATGACTCCCGACAAAGACTACACACAATTGGTTGACGAAAACATTAAAATTTATAAACCGGGACGTTCGGGCAACGAAGCCGAGGTTTTAGACCTAAGCAAGGTATTAGAAAAATTTGGCGTAAAACATCCCGATCAGGTGCGCGATATTCTCGCTCTTTGGGGCGATAGTAGCGATAATATACCCGGTGCCCCCGGAATTGGCGAAAAAACCTCAAAAAAACTGATTGAGGAATACGGCAGCATCGAAAACCTCATCGAAAATGCACATAAATTACAGGGGCGCAATGCCGATATCATTAAAAACAATGCCCAACAAATACTACTTGCAAAAACACTGGTTACCATAAGAACCGATGTACCCGTTAAAATAAGCCCCGAAGAGCTTGCTCTGGGAGAACCCGATGGCGCAAGTTTGAAAAAGTTATTTGCTGAACTCGAATTCCGAAATATGGCCGAACGGTTTTTTGCCGAACACAAAAACCTGAGCACTCCCGGTCAACTCGATTTGTTCGGCCAACCCACCGAATCGCAACAACCCAATTTTTCTGTGGTACAAACAACCACCGATAATATCGGAACTATGGGCGTTGATTATACATTGGTAGATACCGCTTTTTCGCGCAAACAACTTATTGAAGAACTGTTGCAAGCCACCGAAATATGTTTCGACACCGAAACAACCGGTTTGAATTATCAAAGCGACGACATCATCGGATTGGCATTCTGCACTCACCAATCAAGGGCTTATTATGTTGCCATGCCGCATTCGCGCAACCAAACCATTGCAGTATTGCAGGAATTTGCACCCTTATTCTCGAACCGGAGTATATGCAAAATAGGGCAAAATTTAAAATTCGATATTCTGATGTTACGCAATCACGGCATCGAAGTGTCGGGGCCATTTTTCGACACCATGATTGCCCACTATCTGTTGGAACCCGAACAAAAGCATAACCTCGACGACTTAGCACTAAAATACCTGAACTACACCACAATACATATCGAAGAACTTATAGGCAAACGTAATAATTTGCAAAAAAACATGAGAGATGTGCCCCTCGATATCATTACCCAATATGCTGCCGAAGATGCCGATATTTGTTTCAGACTAAAGCAGATTTTTGCACCACAATTGCAGGAACATAAACTTAACGAACTGTTTAGCGACGTAGAAATGCCATTGCTCGAAGTGCTGTGCGACATGGAATATACGGGAGTTAAAATCGACTCAGCACAATTGAACCATTACTCTGCACAGTTGAAAGGTGAATTACAAGGTATCGAAAACAATATTTTCGAAATAGCCGGCGAGCAGTTTAATATTGCTTCGCCAAAGCAACTCGGTGTAATACTGTTCGAAAAACTGAAAATATCGGAAAAACCACCGGTAACCAAAACAAAGCAATATGCTACCGGCGAAGAAATTCTTATGCAATATAGTGGCAAACACCCCATTATTGATGAAATTTTAGAATACCGTTCAATAAGTAAACTTATAAGCACATACGTAGATGCGCTTCCGGGATTGATTTCGCCCATAACAGGACGTATTCACACCACCTATAATCAAACCATAGCAGCAACGGGTCGTCTCAGTTCGGTAAATCCCAACCTGCAAAACATACCTATACGCGAAGAAAGAGGAAAAGTATTACGCAAAGCCTTTATTCCATTTGCCGATAATTGTATTTATTTTTCGGCCGATTACTCTCAGATTGAACTGCGAATACTGGCTCACATGAGCGGCGATAGCAACATGATAGACGCTTTTTGCAATCACAACGAAGATATTCATACTGCTACTGCTTCAAAAATTTTTGGTGTCGACAAAACAGCGGTGAACCACGAAATGCGCTCAAAAGCAAAAACAGCCAATTTCGGCATTATCTACGGTATCTCGGCATTCGGGTTGGCACAACGGCTTAACATTGGCCGTAGCGAAGCAAAAGAACTTATCGACAGTTATTTCGTGAATTTTCCGGCGGTAAAAACTTTCATCGAAACCTGTATAAGCAATGCACGCGAAAAACAATATGCCGAAACTATTCTGGGACGGCGACGATATTTACCCGATATTAACAGCAGCAATGCCGTGGTGCGAGGCTTTGCCGAACGAAACGCCATAAATGCTCCCATACAGGGATCGGCCGCCGACATAATTAAGCTGGCAATGATAAACATCAGGCAACAATTCAGGCAACATAATCTGAAATCGGAAATGATAATTCAGGTGCACGACGAATTAAACTTTAATGTGTACAAACCGGAAGCCGAAACCGTAAAGCACATTGTAGTAAACGAAATGGAGAATGTGATGAAAATTAGCGTCCCTTTAAAAGTAGAATGTGGTTTTGGTAACAACTGGTTAGAAGCGCACTAAATAAACACATAAACAAGGCTTGAAAAAAGTGTGTAGCAGCTAATTCACGGCAGTTGTTGTTTAAGTTCAGAAATGATAATCCATGCATTAAGTGGGGTTTCTGTTTTACCGTCGGAAAAGCATAACAGATTAAATGCGACCCATACTATAATTTATTTATCAGCTTTTATGGAAAATAATTTCATTGGCATCTATATGCAAAAGCCATTGAACAACGTTATAATAATAACCAAATAAAAACTTCGCATTATGAAAACAAAAAAAACAACAAGAGCCGATCTCGAAAACAAGAAGACGCTCTTTCTGCAAATCGGACTGGTGCTTGCCTTAAGCATTGTGTTTTACAGTTTCGAGCGCGAAAGTATATCGGCCGACAAACTGGCTTACGGATATAAAACAGTGGAGATTATCGACGAAATAATACCTATTACCATTCCGGAGCCACCCAAACCGGAAATAACGCCTCCTGATGCACCTGTGGTAATCGAAAATATCATCGAAATTGCCAACGACAGCAACAACGAAGACAATGTTGATGATTTGAACAACGACGAAACCAACAAACCGGTAAACCCTACAATATACACTTTTGAGCCCGACACCAATACCGACATCGAAGAGGTGATACCCTTTGTTGAAGTACACGAAAAACCCATGTTTCCGGGAGGAGAAAACGAAATGTTACGCTTTTTGTCGTCGAACACCACATATCCCATACCGGCAAAAGAAAACAACATAGAAGGAACCGTGTATATTAGTTTTGTGATCGGAAAAGATGGCTCAGTGAGTAATGTAAGTGTAGCCAGGGGTATTCATCCTTCGCTCGACAACGAAGCCCTGCGCGTTGTAGCTAAAATGCCCGCCTGGACACCCGGTAAACAAAGAGAAATACCGGTTGCAGTAAGCTACGTGATACCCATAAAGTTTAAATTGTACTAACACGAAGCAACAATAGAACCAAACGAAAGTTATTAACAGATGATAATTGCAAAAAATATAATAATAGCAACGATCACACGTTATTTATGTAAAAATATTTTGAAGTGTTAAATAAATAATTGTACTTTTACACACTAAATTTTTTAAAGCTATGCAAATTAAGAAATCACCGAAAGCCGACCTTGAAAAGCACAAGATGACTTTCATACAACTGGGCCTAGTGGTGGCTCTTGCCGTTGTTCTTGCAGCCTTTGAATGGGGCCATAGTGAAACAAATACAAACAGTCTTGGCGACCTTGGCGTTGAAGATGTTATGGAAGAAGAAATAGAAAATACGTTTCGCGATGAAACACCTCCCCCACCCGAACCGGAACCCGAACCCGAGCAAGAAGTAGTAGAGGAATTAAACATTGTGGAAGATGATGCCGATGTTGACGACAGTTTCGATTTCGACTCGGAATCCTCAGAAAAAGATAAATCGAGTACCACAATATCAAACTTTCACGAGGAAGTGGAAGAAGAAGTGGAACCCATCTCTTTTGCCGTGGTTGAAGAGAAACCAACTTTTCCGGGTGGAGAGGCTGCCCTGCTAAGATTTATTGCCGAAAACACCAAATATCCCGAAATTGCTAAAGAAAACGGTATTCAGGGTCGTGTGTTTGTTCAGTTTGTAATTGCAGCCGACGGCAGCGTTGTTAAGGTAAGTCTTGCGCGTGGCGTTGACCCGTATCTTGACAACGAAGCCCTCAGGGTTGTGAAAATACTTCCCAAATGGTCTCCCGGTAAACAACGTGGAAAGGCTGTGCCCGTTACCTACGTAATTCCTATCAACTTTAAGCTGTACTAATATAAAACAACCAATACTTGCTAAACCCCGATATCATGGTGTCGGGGTTTTTTTTGAAATATGAAGAACCCTAACACATTGCACAAAGCCGTTTTGATTGCCTGGTACGGAGCCGAACAAAGCCGCGAAAAAACCCTGGAACATCTCGACGAATTAAGCTTTTTGGCCGAAACAGCAGGTATTGAAACTGTAAAAGTATTTACACAAAAGCTTATCTGTCCCAGTGCAACCTACTATATCGGAAAAGGCAAACTTGAAGAAATAGTTGAGTTTGTTAAAGAAAACAACATCGAATTTGCCATTTTCGACGATGAATTAAGCCCAACACAACTCAGAAATATCGAGAAAACTCTCGAAATACGCATTCTCGACCGCACCCATCTTATACTCGATATTTTTGCCATCAGGGCCCAAACATCCTATGCTAAAACTCAGGTTGAACTGGCACAGTATCAGTACTTACTTCCTCGCCTTACCCGAATGTGGACCCATCTCGAACGCCAACGTGGCGGTATCGGTATGCGTGGACCCGGTGAAACCGAAATAGAAACCGACAGGCGGGTTATCCGTGACAGAATAGCACTTCTGAAGGAGCAGCTGAAGCAAATCGACAAGCAAATGCTGGTGCAGCGTAAAAACCGTTCTAAAATCATCAGGGTGGCTCTGGTAGGATATACCAATGCCGGTAAATCGACCCTGATGAATGTAATCAGTAAATCGGATGTGTTTGCCGAGAATAAATTGTTTGCTACGCTCGATACAACCACCCGAAAAGTGGTAATCGACAACCTGCCCTTTTTACTTTCCGACACAGTGGGTTTTATCAGAAAGTTACCTCATCAACTGGTAGAATCGTTTAAATCAACCCTCGACGAAACCCGAGAGGCTGATATTCTGATACATGTTGCCGATGTTTCGCACCCGGCCTGTATCAATCATATAGAAACAGTAAACGAAACCCTGAAGGAACTGGGGGTAAACGAAAAACCCTGTGTTTTGGTGCTGAATAAATGCGATATAGCCCGCAGCGAAGAATGGGTTAACTTCGCTGCACTCGAAATGAACAATCAGCATTTGATAATATCGGCAAAAACCGGCGAGAACATTGCATTATTGAAAGATACCATTTTTAATCTTGTGAAAAAAGCCCACTTCGAACGATATCCCTACAATAGTATATAATCGCAACCGGAGTGTACTGTTGTTTTTTTCATGTGAAGCATCTGTTAGGCTTGCTTGTAATTCAGTTATAAATATGCCTTCTCATACAAAGCCTGTAAGAATTGGAAGAGTATGTATGAATTGGCATTGAGATGATTTTTTGTTCAAATGTAGGGGAATGGGGATGAAAAGCAAAATTTTGGGGGATTTTTTTTGGGTAGGAGACAGAAGTGTGCATTTCGCTGGGCGAAAACAATGTTTAAACCATACATCCGAGTTCTCTGCGAGTGACTCGGATGGGGGCACTTCGAGAGCCTCAGTGCCCGAATGCGCGAGAACCTCAGCAACCAAGGCTTGCTACATATGCTGCTGAAAACGCATTGCAAATGCGAAGATAGATACCCCCGCGTTGCAAACGCGGGCGAGTATGTGACATTCGGACTTCGAGTGATTTCCGACCCCAAGGGAGGAAATAGTATCGAGAAGTCCGTTGTACAACGCTTCTCTGAAACATTATCATTCTACGGGCACCTCGGTACTATTCGCTCAATGGAGCGAATCACTCGGTGTCCGGAATCCACCGGACTTCGAGTGATTTCCGACCCCAAGGGAGGAAATAGTATCGAGAAGTCCGTTGTACAACGCTTCTCTGAAACATTATCATTCTACGGGCACCTCGGTACTATTCGCTCAATGGAGCGAATCACTCGGTGTCCGGTATTAAATCGAGAAGTCAGTTCTACAGTGCTTCTTTGAAACATTGTTACTCTACGGGCACCTCGGTACTATTCGCTCAATGGAGCGAATCACTCGGTGTCCGGAATCGGTCGGGCATTACAACACCCATTCAATTTCTTTGAACGAAAAATAGGCTGTGCGGCGGTTCGGCATTATCAGCATAAGCCGTCCTTGATTGTCGACACCTGCATTAATGGCGGTAAATACAATTCCATTGTGCCTGAATTGCAATTTTTGGTTGATGGCAAACAGGTGTTTTATGTAGTGTTGTTTTACTTGAAATCTATCATAATACCATTCTTTTCTGAAACACTCCATAAACTTTTCGAGTTCGGTGTTGGTACTATAGTCGCCGGGGTTTTCGAGATAAACCGATGTTGCTGTTTGCTGCAAACCCAGTGGAAACACCGAAGCATTCAGGTTAATTCCAATGCCCACAATGCTGGTTGAAATATGCTGCTGCAAAATGGTGTTTTCGATAAGAATTCCAGAAATTTTTTTTGTTCCCACCAAAATATCGTTTGGCCATTTAATACGTGCTTTTATGCCTCGAGTAAGCAAGTATTCTACAACAGCCACCGAGGCCCTTTGATTGATTTCGAAAAACTGAGTGGCCTTCAGTTTTTGGTGAAAACAAATTATCGAAAACAACAAGTTCTCGCCCTCCAGACTATACCAAATATTACCGCGCTGTCCACGCCCCAGAGTTTGAAAACCGGCTTGCACCACATCCATATCGGCAACAGCTCCGGCAGCCATAAGCCTTCCTGCTTCCAAATTGGTAGAATCGATGCTATCGCGATAAAATATTGCCATAATACTAAAAAATGAGCCGTACTTTCGGGGTACAGCTCATCAAGCTTTTTTTATTTACACTACTCTATCCTGTATTTTAAACCAATTTTAAAACCTCCGATAAGGGGATTGGTATGAAAACGGTCTTTTTCGTTGATATCGTTGTGATTGCTGGGTACATAGTTGCTGTCGATATTAAATCCAAGTCCGTTAATACCTTCCATGTCGGTAAGAATATACTGAAACCTGACACCAAAATTCAGCGCCAAGCGGTCTTCCCACAAGTCGATATCAGATCCAAAACCCAAAGCTACCCCAAAACCATTTTTGCGAAACTTTTCCTGAACTTCGATGGTGCCTTCGGGTACAAAAGTATGGTATAATACTAAATCTTTATACCAATAGGATGTAATTATTCCATGAGGATCGTTAAAATCCTGAGTGTAGCTAACAGCATTTACAATTTGGAACACCCCACCCATTTCGAAATACGATTTTTCGCCAAAGCGAATCATGAGCGGAATATCGATGGTGTTCATTTGTATCCTGGAATTGTAGGTATTGTAATTATCTGTTAACCAAATATTTAACCTACCTGTATATTTTTGCACCACCTTGCTGAAATTCACATCCACTTCAACACCCACATTATCGATAAAGTTATAGCCCAACACCAGTCCGTAGTAATGCCCAAACGAAGGTACAATATCCTGCCCGGCACCATCGTCGAACACCTGTGGATTCATAAGCCATGTGGAATTGTAGGCAAAATTCAAGCCGGCAAAGGCTCCTTTTTGAGCATATAAACCGGTAGTAATTGCAGCTATGGCAACCAATAAAAACAGCTTTTTCATAAAATAAAAGTTTTAAGTTTCGATTTCAAAAATACATTAATTTTATCAGAATGCAAATCCAACGGCACATTCAATAAAATCGGCCTGTGCATAGTTCGATTTAATATACACACCCAATATCATGTCGAAAGGACTGCCTGTATGTGGAAACAAGTGATATTGAAGACCCAGTTTATTGCTGTTGAACGATTTCACTGTTTCGTCGAAACTCAGTGTATTGTCGTAAAACAAGGCGTATTTTCGATAGAATGGTTTGTATAAATCGAGGCCTACTTCAACATACAAGCCTATTCTTCCGAACAGAAATTCGTGTGAGCCGAAAAACGTAATCATACAGCTTTCGTAGAACAGAGTTTTGAAGCTGTGTGTTTCCTGATCAAGCATAAAGCGGTAGTAACTTTCGTAATACGTAAAATTTACTCCAAAATTCAGAAACGAAACCGGAGAATAGTTGTGTGCCAGGGCAATGGTAATTAAATGATTGGTGTACACCGGTCCACCATAGGGTTTTGTTGATTCTCCAAACTGATGAAAACCAACACCGTATCGCAACAGGGCTTTCGACTTTGCATTTTCGAAACTGGATTTGCCTTTGGGTTGATATTTGGGTTCCTCGTTAAACCAATAGTGTGTTCCTACAAACACATAGGGCATATTCAATCCGATATTGGGCAGTTTTATATGGCCATTAGAGCAATGAAGCATTCCGGCTTGTAGTGTTCCCGACAGCTTTGTATTGAATTTATAACGAAACAATAATTCGCCTGTGGCAGCTGCGGTCAGATGCGAACCAATGAGCTTGTTGTATGGATTTTTTTCGGGGTGATAAATACTGCTGAACAAGGCTAAACCCAATCCTCCCGATAAGCGCATTTCGAATTTCTTTTTTTCTTTAATAATAAACGAAACTTCGGGGTAAAGCGCCAATAAACCTCCCATTGCTTCATGGGCATTGTATGAAGCAAAAAGTGTTGCCGATATATACGGAAAATTATAGTTTTTGTGCCAAGATCTGGCATCGGTGAAGCGTTGTCCGATGTTCAGCTTAACATTGTAGTTGGCCCCGTAATCGGGCAATTTCGAATAGCCGGGTGCAATATACGATACTCCCGCATTTGCACTACAGAAACCATCGTGTTGCGAAAAAGCATTCATCGAAACAAATAGAACTAATATTAAAACTAATGCAATAGTTTTATTCATAGCCTTAATTTTAGCTATACCGATAAATCGAGCATACGTTGAATGGCTTTACGTGCTTTTAGTGCAATATCTTTATCTACGTGTACCTCATGAATTTCTTCGCTAAGGCATCGGTATAGTTTTTCTACCGTATTCAGTTTCATGTAGCTGCAATCATTGCAACCACAGGTACTGTCGATACCCGGAACCGGAATAAACAATTTATTGCTGCACAATTTTTTCATTTGGTGTAATATTCCCGATTCGGTGGCAACAATAAATACTGAGTTAGTACTGTTGATGGCATATTTTAGTAAAGCCGAAGTTGAACCTATAAAATCGGCAAGCATACGCACCGGAGCTTCGCATTCGGGATGTGCAAGCACTACAGCTTCAGGATGCTGTTTTTTAAGCGCTATAACAGCTTCGAGGCTAAATTGCTCGTGCACATGACAAGCACCGTTAAACAGCACCATATTACGTCCTGTAACCGAGTTGATATAGTTTCCGAGATTGCGATCGGGAGCAAACACAATTTTTTCGTCGACAGGTAAAGAATTCACAATTTTATGAGCATTCGACGAGGTAACTGTAATATCCGACATGGCTTTAATTTCGGCGGTGGTGTTCACATATGTTATTACCGTGTGCCCGGGATAGTTTTCGAGAAATTTTTTAAAAACCTCGGCATTGCAACTATCGGCCAACGAACATCCTGCCTGTATATCGGGTATCAATACTTTTTTATCGGGTGAAAGAATTTTGGCTGTTTCAGCCATAAAATATACTCCCAAAAACACAATAATATCGGCATTGGTACGTGCTGCTTCCTGCGATAACTGAAGGCTGTCGCCAACAAAATCGGAAATATCCTGCAACTCACCGTCGATGTAAAAGTGCCCCAGCACTACTGCATTTTTTTCGGCTTTCAGTTTTTGAATAGCACGTATTTGAATGTCTGAAATTGAAATCATATCGCTACTACAGTATTATATGTATTTTTTATTTAATTAAATTTAAAAACAACTACTTATTATATGCTGTTAACTTAGTTCAAAAATAATTGCATACTTTCTTGTAAATGTAACTTATTAAAAGTAATTCACTATTGTTAACACTTAGTATTTAATTTTTAGATTGATTTTTAGTTATTTAAAAAATTAATGAACAATTGTTAATTACTGAATTCACAGGTAATATTTCATAAAAAAATAGAAGATAAATATTGAAAATGTGTTAACGTAATTTTTATTTATTCTCATCGATTTTTCTTGCATAATTCAAATCAATCTTCATATAAGAGGTAATTGAATTTTCAAAGAACATTTTGTCAGGAAATATCAGTTGAAATACACAAATAGTTTTTAAAGTGGTTAATAAATAAAAGTTTTGTAAATGAATGGCTTAGTGCATTGAAAATATACAATAAATCTGATTTGCAGACAATTAACATATGTTGATAAGTATAAATCATTCTGCAACAATAAGATAGTAATCTTTCTTTCCTTTTTGAACCACAATAAATTTATCTGAAATCAAATTTGTTGAATCGATATTTCCATTTATATCGGTGTATTTTATTTTGTTGATGCTTAAACCATTGCCCTGAATAATGCGTCGTAACTCTCCTTTCGATGAAAAAATGCTTGTGTTTTCGGTTAACAATGACATTACGGGAACGGTGCTGTTTATTACTGATTTTGAAACATTAAAAACGGGAACACCTTCGAATACTGCCATAATGGTGGTTTCGTTCAGTTTATTCAATTCATCGCTTGTTCCTTTACCAAACAATATTTCGGAAGCAGCCACAGCTTGCTGATATTCGGAGTTTGAATGCACCATGCAGGTAATTTCTTCGGCCAGCTTTTTTTGTAGTATGCGAAGATGAGGTGCCTGATTGTGTTCTATGATAAGATTGTTGATTTCGTCTTCGCCCAGCAGTGTAAATATTCTGATATATTTTTCGGCATCGTTGTCGGCTGTGTTTAACCAAAACTGATAAAACTTGTAAGGTGAAGTACGGGAGGGGTCGAGCCAAATGTTTCCTTCTTCGGTTTTTCCGAATTTACCACCGTCGGCTTTGGTAATAAGGGGGCATGTTAAAGCATAAGCTTCGCCGCGGGCAATGCGACGGATAAGTTCGGTACCGGTTGTAATATTGCCCCATTGGTCGCTACCCCCCATTTGAAGTTTGCAGCCGTAATTATTATAAAGATGTAAATAATCGAAACCCTGCAGCAACTGATACGAAAATTCGGTAAACGACATTCCGTTTCCTGCTTCTCCCGTCAATCGCTTTTTAACGCTGTCTTTGGCCATCATATAATTCACGGTGAGGTGTTTTCCAATGTCTCTCACAAAATCTAAAAAGCTGTAGTCTTTTGTCCAATTGTAATTGTTCAGTAATAGTGCTTTGTTGGGTATATCAGAATCGAAATCGAGAAAGTGTGCTACTTGTTTGCGAATACAGGTTTCGTTGTGAAGCAAAATTTCTTCGTCGAGCAAGTTTCGTTCGTTCGATTTACCCGAAGGGTCGCCCACCATTCCCGTAGCGCCACCCAATACAACAATAGGGCGGTGTCCGTTTACCTGTAAGTGTTTCAACATCATAATACTTACCAAATGTCCGATATGCAGCGAGTCGGCAGTGGGGTCTATGCCCACATAGGCAGTAACCAATTCTTTATCGAACAATTCTTCGGTTCCCGGCATCATATCGTGAATCATGCCCCTCCATTTCAATTCATTTACAAAATTCATGATGTTATTTCAGTTTTATTTTAATAATATAGCTTTGGTGTAATGGTTTTTATTACTTGTTGCATCGGTAAACACAAACAGGTAAACACCGGGTGCAAACGAGTTGGCATCCCAAAATGTTCCTGTTGATTGTTCTATTGTTTCGGTATATTTCAGATGTCCGTTGATATCAAAAACCTGAAGAGTACCACTTGGTTCTCCTTCGAAATTCACAGCAAAAATACCATCCGACGGGTTGGGGTATACATTGAACGCCGAAGTTGCATTGGTTCGGTTAAACGAATACACATTCCAGTTAAAAATGCCCAATGCATATTCGCCGGGTTGTAAATCATTGGTGGTGATGCGTTTTTGAATTGTTGAATTGGTGCTTTCGATAATATGAAAATCGTGAGCCCTGTCGGGGCGGTACATTAATACCAGCGAATCGAGATTATTGTTGATAAATTCATTATCGAGATACCCATTAATTGTGGAGCTTTCGGTAGTACTGTAGGTAAAATCGCCACGCATAGCCGTATGTTCGTGAAAATCACCTTCGATAAGCCAATAACGATTATTTGCCAAAAACAATCCGGGGATGTTGGTTTGCAGGGTATCGGGTGGTACCCAATTGTGAGTTATCCGTATCATGATGGAATCGGCTTCGAAATCGTTGGGTTTAACCCTTATGTATAACCGCCCCAATGTCAACAAATTCGTATTTTTCAGAAACAATGTCTGATCGATTGTTGCATCAGATATGGCTTCGTGGTAATCGCAGAGAATCATTTTCGGATAGAAGGGTATTGTGAAGGTATTGTTCCCTGTTTCTCCATCGAAAACTACTATACATGTGGTGTCGTTGTAGTTGGCATCAATAAAACTTACGGGCACTTTGTTGTGTTGGTGAAACTGATTACGGCCACGTAGTTTTTGTTTCATGTACACAGTAACTTCATATTCGCTGGTTTGAGACACCACAATTGACGAGTCGATGGAATAATGGGGAAAACCGGGCGAAAGTACCCAATCGTTGAACCATGCACTTAAATCGATACCTGTGTGATTCGACAGAAAATCGCGCATATCGTAAGATGAAAGATTGTTGAACTGAAAATGGTTGAGCATGGCAGTAAACGCATCAAAGAATATGTCGTCGCCCAAATATCCGCGTAGCGAATGCACCACACTGGCTCCCTTTTCGTACACAGTAGTGCAATAGGTTTGGTCTACAGGGATGTTGTTCAGGGTTAGAAACCCGTTATCCTCAATATGGGCATAACGAAGAACCTCGGAATGATACTGCCTGCGATACGATGCGGCATTTGCTTTACCATATAAAAACTCTCTGCTTACTGTTTCCTGATAGTTTGCCCAACCTTCGTTTATCCACATGTCTTCGGCAGTGGTGCAGGTTATCAGATTGCCAAACCAGTGGTGAGCCAGTTCGTGCGCTATCAGATCTTCGTAGTTGGTAGAATTGTTGATAATTAAGGCAGGTATGGCAATATTTGTAGCGTGTTCCATGGCACCCGAACTAAATGGAACCGCTACATATCCTACTCTGCTCCAGCGATAGGGACCGTATTTGTGTTCAAATAACGACATAATGCTGTCGATGTTAACAAATGTGCCCGGTACTGAATTCACCAGATTTGGATACACATATAGTTGTACCGGAATATCATTTTCGATACCATGATATACGTGTTCAACAAGGGTATATTCTCCCACTGCAACCGAAGCCAGATAGGTAGGTATGTTTTCTGCGAGATACCATTCGAAAACGCGCTTTCCGTTTTCGGGTTCGCTAACCTGAATTAGTTGTCCACCGCAAACAGCAGTATGGTTTTCGAGTACTGTGATTACACAGCGATAGCTGGCTCTGTCGGTAAAATTATCGACACATGGAAACCACACTCGGCCATAATTGTGTGGAATGTCGGCGAAACCGACACCTAAATTAAAAGCCCGTTGCCCCGAGAAATAGAATCCGCCCCAACCGCTGGGATCGGTAACCGGAGAACCATGGTAATACACTCTTATTGCAACGGTATCATCGATTGTAATTGGTTCAGATGGAGTGATAATAATAAGAGAATCGTTATAACTGAATTGTTCAATAGTAATATGTGTAGATGTAATAGAATCGACAACCAGTTGTAACAGATCGAATTCAAGGGTTTGCAAACCTGTGCTGCTACCGGTAAACACAATCTCGGTATACCCGCCAATGGTTTTATTATCGAAATCGGTAATTTCGAGATTAATGTCGTAATGAACCACATCGGGTCTGATATCTTGTGCAAGTAATGATATGCCAGTCCAAACGAAAGAAATTATTAATAATAGTTTGTTCATAGTAATCGAAATATTAGTATTCGTTATTAAATAAGTTTTGTTGTGAACCCGGATGAGTCTTGTGTAAATGTTTGTAAGCCAGTTCGGTGGCTTCGCGCCCCCGGGGAGTTCGTTTAATAAAACCTTCCATAATCAGAAAAGGCTCATATACTTCTTCAATGGTACCTTCGTCTTCTCCCACGGCAGTGGCAATGGTTTTAAGGCCCACGGGTCCGCCTGCAAATTTATCAACAATAGTAGAAAGAATCTTATTATCCATTTGATCAAGACCATACCTATCTATGTTTAATGCATCGAGCGAATGTTTGGTGATGTTTATTTCGATGTTACCGTCGGCTTTCACTTGTGCAAAATCGCGCACCCGGCGCAGTAGTGAATTGGCAATACGTGGAGTGCCCCTGCTGCGCATCGATATTTCGGCAGCTGCTTCATCGGTGATGGGAACCTTGAGAATTCCGGCAGAGCGCTTTATGATTCCTTTAAGTATGGGGGCTTCGTAATATTCGAGATGGCATGTAATTCCGAAACGGGCACGCAATGGCGAGGTAAGAAGGCCCGAACGGGTGGTAGCGCCTACAAGGGTGAACGGTTCCAGGGGAATTTGAACCGATCGTGCTGCAGGACCCTTATCTATCATAATGTCGATACGATAGTCTTCCATGGCCGAGTACAGGTATTCTTCAACAATTGGGCTCAGGCGGTGTATTTCATCAATAAACAGTACATCGTTGCGCTGTAATCCGGTGAGAAGTCCTGCCAAATCGCCGGGTTTGTCGAGCACCGGACCTGATGATATTTTAAGGCCCACTCCCAATTCTATGGCTATGATATTGGCCAGAGTAGTTTTTCCCAGACCCGGAGGTCCGTGCAACAGCACATGGTCGAGCGATTCGTTGCGCATTTTTGCAGCCTGAACAAATACCTTTAGGTTGTCGACAATTTTTTGTTGTCCGCTAAAATCGACAAACGATTCGGGTCGCAATTGATTTTCGAGTTCTGTGTCGTTGTTATTGTAATAATCATTGTCGCTATGCAGTAGTTCGTTCATATTGTGTTTTCTGTATCTGAATTAGTATTGATAAGGTTCCCATGTTTCCTGATAAATATCCGCGTCCGATTCCGAAAGCTTTTTGCCGTCTATTTTTATCAGTTTTCCGTTGCGGTAATTAAATAAGGTGAAGAGGGTTCCATCGGTGTTGAATTTTTTCCAGCTACCGTGTTTTTTACCTGCGCGATAGCTACCGGTAATCATAATGCTACCATCGTTGTAATAAAACACATGCTTGCCTGCCGGGTCGCCAGCGCGATAATCGCCTTCGAAACTGAGTTTGTTATTTGGGTAATAATGTTTCCAATTCCCGGTTTTAAATCCATTTTCGTAAAAACCGATTTCGGTGTGGTCGCCTACATTGTAGAACCATTCTCCAATTCTGTATCCATCGAAATATTCTCCTTTGGTAATAATGTTTCCAATTTCGTCGTATTCGGTAAACAGTCCTTCACGTTTTCCGAATTCGTAATTCTCTTCGCGTAAAATTTTCCCCGAAGCATAATACCACACCCAATATCCCTCGGGTTTATCGTCGCGATATTCGCCTTTTTGTTCCTGATTGCCGTCGCGGTAATAATACTCCCACAGTCCTGTTTTTAGGTTTTTGAGATACGAGCCGGTTCCCATAATTTTTCCGTCATCATAAAACAAAGTCCATTTTCCGGTTCGGTTTCCTTGCTCATCAAATAATCCTTGTGCAGTAAGCACTCCGAATTCGTTGTACACTTTTGCTGTTTGCAGCCTTCCGTTTTCGTCGTACTCGTTATGTACACCCACGGCTTTGTTTTCGAGAAAAGCACCGGTGTATTTCAATGTTCCGTTGGGGTTATACAGTGTTCTTACATCGGCTTTAATTTTATACTCTTCTTCTATATCGCGCGTAACAACATCTCCGTTCAGGTAGCGCATTTCTTTAATCAATACCCCGGCTTCGTTATATTCGCGATAGTACCCATGAAGTTTATCGTTCATATACGAAGCATCGGTAAACACATTGCCGTTTGTGTAAAATTCCATCCAACGACCCTGCTTACGGTTTTGATAATCGAAGCGGTTAATTTTCAGGTTTTCGATAAGATAACCGTTAAAATATTCGAACAAGGCTACAATGTTACCCGATTCGTCATATTCTTTTCCGTTACCATGGCGTTTATCGTTTCTAAAATAAATACTCATCATAAGTTGCCCGTTGGGGTGATAATAAAACGATTCGCCCTGCCGAATTCCATTCAGGAAGAGTTCTTTCGAAGCCTGATAATACAGGGTATCGATGTTGTTAATATCGAGAACGAAACTTGAAGTATACCCGTTTTTTTGGTCGTTGCGATACGAAATGCTTTGGTGTAGTTGTCCGCTGTAATAGTAAAAGTTCCAGATGCTATCGAGCATAAAATTGGTTCTGAGCCCTTCCGATTTCAGTTGACCGTTTTCGTACCAGCTACGCCAGAAGCCATCGGGCTTGCCGTCGCGAATAATTCCTTCTCCCGACTTTTGCCCCGAGGGATAATAAAAGGTGGTTACGCCGTCGGGAATTTCGGTTTGTGCCGGCAATAAACTACATGCTGCAATCGAAATAATAAGGGCGATATGTCTTTTAATCAACATCAAACAATGAAATCATAAACTTACAAATTTAAGCACAAATATCGATTAAGCGATAAAAGTACTATCTTTAGCTCATAAATTTTAAAAACAAAGAACAATGGAACTATTATTAATCAGCAATTCGACTATGGCCGGGGAAGCCTATCTTGATTATCCGAAGTATGACATACGCGATTTTCTGGGCGAAAAACCGGTAAAAGCCTTGTTTATTCCTTATGCAGGTGTTACTGTATCGTGGGATGATTACGAATCAAAAGTTAAATCACGATTCAACGAAGTGGGTCACGATGTAATTTCGATACATCGTTTCGCCGACCCCATTAAAGCTGTTGAAGAAGCTGAAGCTATTGTTGTTGGTGGTGGCAATACCTGGAACCTGTTGCGTAAAATTCACGATAACAAGCTTATTGAGCCAATTTGCAAAAAAGTGCTTGCCGGAACAAAATATATTGGATGGAGCGCCGGTTCCAACCTAGCATGCCCCACTATAATGACAACCAACGACATGCCAATTATCGACCCGCTGGGTTTTCATGCATGCAATTTGGTTCCGTTTCAAATAAATCCACATTATCTCGATGCCAACCCCGAAGGTCATGGTGGCGAAACACGAGAAGACCGTATCAAAGAATTTATGGTGTTAAACCCCAATGTGTATGTAGCCGGTTTACGCGAAGGTTGCATGTTTTATGTAAGCAACAACAGCATGTATATGAAGGGCATTCATCCATTGCGGCTGTTTAAACACGGCATCGAGACACGAGAAATACCTGCCGGCGAAGATTTGAGTTTTTTACTTAAATAGTTTTAATGCGCTACATCAAGGGCTCACTAAATGCCCGAAACTATTCTTCCCTAAACCTGCATCGACACGACTGGCTTGCAATCAGGTGACAGGATGTGAACTATTTAACAACATAAAAATAACCTATTGTTTAGCATTGTTTGAAGGCAGCAATACTCAGTACTTTTGAAATTCGTATAACAGTTTTTATGAATTTGTTGTTGTTGCCATACTTTTCGGTTTTTCTCATCATCCTTGTCGGATACTTTTTGGGGAAGCTAAAGATTGCCGGTATTTCGCTTGATGTTGCTGCAGTGTTGTTTGTTGCCATATTTGCGGGTCATTTGGGCTTTGTGATTCCGTCGGAATTAAAAATGATTGGCCTTGTAATGTTTATTTTTTCGGTAGGCTTTCAGGCAGGTCCATCACTTATAGAATCGTTTCGCAAAGAGGGATTGCATTTGTTGGTATTGGGTGTAATTATTGTATTAAGTGGGACGATAGTTACCTTAGTGTTGTGTTATTTGTTAAATATAAATGGAATTGTTGCAGCAGGCTTGTTTGCCGGAGCTTTAACCAGTACGCCGGGTTTGGCTGCATTAACCGAAATTACTCACAATCCTCAGGCTTCTATTGCTTACGGCATGGCTTATCCGTTTGGGGTTATCGGGGTAGTTCTTTTTGTACGTTTATTTCCACGTTTGCTGAGGATTAAGGTTTCTGAGGCCGAAAAAGAATATAAGAGTAATGTACAGAACAGACATCCAATGCTCACGTCTCGAAATTTTGTTGTTGAGAACAAAGAAATTATTGGTAAAAGTATAGCTGAGATACATTTCAGAAAGTTAACCGGAGCCAATATTTCGAGAGTATTGCAAAACGGGGCAGCCTTTACACCCCGCGAAGAAACACCCCTCTACAAAGGCTCAATTATAAAAGCTGTTGGTACCGAGGAAGCACTCGCTAAAGTGGAAGCCCTTATCGGGAAAGTAACACATGTTGGCATTGCGCTTAGCGAAAATTATGAGGTACGGTTTATTACTGTAACCAATAAAACATTACTGGGCAAAACAGTCAGCGAGCTTGAATTGCAAAGTCGCTACAATGTTATTGTTACTCGCATTCGCCGAAGCGGCGTTGAGTTATATCCCGGGTTCGATGTAAGCATACAATTTGGCGATCGCTTACGCGTGGCAGGTAACAAAGAAAATCTGATTGAAGTAGCTGAATATTTCGGTGATAACGAAAATCAAATGTACGATTCCGATTTTTGGCCTGTTTCTTTGGGCATTGTGCTAGGTGTATTGATTGGTTTGCCTCATCTGCGAATTGGTAATTTCGATATATCGTTGGGCGCTACAGGGGGTGTGTTGGCCGTAGCTATTATTATGAGTAGGATTGGTCGTATAGGTCCATTGGTGTTTTCGGTTTCCTCGCATGGTAATTATATGCTACGACAATTTGGCCTGTTAATTTTTTTGGCTGCACTTGGAACAGAAGCGGGAGCAGGACTTATCGATATTATTGCGAACAAAGGATGGTATTTGTTGATTGTTGCGGCTGCAATTACCATAATACCAATGTTTTTGGCTGCTTTGGTATCGCGCATGTTTTTTAAATTAGACATATTGAGTTTTTTGGGAGCGCTCACTGGCGGAATGACAAGTACTCCTGGTCTGGGCTCGGTAACTTCAATGACAAAGACCAATGCACCCGGGGTTGCCTATGCAACTATTTATCCCATAGCTCTGGTGCTTATGATTGTTTGCGTACAAATAATTTTAATGGTTTTGTAAAACCTAATAAATTTTTTATTATATTTGCACCCACATTGCGGGGTAGAGCAGTTGGTAGCTCGTCGGGCTCATAACCCGGAGGTCGCAGGTTCGAGTCCTGTCCCCGCTACAAAACATACTTAAAAAGCCTTGATTTTGCAAGGCTTTTGTTTTTGATGAGTAACAATACAGTAACATATTTGCCTAAAATGTAGTAAAACAAGAGAAAAAATCACCTGTTTTTGCTCTGTTTTTTTCAGGCTTTATACTCTTGTGGCTTTATACTTTCTAAAACTTCATTTAATTGAAAATCTGTAAAAACTATATTCACAGGTTCTTGTTTAATTGCACCCTCTTGATCTGTTTCAGGCTTTGGCAAAATGTATGCAAGCAATTTGATTGTAAAATCTGCTCGGTCTTTATCATTCATGCCCTGAAGTATTGCCGGTAATCTCTCAAGCTCATCAGATAAAATACCCTTAATAATGTTTCTTAGCTCTTGTGTCGTTTTATTTGGCTTACCCTGAGGCCTGCCGGCTGGGTTGCCTGATTGTCCTTTAGAATATTTCATTTCTTTATCATTTGGTTTAAACATAGAATTTCACCGCCTCTTTAATCTTTTTATCAAGCTCTACTATAACATCACTATCACAGGTTAATATTTTGCTTTGGCTAACCTCTTTGATGAGGTTTCTCAAGTCAAAAGCCTGTTTATTACTTAGCTCCCCTTTGGCCTGAGCATCAGCAATTTTTTTACAAAACTCAAGTTCACCGCCCTGCTCATTAATTAGCAATAAAAGAGCCTGCCTTTTTAATTGTTCTTTTGTCTTTATCATACTGTAATCTAAATTATTTAATACTCTGATTTTACTAATGTTTTTATATGATTTGTGCCACCTGTCAATAATAGCAATGTAAAAAGCCTCATCATATAAACTTGATGCTTTCAGGCATGGCAAATTGAATGCCTTTAGTAATTGCTTTGTAAATCTCATTTCATACCTGAGTACATTTCTATTTTGGTACATTTCAGGCAAGGCCTGGCCTTTATGTTTGTAGTCTGCAATCTTATCATAAAACACTAATTGCCGGCTGTTATTATTGTAATACAAGCCTCTGCTTTGCTCCAAACGGTTGTAATGCTTTAAATGGCCTAAGTGATTGTAATAAACCGGTGTTTCATACTTCATTATCAGGTTTTGTGCTAAGTCAATTCTGCTAATATCAGCCTTGTGAATGGGTAATAATAGAATGTCACTAAGTTTCTCAATGGCTCTTTGTGTGTCGCCCCTGCTTAGAGTTTTAAAATTTTCACCTAAATACCATTTGCACAAACTACTATCAGATATTTTTACTCGGTTCTCTGTTACATTTACTTTGAGGCTGTCAATATATCCGGTAATGGCAACGCTTGAATTATCATTAAAATAATGCTCGCTTGCATTTTGTAATAATACAGGAACATGAGAAAGTAAATCTACATTGCCCGCCTCATCAGTCTTTAAACTAAAATCAATGTTATCATACATAAATTACTGATTTGGTAATTGAAATACACTTAATATAGAGAGAGGCAAAAACGAGGCACAAGCAAACCGCCTGAGCCTCATTTTAAAATTACTCATTTTACAATTATTCAGCATTTTTCCTAAGAAATTCAATTTCATTTTGAAGCTCGTTATCACATAGTAAATAATACAGGTTTCTTTTATTGTTCCTTTGGCCTCTTGCAATAAAAATCTCTATTGCTGTGTAGTCATCATTAAACACTAATAGAATGCCATCAGAGGTGTTGTTCACATCACCATAAGCAAAAGGCAATGTTAAATCAGGCACAAAAACAGAGCTGATGTTCTTGGTTTTACTGATACATTTATCTGCTTTTCTTTTGGCTTCACTTCTGAAATTCTCCGGTACATCACCATAATAAAAAAACAGCTCGTTTTTCTTGTTTCTAAGAGCCTCAAAAGGCTCATAAGTCCCTGTGCTAAGTGTTACATCAAGCCGGTGCTTACTCTTGCTCTGTGGCAATTTCTCAGCCTTGTAATAATCAGTTAAAATCATTTTGCACCGCCTTTCTGATTAAGTGTTACATAGGTGCTGGCCTGTTCCTCAATTTCACTTTGTGGCCTGATCCGGTTTCTCAAAAGCCAATTTTCAAGCTCTTGCCTGTCAAAATATAGCATTTTGCCTTGTGGCTTGTAACATGGCACTTTGCCTGATGAGGTTAATTTATACAGGTAACTTTTAGCAAAGCCGGTATAATTGCAAGCCTCATCAAATGTTAATACTCTTTTTACTGCAATGAGAGAGGCCTCGTTTGTTGGCATCTGCTCAGTTTTCAAATTTTCACTCATTGTATCAATTTATTTAATTAATAAAATGAGCTTGCAAGCTCTGTTTACGTTATAACAAGAGCAAAAATACCTATGATTGTAAGGCAAAAGAATAGACTACCGTTTACTGTAAACGATTGTAAATTATAGTAAATCTATTAGTTTATCAATTTCACTATGATTTAATGGCTGGCCTCTTTGATTGTTTTTGTAATTCTCGGTTATTTGCTTCAAATTCTCGGCTTTTGTAAAGACAATATCAAGCATTTTCCATTTTTTAGAGTGTCGCCTGATATATTTTTTATCAAAAAGATTGTCAATGAAATATGCCAATAAAACAGGCTCTTTTAACCAATCAATTTTAGTAATTGTTTCCACCGGCTGTGCTGTAAAAACCGCTTTAAACTGCTCTAAGGTTGTTTCAGAGTGAATATACTCATTTATCAGAGCCTTGTAAAGAGCTTCTAATTGTATATCGGTTAATTTGCTGTCAAAACTTTTAATGCTTTTAGTGTTTCTTGTATTGCTAACTAAGGCTAAAACCTCGCCAAAATTCAAAAATGAGGTAATAAAATACTTGAAACTCACATTATTGATTACATTAATTTGGTCGCTATAATAAATATACTCATGGTTAATAATGACTATGCCCCCAAAAGCCAAATTTGTTTTATTAGAGCATATTTCAAGTAATATTTTATCATTTTGGGTATAAGAAATATGATTACCCCTTACTAAAATTTTACCCTCAAACTGACTTGGTCTATTTGTGTATATCTCAAACAATTCATTGTAAAAATATTCTACTGACTTGAGAGCACTTTCAAAACCAATGTTTGAATGATTAAGCAAACCTTTTAAAACATCTGCTCTTACTTTATTGTCAGGTATAGTAAACTACTCCCCATTCCTTAGACCACTTTTTTGTATTCTTAATTGAAATCGT
>CAZEHA010000037.1:0-37514 GCA_964511665.1 uncultured Bacteroidales bacterium
CCCTTTGATAAAAGAATGGGGACTTCTACCGCACTAATTGTATGAAGTCAGGAAATAATTGTGTGATATTATGCTTAACACCTTAGTTTTTGCGTGCAAGCATCAAACCATCGCGCAGCGGTAGTATTATTTTTGAGTATTGGCTGTTATTCTGCATCATTGCGTTGAACTGTCGTATGCCTGCGGTCATTTTATCGGTTACGGCACTGTCGATTACCTTTCCATCCCATAGCACATTATCGGCAAGCAGATAGCCACCCGGTTTCAGTAATGAATGTATCATATTCAGGTAGGCGGGATACTGTGATTTTTCGGCGTCGATAAAAACCATATCCCAAACATGGGGCAAGCTAGGAACCAAGTGTAGTGCATCGCCAAAAAGCTGCACAATCTTGTGCTGTAGCCCTGCTTTTTCGATGTATTTTTTCGATATGGTTTCGTATTCATCATTCACTTCAACCGTAAAAAGCATTGCGTTTTCGTTGAGACCACGGGCAATGCAAATGGCAGAATATCCGGTAAAAGTGCCAATTTCGAGCACTTTTTCAGGCCTAATCATTTGGGTTATCATTTGCAAAAAAGCAGCTTGATAATAGCCCGAAATCATCCGCGGATGCACAGTCTTAAGGTAAGTTTCGCGGGTAAGTTCGCGAAGCACAGGGTCTTCGTCTCCCAAGAAATCGTTCAGATACGCTTCAATATCGCAGTTCAACAATTCCATAATCAATTAAACAATAACATCGATAACTTATCGGGATGACACACTTCATTGGCTACCTCGGTAATATCGCTGCTTTTGATTTGTTCGATGCGGTCAAACAGCGAAGGCAGGCTTTCGATATCGTCGAACAGCAAATAGCTTTTAGCAGCCGACAACATCATTTGCGCATGGTTTTCGGTACTTATTGCCAATTGCCCCATAATTTGCCTCTTGGCTTTCGACAACTGCATACTACCAAGTGGTGTGTTGCAAAGCGAAATCAATTCTTTTCTGATTAAGCTCAGGCATTTTTCAACCTTATCGTTGTCGGTACCAAAATAGATTGAGAAGTTACCGGTTTCGTAATAAGGATTATACGACGACTCGATATTGTAGGTTATGCCATGCTTTTCGCGTAACAAAAGGTTTAGGCGCGAATTCATTACAGGGCCTGCCAATATATTCGAAAGTAAAATAAGGGCTAGCCTGCGTTCGTCGCGATATGAATAAGCCGTGTTTCCCAACATACAATGTGCCTGATGTGAACCTATTTCTTTACGTTTTTCGAAGCGTTGGCTCTGGCTGAACTCGGCGCGTTGAAACCCACGCAAGTTTTCGGGATGCTCGCCAAAATACTTGTCGCAGTAATGCATCAGCTTGTTAAACGGTATATTGCCGGCCGAACACAGTACCATTTGGTCGGTATTGAAACAACGCTTCATAAAAGTCTTTATATCGCACACCGAAATATTTCGTATGCTTGCTTCATCGCCCAAAATTGGATTGCCCAAGGCATGATTTGAGAACAAATACGATTCGAATTCATCAAAAACCAATTCGGCCGGGTTGTCGCGATATGAATTAATTTCATCGCAGATAACATCACGTTCTTTAAGCAGTTCTTTTTCGGGCAATACCGAACTAAACAAAACATCACTAAGCAACTCGATGCTACGGTTGTAGTAACTGTTTAAAAAAGTAGTGTACAGTGCGATATCTTCTTTGGTTGTATATGCATCAAACTCACCTCCCACATCGTCGAGGCGGCTTAAAATATGATAGGCTTTTCGTTTATGCGTTCCTTTAAACAACATGTGTTCGGTAAGATGCGCTATGCCCGATTGACCGGGTAATTCATCGCGTGTACCCGCATTGATAAGAACACCAAAATGGGCAACTTTTGAATCTACAGCTATGTGTACAAGCCTTATTCCGTTGCGCAATAACCCTGTTTTATATTCCATGCATCATAATTACAGGCCGCAAAGATAAGATTATTAGCATATAGTAAAGCTGTTTGCAACACTGCATTACATAATTATAATTTTTTTAGAGCCGAAGACTCTGCCCATCCCTGCTTTCCATCGGGCAATCTGATTTCGGCCCAATTGTTTAGTGTATCGGTAATGCTTACTTTTAGTCCCTTGTGTATTTCGAATAAATTATTGCCATCGGTGCTTGGAGAGCTTTTTATCATTACATCGTCGAATACAATGGCATCATTTGAATGAAGAATGGCATCTCGTTGCACCACCGAATAATGAAGACTAATCAACGATAGTATTAAAAAAACGGCAGCCAACGAAAAGCCGGTTTTTTTAAGGCTGCGCCTAGCTGCAAGCAAATACAGCACAACCGAAGCTACGCTAAAACCAAGCAACAGCACAAAGCCCCATGCCCATGCATCCGACGAAAACCATTGCTGAACATTACGATACCAGTTCACATAGAAAACCGGCGCGAGGACACTTATTTTATCGGTAATGCGACTGTTGGCAATATCCAGATTTTTCAGAGCACTCTCGTCGCGGGGTTTCAACTGCAGCGATTTTTCGTAATAATAAATAGCCTGAGCATATTGTTCGTTTCTAAAATAGCAATTGGCCAGATTGTAGAACAGTTCATGCGCCACATAACCGCTGTCGGCCAAATTCTGATAGATTACCTGTGCTTCGTAGTAGTCTCCTTTCAGGTACATATTTTTCGCACTATCGAGATTATGACCGGGGTTGGCATACAACAGCCCAATCGAGCACAACAACAATAATATAATCATTAACCGTCTCATAACTGTTTTAGTGTTTGTTCGAACTGATTAATGGTTTCTATGGCTCTTTCGTACACATCGCTTGTACGACCTGTTGCACTGTCAGGTGCAAAATGAGCTATTTCGCATTCTTCAACAAGCCCAATAAACTCTTGTATCATAACGAGGTCTACACCTTTTTCGCTTAGCAAATCGATTATAATTTCCTTGTTTAAATCGGCTACCTGTATGGCCAGTTTATCGCTAATATATCCCCAAAGCGCATTCAATACTTCTTTATAAAACGCTTCATCATTATTTTGCTGCATAAAGGCTGCTGCTTGCTTCAGTCGGCGCATTGTGGTTTTGCTGGCACGTTTATTTTTAACATATGCCATATTTGCAGCCTCTTTAATTCTCTTTCGAAGCACCAAAACAACACCCAGTAATATTGCCAATGGAAAAGCCGTAAGCACATAGAAAAGCCACGAATCGATGAATAGTTTCAAGCCCTTAGTCGGTGCAAAATCGTTGGTTTTAATAAACAGAATATCCTCGTTCCCAATATACTCTATCTGACTGCGCGAATAATTGGAACTAAACTGCCCGGCAGTGTCGCCCTGCATTCGATAGACATTAATTACAAAGTTTTCGGTTTTCTGTGTTTTGTAGCTAGCCGTAGCCGGGTCGAAAAAAGCAAATCGTATTTCGCCGGTTTGATAGTTCCCCGGAAAACGTGGTATTATGGTGTATTCATAAGTTTTTGAACCTCTGGTTTCTCCTTCGGCTTTACTGAGGTTGAGACTTATCTGTGGTTCATACACCTCAAATTCTTTGGGGAATGTAAGAGGCGGAGCCTCTATCAACTTCAGATTACCCGCTCCGTTGATGGTTACAGCAAGGGTAATAGCATCGTTTACACGAACACTGTCGGCCGAAAGTTTAGCCGTAATGTTAAAGTTTCCAACAGCGCCTTTAAAATAGCCCGGAGCATTAGCAGGCAGAGGTTTTACAGTTACTTTCAGCTCGGGCGAATTTAGGGTAATTTGTTTGTTTTGATAATAATCGAAAAAACCATATCCGCCACCCGGAACTCGCTGGCGCACAACCACATCGGCACCCACACTTCCAATATTCAGACTACCACTGCGTTGCGGGTACAATATGGTTTTGCGCAGCACTCCCATATTGTAGCGTGTGCCATTCACCTGAACCTGTTGAAACTGAATTTGATTAGATATTTCGACATCCTGCGACCAGAAACCATCGTATCCGGGAAGCCTGAAATCTTCGAAGCCGAGCAAGTCGAGTTTGGTATAGATTTTTACTGTGGCTGTAATTTTTTCGCCCTGAAAAACCGTGTTTTTATCGAGTTCGGTACGGATAAAAATGTCGTCGGACTGGATTTGCTGGGGCGTAGCCGGTTGCTGGTTAAAAAACGGATCGTTTCCCCAAAGGTTTTGTTGTTGTCGTGGGTTTTGCTGCTGCCGTGGTTTAGTGCCGGCCGCAAGCACCTTCACATTCACCGCATTCGACGAATAGGTCTTTCCCTCATAAACAAGACTCGCTGCCGGAATGGTGTAGCTGCCTTCGGCCGTAGCCTGAAGCACATAGGAATAGGTATAGGAAAACGACTGAGTGACATTATTGTTAATGATTTGTACACTGCTGCTACTGCTTACCGACGGGCCTCCTATTACACGAAATCCCTTAATCTCGGGTAATTTTGGAGTAGCCTTTTGATTGATGCTCAAACGCAAATAAAACTGCTCCCCCACTTCTACTTCGGCCGGTGCCGATGCTGTAAACTCAATGCCATCAGCCAATATTGGCGATACCATTAAAACAGCTATTATCAGAAACCACAGTTTTTTCATTCTAATTCCTAAAAAAGTCTGACAAAAATAACTATTTTCGTTCAATCATTCTTAATGCTTCGATGTATTATGACAATAAACTTCATTTTAGGAACGAAAGATAAATAACATGATTGCAATGTGCTTCTTAATAAAAAGTTAAAGACTGTTAAGGAATTGCAAAACACTTGTTGATTATGAATGCTTACGAATTCTACACCCATCTTATTCGCTTAACAGCAATTATTGTTTCGGCACAGCAGTCGGATGGCACTATAGCCAAACACCCTGCTTTTGGACGTTTGCTGCGCGATTATGTGCCCGACAAGCTGCACGAAGAATTCTCGAAACTGTTTGTTGACATGCTGCAAGAATATAATGCAGCCGGTAAGCTAAAAAAAATCAGTTCAAATTCGGTGAAGATAATTAGCTGTTGCGAAAATATCAAAAACCAATTTTCTAAAAAACAACGCATAATGCTGTTATTGCAGTTGTTACAGATTTTTGAATCGAAGACTTTCTATTCGAAAGAAACCGACGATTACATGGAGTTGGCTGCCGATTCAATGGAAATTGACAATAGCTTGTTTTATTTAATGCGCCTTATTACCCGCAATCGTTTCACCGAAGCCGGGAATGAATATGCCATTGAAGTAAGCAAGGGTATGTGGTGCTGCAAACTTCGGCACGAAGAGCTCATGGTTGTGAAATGTGTAAGAGGAAAGCACTACCTGAACGACAGGCTGATGAACAACGATTCGGTTTTTGAGTTGCAACGAGGAATGAAAATTGTATCGGAACACGGAAAGCAATGGCATTATTACGAAATAAGAAAGCTCTTTGTAACACAACACTCAGATACTTCTTGCCTTCAGGTTTCCGAAATATCGGTAACAATTGGTAACCGAATCATTCTACACCCATTGAGTTTTAATTTGAATAAAGGCAGTTTGTGCGCCATAGCGGGACGTAGCGGAAGCGGAAAATCGACATTACTGCAAGTGCTTGCCGGAAATATCAAGGTCGATTCCGGCCACATTGTTTACAACAACAACGACCAAGCGCATGGCACGGCAGGGTTTGTTGAGCAACAAGAACATTTCATTCCCGAATTCACGGTGTATCAGCTTATGCTTGATAGAAGCCGTATTCTGCAAGCCACACAAAAAGATTTTGAAATAGACAAATCGGAAATTGACCGAATACTGCAGACAACCGGATTATTTGAACAGCGCAATCAAAGGGCCGGTGATGCAAACAAGTCTCAATTGTCGGGAGGACAACGCAAGCGCCTGGCAATTGCACTTGAGCTATTGCGAAATCAAACGCTGATGTTGATTGACGAACCAACCAGCGGTCTTTCATCGGGCGATGCCCGCGAAATCATGAGCTTATTGCGACAAATTGCCGACAATGGAAAAACCATTATCGTAAGCCTGCATCAACCTGAGTTCGACGTATTGCACCTCTCCGACCATTTGTTGATTCTCGATAGCGGTGGATATCAGGTATATTTCGGAAAAACTATTGATGCAGCCGGGTATTTTAGAAACACTGCCCAAATTACCGATGCACGCGCAGTTGCCTGTTCACATTGCTATCGGTACCAGCCCGGCGATTTGTTCGATATAATAGAAGGAAATTCGTTTGATGAAAAAGGAGAAATTACCACGAAACGCAACATAAACCCTGAGCAGTGGTACAATAGCTACCGGCAATCGCAATATCATACAAACCAAACTGTTGAAACCGAAGAATGGAAAAGCAACATTACAGAATCGAAAACAAAACACAATGCAACAAAAACGTTTTGGCATTTTGTAAAGCGCGACACCCACAGGCAACTGCTAAAACCTGCCGGTCTGCTGATTCTTTTTTCGTCAACCTTACTACTGGCCTTGCTTATCGGATACATTTGCCGCGGTAACCTTACCCCCTATTCTTTTGGTAATAATCCATTGGCCATTGCAGCCATTTTCATGATGATAATAGCCGCTTTGTTTTCGGGCAGCATGATGGCGGGACACGAAATATGCAACGACCAACTGTTCCGAAAGTCTGAAAGACGAATTGTAACACACAATCTTACGTGGACAGTCTCAAAAATTTTCAGGATAGGCATACTCTCGCTGTTGATTTCGGCCATTTTCACCACGGTGGTATTCGGAATGATAGAATTTAAAACAGGCTTGTTTCATTACATTATATTATTCGCATTGATATTTTTGCACGGAGCTTTGCTTGCTTTAATGCTGTCGACACTGTTCCGTAAACTTTCGATGGTATATTTGGCTATACCCATAATGCTTATACCACAACTGCTTCTTAGTGGAATCATTATCGACTTCGACAACTTTCCCCGTGCGCTTCAACACCCGAAACACACGCCATTTGTGGCCGACATGGCGGCATCGCGATGGGCATTCGAGGCAATAATGGTAGATGCATTTATGAATAACCCTTACGAACGGCATTTTTATCAAACACATTATCAAAAATATCTGTCATCCTATTATTTGGATTATTTCTTGGTGAAAAGCGACGAATTGCTGAAATCAGACCATCACCATGCCCTTCGCATTATTGAAGCCGAGAAAGACAAGCATCCCATTTTCGAGTTACAAAGCAAAAACACTGAACTCGAAATCGAATTGATTAAATCGTACTTCGTTGCAAAACGCAATACGACTCTGCAATTGGAGGAACAGATTTACAATCAACTGCAACAAGTGTATGATGTTTCGGCACTAAGACAAGATCATCACAACAGCAGTATAGAATCGTTGGTATTAGGTAGAAACATCCGTGAATCCATGGTGGTGCATGAGAACGCTATCGAAAGAAAGTTTGCGCCCGTATTTCATCTGCCGGTGAATAGCTGGGGACGCTCCCATTTATTTGCTCCTGCAAAAAAACTGGGTCATGCTTATATCGATTGTTTCTGGTTTAACACATTAGCTATTGCATTGCTTAACTTGATATTAATAATTATTATAATTGCTGCTGCAGGTGTTTTGCGAAGCTAAGCCTTCGATTTTCGGTATTAGAATCAACACAACGGCATTGCCCGATGTAATCATTTCGATATATTTGCAAAAACCGAACACGTAGTTATGGAAAACAAAATCATTGAACTGGTTGCCCGCGCAACCGGTATCAGCATCAGGCAGATAATGGCGGTAGTACATCTGCTTGGCGAAGGAGCCAGCATTCCGTTTATTGCCCGCTATCGCAAAGAAGTTACCGGCAATCTCGACGAAGAACAAATTGCCGCGATACAGACTGAGTACGAAAAATTCAGCGAACTGGCATCGCGCAAACAAACCATACTACATACCATCGAAAAGCAAGGTATGCTTACCGACGAATTGAAGTCTGCCATCGAAGACTGTTGGAACGGCAACGAACTCGAAGATATTTACCTGCCCTATAAACCCAGAAAGCGTACCCGTGCCATGATAGCCCGCGAAAACGGGCTTGAACCTCTGGCCAATCTGCTTTTGCAACAAGGCTTTGTTGACATTATGCCAGTTGCCGCGCAATATCTTAACGAGAAAGTAGCTTCGGTAGAAGATGCCTTGCAGGGTGCCCGCGATATTATTGCAGAAACCATAAACGAGCATAAGGAAGCACGCGAACGTATCCGCCGTTTGTTTGCACAGGAAGCCGTAATCAGTTCGAAGCTGATAAAATCGAAAGCCGAAGAAGCATCGAAGTATGAAGATTACTTCGACTACAGCGAAAAATTGCAAAAATGCCCATCTCACCGCTTGCTAGCCATTAGGCGGGCCGAACGTGAAGGTTTGCTGCGCGTTGACATTTCGCCACAAGAAGACAATGCCCTGAATGTAATTTCTCGTTTGTTCGTAAAAAACAGTAGTCAGGCAGCTATGCATGTTAAAATGGCCGGCGAAGATGCATATAAGCGTTTGCTGAAACCCAGCATCGAAAACGAATTTGCTGCCGAAAGCAAAATAAAAGCCGATATACAGGCCATAGATGTGTTCAAAAGCAATTTACGTCAGTTGCTCCTGGCTCCTCCTTTGGGCGAAAAGCGTGTATTAGCCATCGACCCGGGCTACCGCACCGGCTGCAAACTGGTTTGTCTCGACGAACAAGGCAATTTGCTGCACAACGAAACCATATATCCACATAAACCTCAAGAAGAGCGTGGGCCCGCTGCAAAAAAACTGATTAGCATGGTGAGCCAATATAAAATTGAAGCCATTGCTATTGGAAACGGAACAGCCGGACGAGAAACAGAACAATTCATCAAAAGGCTGCCATTCGACCGCGAATTAAAAGTTTATGTTGTTAGCGAAGACGGGGCTTCGGTATATTCGGCATCGTCGGTAGCACGAGAAGAATTTCCACAATACGATGTTACGGTGCGCGGCGCTGTTTCGATTGGCCGACGGCTAACCGATCCGCTGGCCGAATTGGTAAAAATAGACCCCAAGGCCGTAGGTGTTGGTCAGTACCAGCACGACGTTGACCAGAAATTACTCAAGGAAAGCCTCGACAGAGTGGTAGAAAGCTGCGTAAACAATGTAGGTGTGAACCTAAATACTGCCAGTAAACATTTGCTCACCTATGTGTCGGGATTGGGTTCGGTGCTGGCACAGAACATTGTCGATTACCGAAAAGAGCACGGCAAGTTCACATCGCGCGAAGAGTTAAAAAAAGTACCCAGACTCGGCCCAAAAGCATTTGAACAATGCGCCGGTTTTCTAAGAATAAGAAATGCCGAAAACCCGCTCGACAACACAGCCGTTCACCCCGAAAGCTATTATATAGTCGAGAAAATGGCAAGCGATTTACAATGCAGTGTACCCGAACTGATATCAGACAAAAATCGACGCAATGCTGTAAAACCCGAAAAGTATATCAGCAATACAGTGGGGTTGCCAACATTAACCGACATCATGCACGAACTCGACAAGCCGGGTCTCGACCCCCGCAAGAAGGTGAAAGTGATGGAATTTGCCGCAAACATTCACAGTATCGACGACCTTAGCGAAGGCATGGAGCTACCCGGCATCATTACCAACATTACCAATTTCGGAGCTTTTGTCGACATTGGGATAAAGCAAAACGGGCTGATTCACATTTCGAATATGGCCAACCGCTTTATAAAAGATCCGAACGAAATAGTTAAACTACACGAACACGTAAGCGTGAGAATTATAAGCATCGATAAGGTAAAGGGACGTATTCAGCTGTCGTTGCGCAAGGAATAATGCCCTATAATTTGCCGGCCTGATAACCCAGACTTAAATCAATACCGAATGGTCGACTGATTTTTTAACCACAATGGCTTTTCGCAGCAAATCGACGGGTATTATGGTAAGCGACATGGCCAGTATGATCAACCACTCTCTCAATGCCAGTGCTTCAGTTCTGAGCAAGTCGCCACCAATATAGGTAAACAGAATCTGTAATGCGAAAATCAGACCTATTATAGGCAAGAAGCCACGATTTTGGGTAATATTTTCGAACAACCTAATGGTTTCGGTTCTGGCATTAAAGCTATTGAACATGATAAGGAAGATAAAGAGATTGAAGAAAGCGGTAAGAAACACTGCTTTATCGGGTACTCCATTGCGCACAAACAACTCGCGGAAAGGTTCAAAAAGAAGGAAGAACATTGAAAACGCTGTAATGTAAAGCCCTCCGGTAACTATTGACGATGCCATGTATTTAGATACGATATTGGCTTCGCGTTTCACGGGTTTTTCATTCATAAAACGTTTCAAAGCAGGTTCGCCCCCCAGGGCCAATGCAGCCAATGTATCCATAATAATATTAATCCACAAAATCTGTATAATAGTCAATGGGAAGTCAATCCCGAGTAAGGGGCCTAGAAAAGCGGTAAGCACTGCGGCAATATTCACGGTAAGCTGAAAAATAATAAACTTACGTATCGATTTAAAGATGGTTCGGCCATAGCGTACTGCATTGGTGATAGAAGAAAAATTATCGTCGAGGATAACAATATCACCGGCTTCTTTGGCTACTTCGGAACCCGACCCCATTGCAAACCCTACATCGGCCATTTTCAGGGCAGCCGAATCGTTTACGCCGTCGCCTGTCATACCAACAACTTTACCCATATTTTGGGCTATGCGTACCAAACGGCTTTTATCGGTGGGTAATGCCCTTGAAACAACCCTCAAATCGGGTAATATCAGTGCAACTTCGTCGTCAGTCATTTGGTTTAGTTCCTGAGATGTAAGTACCACATCGCTGTCATTCTGCAAGAGGCCGGTTTCGCGGGCAATGGCAACAGCAGTACCCTTTCGGTCGCCGGTAATCATTACCACCTGTATTCCTGCTTGATGAGCATGGGCAATTGCTTGCTTCGATTCGGGTCTCACTTCATCTTTAATGCCCACAATTCCCAACAAGGCCATTCCATCGGGCAAATCGCCTCCTTCGGCAATTTGGTTATCGGAACAAGCCAGTGCTATAAGCCTGATACCCTGATTGGCCAAATCGTCGGACAACTCAACCAGACTCCTTTTAGAATCGATGGTTTTTAATTCACCTGTTGAGTCGAAGTATTTATCGCACTTATCGATAATAATTTCGGTAGCACCTTTAACAAAACTCACATATTTCGACTGAAATATAGCTTTAAGGTCATCGCCGCCTTCAACCAGTGTAGCCGAAAACTTTTTAGCGCTGTTGAACCTGATGGTTGCAACTGGCTTGGTAATTGGGTGTTCGTTGAAACGATCGGCAACGTCAACAAAACGGATCAATGCTTGTTCCGAAGCATTTCCTCCAACAGGTTCTCCTGTAGCATCGAGTACGCAATAGCTATTGTCGACCAGCGCAATACGCACCATGTTTCGCAATACTTCGGGAATGTCGCCGTAGTTATTGAATTGTTTTCTGCATCCCCCAATCATAAAAACCGGATCGAGACGGCCTTTGGTGATAGTTCCTGTTTTATCGGAAAACAACAGATTAATGCTACCTGATGTTTCGATACCTAACAATTTACGCACCAACACCTTTTCGCTAAGCATTTTACGCATATTCAGCGACAGCACCATAGCTATCATCATAGGCAAGCCCTCAGGTACAGCAGCCACTATTATAATTATAGCCAAGACTAAAGCATGCACAATATCGTTGATTACCACATCGGCATGAGCAAAATAGTCGGCAATTAATACCGCGTCGAAACCATGAGAAATAACTATTTTGTTAAATATAAACGAAATAAAAATAAGGATGGCTCCTGCATATCCAAACTTACTGATTAGTTTGGCCAGATTTTTCAGTTTCATTTGTAAAGGCGATAAGCGATTGTCGCTAATCGATAACTCAAGACTTAGTTTACCATAGAAACTATGCTTTCCTACAGCTTCAACCAGCACTACAGCTTCGCCGTCTTCAACTGTGGAACCGCGAAACACAAATCGAGGGTCTTCAAGGTCGATGGATTCGGGCCGATAATCGGTATCGCCCGGTGTTTTTAAAACGGCCATAGCCTCACCCGTTAACGAAGCCTGATTAACACGAAGCTCTCCGGTAATCACACGCCCATCGGCCGGAACCTTATCGCCGCTTTGCAACAACACATAGTCGCCTTTTACAATGTCGTTGATGGGAATATTGGTGATTTTTCCATCGCGGAATACATTATTGTAAATTAACGATGCCTCTTCTAACAACTTCTGAAACGAACTTTCGTTTTTGTATTCCGAAAAGGTTGACACAAACACCGATAATAATACAGCTGAGGCAATAGCCACTGCCTCGAACCATTCGGTAAGCCCTAGAAACGATAATATCACAATCACAACCAAAGCCACCAAGAGTATTATGATGATAGGGTCTTTAAAGTTCCCTAACATTTTTTTGAGCAAGCTTTCACCCTCTACCCTAGGGATTTCGTTTGTTCCGCTTTCTGACCTGCTTTTCAGTACATCCTGACCGCTAAGACCATTGAATTTGTACTTCATAACTACAGTAATAATTAAGAGTTGAATCTAAAAAAACATTTTCCATTTAATCGAAATTCTTTCAACATTTCTTTCTACTATTCTCATTTAATTATTTTTGATTAAACGGTCGGTCAAAAATATATTGTTTTTTTTATTTTTCCAAATCATGTATGTTTTTTTTGTTAAAATTTTACTAACAGTAATGCGTACGGCAGCGAGATTATTAACTTACTTATAATGTGGCACTTAAGCAACATACAGACATCTATTTCAACAAAAACGACAGTAAATCATAAAACTTACTGTATCAAAATATTGTCTCATGTATAAACATGCCTACATTTGCAGCGAATGAAGCATACTATTCAATGAGATGCTTTAAGATATTGGTTATGGCAGTGAGAAAAGAAAACTTAAACAGCATTCGAGTATAGTGAAATCGAAACGTTTAAAACAGTCGGAGGAAATCTTCAACAGTGTATCGCACGGGTCAGGAGTATTGATATCGGTAGCATGTTTGGTTATTTTGCTGGTTTTTGCAGGATCAAAAGGCAACAGTTTACAAATAGTAAGCTGCAGTATCTTTGGGAGCAGTATGATATTACTGTATTTGGCTTCTACCATTTTTCATGGAGTAAAAAACATCAGGCTTAAACATAAGCTTAACCGCTGGGATCATTCCATGATTTACGTGCTTATTGCGGGTACCTATACCCCTGTGGCCTTAACCATACTTGCAGGAACAATAGGCTGGGTTATATTCGCAGTAATTTGGGCACTTGCCGTTGTCGGGGTGATTTACAAACTGTTTTTTTACAATGGGGGAAAAACCGAACGCAAGATTTCGGCCTTTTTATATGTTTTTATGGGATGGATTATTGTTTCAGCCATTGTTCCTCTGATACAAAAAGCGATGCCAGCCACCCTGTGGTTTTTACTTGCCGGAGGGTTGAGCTACAGTGTGGGCGTTGTTTTTTACTTGTGGCAACGATTACCTTTTGCTCACGGCATATTTCATCTTTTCATAATTGCAGGGTCGATTTCTCATTTTTTTGCGATTCTGGTAACATTATTGTAAATGTGGTACAAAAATTGAAAACAATTATATCGTTACTCTGTTTATTCAATTAATTTTTACCTTTGAGTCAATTATTCTTTCACAAACTTAAAACCCAATGCCATGAAAAAAAGCATTATCATTCTTGTGCTAATCAGTATGATTCCGGCACTTTCTTTTGCTCAAAAAGTGTATCAGTTTCCCGGTCAGTCAGACCCGATTTTCAGCATTACTATCGACAATAATTGGACGGTTGAAAGCGCCGATGGTGTATTCACTATTTCACCATCGAGTAGTATGTATTCCGATAGTTTTGTTTGTTTGATGTGGGCTTCTGACAACCCCAATTCAGAAACAGCCATCGATGATATTGCAGAAGCTGCCTCCATGGTAATTTCAACAGTATTAGAAGATGTTACATGGGCCGAAGACATTACCGATTTCACCAACAACGAAATTACCTTTGTAGGAACCGATGGTTCAGGATATTATGTTTCATCGGAAGGTTCACGAACAAAGATGGTAACCTCTGTAATGCTGTTGATTCCTCC
Source organism: uncultured Bacteroidales bacterium (assembly GCA_964511665.1). Lineage (GTDB taxonomy): Bacteria > Bacteroidota > Bacteroidia > Bacteroidales > ML635J-15 > JAGOEF01. Next base: position 14,149 of record CAZEHA010000037.1, read on the forward strand.
AACCTATGATGATGTGGTAGCTTTTATTTTCTTTGCTACCGAAGAAGCCTACGACCAATACGAAGATAGTTTTCTGAATATGGTATTGTCGATAAAATAAGTGCTTCACTAATTATTGGGGGAAGGAAACGCAGTTTTTCGAAATTCATTATTTTTGCACCCGCCAGGCTATGCGGGTGTTTATTATTACGCTGTTTTTATCAGGCAAACATTCAATAAGCATATCGGGCTTACAGCTATGCAGCACGTGTAATGGAGAAATTGAGAACAGGATATCAAAAAACAATGATGGTTGCCGGCAGTCTGATGTCGTGGATTCGGCTTTCGCTTAGCGACAACGATACCGATTACACAAGCATACGCATAAGCAAAGCGATATTTATATTATCGGTGCCCATGGTACTCGAAATGTTTATGAGCTCGGTTTTTTCGCTGGCCGATATGTATTTTGTCAGCCGTTTGGGCAGCGATGCAATTGCCACCGTAGGCCTTACCGAGGCCGTGGTTAACTTGGTGTATGCCATAGCTTTTGGAATAAGCATTGCAACCACTGCTTTAGTTAGCCGACGCATTGGTGAAGGCAAGTATAGAGCGGCAAGCGAAACAGCGTTACAAGCGGTATTACTCGGATTTATTATTTCGGTGTTAATAGCCATCCCCGGTTTTTTATTTACCCGCGACCTGTTGCGATTGATGGGAGCCAGTAGCACAATGATTTACGAAATGTCGGGTTACATGAAGATTGTTTTGGCCGGTAACTTTAGCATTATTTTGATATTTATTAATAATGCCATTTTCAGGAGCGCAGGCAAGCCAATTATTGCGCTAAAAACATTGGCTGTTGCCAACGCCCTGAACATCGTACTCGATCCACTGCTGATATTTGGCTGGGGTCCTGTACCGGCAATGGGCATCGAGGGAGCTGCATGGGCAACGCTTATGGGCAGGGGCCTGGCTGTTGTTTATCAGCTATACTTATTGAACAGGCCTACAGGAAAATTGCGTTTTAGTCTGGCCCGCAGGTTTTTCGACCGGCAAACTATGCTTCGCATTGTAACGCTGGCATGGTCGGCCATCAGTCAAAACCTGTCGGCTACAATAAGTTGGTTGCTGCTGGTACGTATTATCAGCAGTTTTGGGAGCATAGCCGTTGCCGGATATACCATTGCTTTACGCTTGCTGCTGTTTCTGTTACTCCCGGTTGCCGGTATTGCCAATGCTACCTCAACCCTAGTCGGGCAGAATTTAGGTGCAAATAAAACCGCACGGGTAGTATTGGTAGTAAAGATAACTGCTGTTGCAAGTGCTCTTATTATGCTTATGTTAGGCTTTTTTAGCTATGTACTTTCCGACTGGGCTGTCTCGCTTTTTACCGACCACCCTGCTACCCGCGAAGCTGCAGCGAAAGGGCTGCGGATGCTTGCCTTAGGGTTTCCGTTGTACGGACTGGGAATGGTGATGATAAATGCGATAAATGGCGCGGGCGACACCCGAACACCTTTTTACATCAATTTGCTGTGTTATGTCTTTTTTCAAATATCTCTTGCATGGCTATTGTCTTACACATTCGGGTTCGAGAGCCAAGGTGTATATGTATCGATACTGGCAGCCGAAGCATTATTCACGCTTGCAGGTATTTTGTTTTTCGTAAGGGGCAAATGGAAAACCATTAATATATAAGAAATGTTTTCGTTGTTTTTAAGTAGTCTAATGATTTATCATTTTCAAAGAACACAGAATTTACATTTCGTTTAGCGAGTGAAATTTGCTGATTCTGAAGAACTCACAAATTCGTATAGTGGAGAAATACTATAGATTAGACAACTGATTCCTTCTTTCTTCGGTATTTAGCTAATTTATATATGTCGATGGTGTCAACAACTCGCGAGTATTTCACCGAAAGTAAAAATGGCTATTTTTCGGGCTCTATATGAATGTTTACATGGCTATTCTGCCCAAATTCTTCTTTCAGTCGGTATTCTACATCGGTGGCAATAATATGGGCATTCAACACACTGAGTTCTCGCTTTACCCTGATGTGCAATTCAATAGCCACTATGCTGCCTATCTTACGGGTTTTCAGATTATGCGGATCGATGACGCCATCTACCGAGTTCACAATTTCGATGATTCTTTGTTCTGTGTGCGCAGGCAACGATTTCTCGAGCAACTCTCCAAGTGCCGGAAGCATAAGTTTGATGGCCATTTTTACAATAAAAAAACTAACAACAACGGCAGCAACGGGGTCTAAAATTGCCCATCGGTTACCCAGCAGAATGGCACCTGCAATGCCGGCCATGGTGGCTAAGGAAGTAAAGGCATCAGACCGATGATGCCAGGCATTGGCCAACAACAATTGCGACGACATTTTTTTACCGGCAGCACGCGTATAGCGAAATAAGAACTCCTTCACAACAATAGATACAATGGCTGCGCACAACGCAATGATCCGTGGCGATTCAAGCGTTTCATTGTAAACCACAACATCGATAATTTTCGAAATTCCACTGTAAAAAACACCAAATCCCACTCCGAGTAACACCAAACCAACAATGGTAGTTGCCAGGGTCTCATACTTTCCGTGTCCATAGGCATGGTCTTTATCTTCGGGTTTTGATGCAATATTAACAAAGAACAATATCACCACATCGGTAACAAAATCGGTAACCGAATGAATGGCGTCGGCAATCATTGCGCTACTATTACCGAGAATTCCCGCAACAAACTTAAAAACAATAAGGATGGCATTACCCAACGAGCCCCATAGGGTTACCCGATAAATTCCTTTTTTTCGTTTGTCTTCTGTCATTACATTTATGGCTGCAGGGTTTGTTATTCAGATAGCTTAAAACGCAGATAAATAGGATTATGGTCGGAGTGCTCGAAGTCCAGATGTTTTGCGTAAACCGTATCGACAACAATATTGGGCGAAACCAAAAAATGGTCGATAACAGTTGTTCCTGTGGTTCCTTTTACATATGCCTGATTAACACGACGATTAGTAGGACATCTGTTGTCGTATACCCATTGCCAGCCTTCAGGCAAAAAGTCATCGGGAACAAGCAACGAATATGTCGAATCGAAAAAGTCGTCATGGTAGGCAGGCTCAAAACCTGTTGGAACCTGATTCCAGTCGCCGCCTACAATTACGAAATTGCCATTTTCGTATTCGCGTAGAATGTAGTTTTTCAGGTGATCCATCTCCATTTTGCGTTGCGATCCGTCGTCGAAAGCCGAATTATGAGTATTTATTATCATGAGTTCCCTGGCATTATCGAGTTGATATCGTTTCACCAGGAAACAACGCCTTAGGTTAAAATATTTCATCGGAAACGATTCGTTGTCGGGATATGCTCTTCGAATTACCGATTTTGGGACAAACCGTGAAATACTCAACAAACCGCTAAGCACCTTTCCCATAGGATTGGTAACAGGCACAGGGACAAACTTAACAGAGTAGTTAATTCCAAAATAGGTACGATAGCCTTCGAGCAATTTCAGGCTCCAGAAATTATCGTATTGCTTGGTATTATAGCTGCGTCTGGAGCCGTTGTCAACTTCCTGAAGCAAAAAAATATCGCTGATGGTATCGGTATTCACATAATCTTGAATAGCAAGAAAATTATCATACACCTGCTCTTTTTCGGGTCTAAGCATACTTCCTCCGTCGTAGAAAAAATCCATGTCGCGATCGAGGCCGCAATATCCTATATTCCAGCTCATCAACTGATATACCTTATTATCGGCGGGCAAGGTATCGAAATCGCTGTTCTCTTCGAGTATCATAGCGCGTGGAGGATTATAATATCCTATCACATTGATTAAAAGAATACTAGCAGGTACTGATAGAAGGATTAAAAAAACCACAAGCGCCCAAACTATTCTTTTATATATTCTATGCTTTCTCAAAAAATAACCGGTATTACAACTTCAATTTCGTTGCAAAAATACAGTAATTTTGAAAAAAAACAGCATGTATTATACGGGAAGCATTTCAATATGTAATTAGTGTAATCTTTTTTCAATATTTTTGCAGCAATTTAAATATAAGCGTATGTTCGAAAATTTAACCGACAAACTCGAAAGATCGTTCAAACTTCTAAAGGGCGAGGGCAGAATTACCGAGGTGAATGTGGCAGAAACACTGAAAGACATCAGGCGAGCGCTTCTTGATGCAGACGTAAACTTTAAAACCGCCAAGCAATTTACCGAAAATGTAAAAGAAAAGGCCTTGGGGCAAGACGTATTAAAGGCTGTGAAACCCGGACAGATGATGGTAAAGATAGTTCACGAAGAGCTTACCGAACTTATGGGGACCGCAGCAAGCGAAATCAACATAAAGGCGAAGCCCTCGATTATTCTGATGTCGGGTTTGCAAGGTTCGGGAAAAACTACTTTTTCGGGGAAACTTGCCCACATGCTAAAAACAAAAAAAGGCCGTCACCCCCTGTTGGTAGCCTGCGACATATACCGGCCTGCTGCCATCGAGCAAATAAAGATACTGGGTTCTCAGATTGAAGTACCGGTGTATTCCGAACCCGAAAATAAAAATGCTGTTGATATTGCCCGCGCATCGCTGAAGTATGCCAAAGAGAACGGCTGCGATATCATCATTATCGATACCGCAGGTCGCTTGGCTATCGACGAGATGATGATGAAGGAGATAAGTGCTATAAAAGATGCGGTAAAGCCCGACGAAATATTATTTGTTGTTGATTCGATGACCGGACAAGATGCCGTGAATACTGCCAAAGAATTCAACGAACGGCTAAACTTCGACGGAGTAGTGCTTACCAAACTCGACGGCGACACACGCGGTGGTGCTGCACTTTCGATACGCAGTGTGGTGAATAAGCCCATCAAGTTTGTGGGTACCGGCGAAAAAATGGACGCCATCGACGTTTTTCACCCCGAACGTATGGCCACACGTATTTTGGGCATGGGCGATATTGTTACCCTGGTTGAAAAAGCACAGGAACAATTCGACATTGAAGAATCGCGTAAGCTGCAAAAGAAAATTGCCCGCAACGAATTCAATTTCGACGATTTTTTGAAGCAAATTCAGCAAATCAAGAAAATGGGTAATTTTAAAGACATTGCAGGCATGATACCCGGAATGGGTAAAGCATTAAGCAAGATGGACATCGACGACAATGCCTTTAAGGGCATAGAAGCCATTATACACAGCATGACTGCCGAAGAACGCAACAATCCGAAAATAATAAACGGCAGCCGACGCAAACGCATTGCCGATGGAAGCGGAACCACCGTTCAGGATGTGAACAGGCTACTGAAACAATTCGACGAAACAAGGCGCATGATGCAAGTGATGACCGACAAAAACAAAGCAAGTAAAATGATGGGGCGAATGCCTAAACGATAAACAAACACAAGCTATGCAACTTATCGACGGACGAAGTATATCAGAAGAAGTATTGCTCGAAATAGAAGCAGAAGTAAAAGCAATTACAGAAACCGGCAAAAGGGTTCCGCACCTTACAGCTATAATTGTAGGTAACAATGGCGCCAGCGAAACCTACGTGGGTAACAAAGAAAAATCGTGTGCCCGGGTGGGATTCAGCTCACAGGTTATCAGACTTGAAGAAAACACATCAGAGGCTGAATTACTAAACATAATAAAAGAAATAAACACCAATAGCAAGGTAGATGGTTTAATTGTTCAGCTTCCCCTACCCGCTCACATCAACGAACAACTGGTTATTGAAACTATCGACCCCGCAAAAGATGTCGACGGCTTCCACCCCATCAATCTCGGAAAACTGCTGATTGGCATGCCTGCATTTGTTTCGGCAACGCCTTTCGGCATTATAGAACTGCTGCGCCGCTACCAAATAGAAACAGAAGGAAAGCATTGCGTGGTAATTGGTCGCAGCAACATTGTTGGGAAACCTATCAGTGTGCTGATGAGCCGTAATACTTACCCGGGTAATGCCACTGTAAGCGTGTGTCACAGTAAAACTAACAACCTGAAAGACATTTGCCTGCAAGCCGATATACTTATTGTTGCAATGGGAAAACCACTGTTTCTCACCGCCGATATGGTAAAAAAAGGTGCTGTAGTAATTGATGTAGGCATCACCCGTATACCCAGCGATAAAACCAAGTCGGGTTGGAAACTGGTGGGCGATGTAGATTTCGACAATGTAGCACCCCTTTGCAGTTACATAACACCCGTGCCCGGTGGCGTGGGACTGATGACCATAGTAGCTTTGCTTCATAACACGCTGATGGCATATAAACAAAATATCACATGACCCCATTCAAAAGCCTTCTCGAGAAAAAAGTATTTAACCGTAACCACATCATCGAAATGTTGTCGGCCACCGGCGAAAATTACGAGTTACTGCTTAAAAAGGCCTACGAAGTGAAGCAGCAATACATTGGGAACAAGGTGTACTTCAGAGGATTGGTTGAACTGTCGAATATATGCTCGAAGAATTGCTATTATTGCGGCATAAGGCACGACAATAAAAAAGTAAAACGATATGCAGTTACCGACGATGAAGTTATAGAATGCGCCCGATATGCACACAATCGCCAATGGGGTTCGCTGGTGCTGCAATCGGGAGAACTCAACACCCCTGCATTTACCAATCGTATAGAGAAGCTATTGCGCGAAATTAAAAAGATAGGCAACGGGGCATTGGGCGTTACCCTTTCGTGTGGCGAGCAAACCGAAGAGGTATTTCGCCGATGGTTCGAGGCGGGCGTGCACCGTTATTTACTGCGTATAGAAAGCGCTACGCCCGAATTATATGCCAACATTCACCCTAACGATGCAAATCACAGCTACCAAAATCGTATTGATACGCTGAAACTATTACAAAAATGCGGCTATCAAACCGGAACCGGTGTTATGATTGGCCTACCGTTTCAAACCATCGAACATTTGGCTGATGATTTGATTTTTATGCGCGATTTCGACATCGATATGTGTGGAATGGGTCCATACATCGAGCACGAAGACACTCCACTGTATGCCCACCGCGATAAATTGCCTTCGCTGCAGCAACGTCTGCAACTCAGTTTTAAAATGATTGCCTGCTTGCGCATCATCATGAAAGACATCAACATTGCTTCAACCACAGCATTGCAAACCATCGACCCCAAAGGACGTGAGAATGGATTAAAAGCAGGATCAAATATAATTATGCCCAATATCACACCGGTAAAATATCACGACAACTATAATTTATACAAGGGAAAACCGGCTATTCCAGAAGAAACCGATGAATACCTGAAAGGCCTCGAAAAACAAATAAACGATGCCGGCGACGAAATTGCCTACGGCGTTTGGGGTGACCCATTGCACTTTTTTGCCCGAAAAAACAACACATAAATTCATGACGAAAAACTTACCGAAATACCTGTTTTTACTGCCGTTTATGAGGTGGTTTTGCAAATTTCGGGCATTGATCGCGGCTCTGTTTTTGCTTATCGGCATATTTACTCAGGCCCAATCTATCACACAGCCGATTGAATATTTTGATCACGACATGCTCAAATTGCATGTTCAGATACTCAGTTCCGACTTATTGCAGGGTCGTGCGCCCGGAACCAAAGGCGATAGTTTATCTACATTGTATCTACTCGAAGAATTTGCATCGATTGGGTTGCAAACACAGCATCCATTCGGGCAACAAGAATTTATGTTCAGGGCTTACAACCTTGTGGGAGAAGGCAGTTATGCTCGTGTGTCGGATAGCAGGCTTGAATTGCACAACCATTTTTTACCGGCTGCCTTTTCGGCCACAGCCAAGGCTGAGGCTCCAATTGTAATATGCCCCTACGGAACAAAAAACGACAGAGGCCTATTCGACAAGAGCGAATTAAAAGAAAAGTGGGTAATGTTAATACCCAACAGTACCAAGCAAAAAACCAGCAATATAAGCACCCCTGCTGCCCACCGCGATTTGGTTTTCGAAATGCTCGACAGGGGGGCATCAGGTGTTATTTTTGTTTGCGACTTTTTTGAACCCGATACCATAACGAGCTTGCAAACTGCACTTCCGGTGCTGTATGTAACACGCGATGCTGCACAATACATTTTAAACAACTATGTAGAAGCAGCAGCAAATAATAAAAAAATACCTGATGTGTCTAACGACACAATCGGTGTAATCACCGATATTGTTTTTGAGGCTGCATGCAAAATAGAACCCGTTTTCAGGAATACCTGTAACATCATGGGTGCAATTATCAACAATCGCTCAAACCGATATCTTATTATTGGTGCGCATTACGATCATTTGGGTTTGGGAGGATATGGCAGCAGCAGCCGAACACCCGAAGAACTCGCCATACACTATGGTGCCGACGACAATGCTTCGGGTGTTGCCGGAATGCTGTTGCTGGCTTCAGCAATCAGCAAGAGTGAATTATGCGACTCTTTGAATTTTATTTTTATTGCTTTTGGTGCCGAAGAACGCGGTTTGCTGGGCTCTAAATTTGTGGTAGAAAACATGCCTGTACCAATCGATTCGGTAGTAGCTATGATAAACCTTGACATGATTGGTCGCTTACAGAGCGACAAAAAAATAGTTGCCGGAGGGACAGGTACAGCAGCCGACATGGAAAAACTATTAAACGATGCAGTGTTATATTCGAATCTTGTAGTTCATCATCAAAGCGAGGGTTACGGTCCGTCTGATCATGCAGCTTTTTACGCCGCAGGAATCCCTGTAATGTATTTCTCCACCGGTGCACACCCCGATTATCATACTCCCGATGATAGTGAGCAAAAAATTAATTACCCGGGGATGCAGCAGATATTGGAATACGTTTATGGTGTTGTTAGGCTGATAGCGAGCAATAATTACGAAATGCATTTTACCGAAGCAGGTCCCCGTCAGGCTTCGGAAACCCGACACGGAAGGGGGAAAGTTAGTTTTGGGATTATGCCCGATATCACGGCTACCGACATACAGGGACTGCGTGTTCAGGCCGTAAGCCCCGGAAAACCGGCTTACCTGGCAGGGATGAAAAGCGGCGATATAATTGTTGCCATTGGCGGAATGCCTGTAAGCGATATTTACGAATATATGTTTCGGTTAAGCAGAATTGAACCCGGAGCCACAATTACGGTTGATATCATTAGAAACAGCAACAACATGGTTTTACTAATTCAGTTATAGTATGACAAGTTCTAAATTCAGATGGGCATTGGTTTGGATATTATCGGCAATTATCACACTGCTGGCAGCTTTTTATCAACGCAGCACAGGCCCTACCTATCCTAAGAAGTACAGTATTGAACTAAACGGCCAAAATTATAAGTTTTCGTTGAAGCGGAGTCATACCCTCACTCGCGATTGCTTTATTGAATTGAAAGATGCCCCTGATGGACTTTCGGGAACTGTGTTTTACCGCCCCTACCCAACCAATTCAGAATGGCAACAAGCAGGCTTTGTGAAAGAAAAGAACACACTTACCGCAGCACTGCCGGTGCAGCCGGCTGCAGGCAAGCTGCAATATTATTTAGAGTTGAATCATAATGAAAAAACCATACAAATAGCTAAATCGGAACCGGTAATTATGCGTTTTAAGGGAGATGTACCGGCCGGTTTTATGATTCCTCACATATTGGTTATGTTTCTGGCCATGTTCTTCTCGAATCTTACCGGATTGCTTGTGATAACCCGAAACAACAAATACCGCAGGTATATGAACATCAGTTTTGTTTTGTTGCTTGTGGGTGGATTGATACTGGGGCCAATTATTCAGAAATACGCTTTCGGGCATTTTTGGACAGGTTTTCCGTTCGGTTATGATTTAACCGACAACAAAACACTCATTATTTTTTTGGTTTATGCTGCTGCTGTAATTGCCAACTTAAAGAAGCCCCGACCCTACTGGGCTCTTATAGCTGCCATTGTGTTGCTGCTTATTTATTCAATCCCTCACAGCCTGATGGGCTCTGAACTCGATTACAGCACCGGGCAGGTAGTAACCGGAGCCTGACAACAACTGTTTACCGAAACGAAAACAGCACAGGAACCAGAAAGACGACCACAAAAGTCCAAACGGCATATACACCTAAATATCGACCTGTGATGCGGGCAATGGAGTCAACACTTTCGCCCCTGAAGTAGGAACGCAGTAAACCTATCGATATCAGAAACAGGTGCACAAATATGAGCAGGTTCGAAACGGCAAGCACGCTGCGGTTTGGGGTAATGCCCTGAAACAAACGCGACACGATGGCTACCAGAGCCACGGCATTGATGATGAGTGCCGAAACAGTGAGCAACAATAGAATAAGCGTGTGAATGTTGTGCTGCTGTTTGCGGTCGAGTTCCGACAGGCTAAACACCACAATGGCCATTACTGCCAGCAGCATCACATTGAACACAATAAGCAGTTCGCGGTCGTGCATTACGGCCGAGCCACCCACAAGCATCGAAACAAGATATACCAACAGAGTTATCAACACCAGCGGCGTAAACACCTTGGCTATAACCGGAGCAATTTTACCTGTAATATTACCGTAAGAGTGGGTAAGATAAGCGGCAACCACCGGTGCTCCCACCAATCCAAAAATCGCAATATAGTCGAAATAAAAAGTCGAAATATCGATGTTGATGGCGGTGAACAAGCCCAAAGTTAGCGCAGTGAGCAATCCACCGGCCAATAGTATTAAAACTGTCATAATTACCAACTCGCCGTTGAAGCGGATAAACTCCATACGCTCCGACGGGTTTCTGAAATTATGCAATGTAAAAACAACACCCCAGATGCACCACATCAACAGCGGGGCATGCATCAGTGCTAAATCGGACGAATGCCCTGTTTCGTTGGGGATTACATTCAAATACAACAACATGGCGACGAGTGCCACAACATAAACTATGGCTGCCTTTACGGCCTTAGCACCAAGCCTAAAAAGGCTATACATTACCAATCCGTTGAAAAGAATAACAGCCAGATTGCGCGTATAAAACCTCTCAAAACCAATTTCGGGAAAAACATTGGGTATTTTTACCAAAAAACCTGTAATCAAACAAATTGCAATAAGCACCACCACATCAACAATTTTTGTTGATACAACTAAAGGGGTTTTATTCTCTGCGAGTCTTATTTTCCAGAACCTGATAAGCTCTGAATCGTAAGATGCCGTAAGTTCCGAAAAAGCCTTTGCGAACGACTGTTTGTTGCTACGATAGAGTTTTTCGAGCATTTCGGCATTGGCCAAATTGTCGATTATTTGCTGTTTCATGCTTGTGGCTGCATCATTGGTTTATTAGCTTACAACGCAGCCAATTCATTATTATTATAACCAAGCACAATTGAATGGGTATGTTCCACAAATCAGCGTACTACAATTTTCGCCTTTTTGTTTCCTAATTTATTACAGGTTGTTTTTACCACTACCTTGCTACCCTGCTGAATTTCGGGGATTAGCAATTCTACAATTTCGCTTTCTTTCGAGCTTTGCCGTTTGGGTTCGATGGTTTTCACCTCTACCCCGTCGACATACACCGTAATGTTGCTTATATAGTGATTTTCGGCATTGTTTACCGGATGCATCACCTCTATGAACAATTTACCTTCGGCATATTTCAGTTTTACCTTTTTAGCCGGATGCGCTTCTATCAGCAATGGAAATACAAGTAGCAATACTAAAAGAGAATATCTCAGTTTCATAATAACGAGATTACAGATTTATTTTAAAACAGTTCAACCACATCTAATGTTCATAGAAGTTGAAAACATAGCAAGCTTCTCGATGCTTTAGTTTTCATCGATCATCGACAGAAAAGTGTTTTCGTCGATGATTTTCACCCCGAGTTTTTGCGCTTTTTCGAGTTTTGAGGGCCCCATGTTATCGCCGGCGAGCACATAATCGGTTTTTGCCGAGATGCTTCCTGAGTTTTTGCCTCCATGCGCCTCAATCATTTGTTTATATTGGTCGCGCGAGTGCCTGCTGAACACACCCGAAATCACAAAGCTTTTGCCCGACAGCGTGTTGGACAATTTTTCGCTTTTTTGTTCCTGCATTTGCAAGCCATAGGATTTCAATCGCTGAATAATTTCGATATGCAACGGATTGGAGAAATACTCGATAATGCTTTCGGCAATTTTTTCGCCTATTTCGTCGGTAGCTACCAGTTGCTCGCGGCTCGCTTGCATCAAAGCGTCGATATTGCCAAAAGCAGCAGCCAGTTTTTTTGCAACGGTTTCTCCCACATATCTGATGCTTAAACCGAACAAGAGCCTGTGAAAAGGCACTTCGAGCGATTTTTCGATGCTTTCGATAATATTGGCTGCCGATTTTTCGGCAAACCGTTCCAATGGCAGAATGTCATCTTTAGAAATGGTGTATAGGTCGGCTACATTCTTAATGAGACCATGCCTAAAAAACAATTCCACGGTTTCTTCACCCATCGAGTCGATATCGAGGGCTTTGCGACTGATGAAATGAATTATTTTCCCGGTAATCTGCGGTGGGCAAGCATCGTCGTTGGGGCAATAGTGTTTGGCTTCGCCTTCGTTACGCACCAGTGGTGTATGGCATTCGGGGCACAGGTGAATAAAACGTACAGGTTCGCTGGCATTACCCCGTTGGGCAACAGCCACAATTTTCGGAATTATCTCCCCTCCTTTTTCAACAATCACGGTATCGCCAATGCGAATATCGAGTAAGGCCATTTGGTCGGCATTGTGCAGCGAGGCCCTTTTTACTACGGTTCCGGCCAGTAGCACAGGATGCAGATTGGCAACCGGAGTGATGGCCCCGGTGCGCCCCACCTGATAGTCGATACTCAGCAGTTCGGTGGTGGCTTCTTCGGCTTTGAACTTGTATGAGATAGCCCATCGGGGTGTTTTTGCAGTATATCCCAGCTGTTGCTGATGGGCAAACGAATTCACCTTAATTACAATGCCATCGATATCGAAAGCTAGTCGGCTGCGTTGCTTATCCCAATAATCGATAAAGTCGAATATATCGGAAACGCTACTGCATTTCACAATATAATCGGGGATTTTGAAGCCCCATTCGCGTGCTTTTTTAAGTGCTGTAAAATGATCGGGAAACGACAGATCCTCTCCCTGAATATAATACAAAAAGCAGTCGAGTTTGCGCGCAGCCACTTCGGCCGATTGTTGCAGTTTGATTGTGCCCGAGGCCGCATTGCGTGGGTTGGCAAAAGGCTGTTCGCCCATTGATTCGCGCTGCTTATTCAATGCGAAGAACACAGGACGCGACATAAAAATTTCGCCACGAATTTCAAAGTCCTCAGGATAATCGTTGCCCATGAGTTGAAGCGGAATACTTCTGATAGTTTTCACATTTTCGGTAATATCATCGCCATGCACACCGTCGCCCCGCGTAACTGCATATTGCAATGCTCCGTTGAGATACCTAAGGCTTACCGAAACGCCATCGTACTTCAGTTCGCACACATACTCGGGCAACTCGGTAAGATTTTTCAGTACCCTTTGATGAAATGCTTCGAGTTCACCCCTGTTGTAGGTATTTCCGAGCGAAAGCATGGGGTAAGTGTGCCGTATTTGATGAAATTTGTTCGAAATATCGCTGCCAACACGCTTCGACGGGCTATTAGGGTCGTAATATTCAGGGTAGCTTAGCTCCAACTGCATAAGCTCATTCATCAACATATCGTACTCGTAGTCGCTAATCTCGGGAGCCGATTTCACATAATACAAATAATTGTGCCGATTAAGCAATTTACGAAGCATTGCAATGCGTTCACCGGCTTGAACACTGTTTTGATTATCACTCATAACAATTCACAAATACTGTTGAAAACATTGGGTGAAAATACTTAAATATTTCATAAAAATATCAAATCGATACGAGATATTCGTTATATTTACCTGTTATAAAAACCGATGTCAACCTTAAACACTGAATATTATGAAAACTGTATTAAAAAAAATCGCTCGGGCACTGACGCTACTTGTTGTCACCGGCTTGTTCCTAAGCTTTGCCAATCCAATGTTTTCGCAGGGCATATGGCCACAAGAGCAATCGTTTAGTATTTCGGAACCCGAAAATGTAAGCTTCTACGTTGAATACAACGGGCCTTCGGCTATTACAGGCATTAACTATTATTACTGGGATGAAGAATCAGAAGAAATGCAAACCCTGTATCTGAACCCTTTAACCGACTATGAATTGAGCGACGATTACCTCATTATTACGCAATCGTTTATAGAGGGGCTCGATCCAAATCCGGGTCAATATATGATGTTTGATGCAGTTTTCGACGAAACTATTCTGGTACATTTCGGCATTCATGTAACCTACACTTTTTATCCGTATTTGTATCCCACCGAAAAAAGTTTCGACATTAGCAATATTGAACCGGTTTTTACGAGTGTAGCCCTTCTCGATCAATACCAAATTGTTTCGCTTAGCTATCAGGGCAATCAGTTGCAGCCAAGTCAGTATTCGATTATAGGCAACCGGCTCTTTATTCATGCCTCATACCTTGCAGGTATTTTAACAGCATCGGGGCAATCGGCCGAATTTCTGGTTAATTTCGAGGGTGAAATCACTCGCACATTCACTGTGAATGCCATACAGACGGGAGTTGTAAAAGCACAGATTAACCCAAACAGTTTCGACATCGACATGAACAATGCTCCCGAGTATTTTGATGCAATAATTACCTGGAATGATGCCGGTAGTGTTGAAAACATGACGGTTGGCTATATAGAAGACGGTTATCCCGAAGAGTTCGATTATCCGGCCTATGAAATTACGCCAATCAATGCCCAAACATCGCAACTGCGAATATATTTTGGTGGAGAAAAAAGTTCACAGGCCAAAGCTATCGATAATTTTTATGCAACGGTTACAGTGAATTTTGATGCGGGTGGGCCAGCCTATATTTTTCTGAACATGTGGGAAGAATACTATTATGTAAATGCCGATTATTTTCCATGGAATGGTGGATGGGTGCAAGGAAGTGGGGAATACGGGCCGGGCGAAGAAGTTTCGCTACTGGCAGTTGCCAACGAAGGTTACGATTTTGTGAAATGGATTGTTGGCGACGATGTTGAAATCACCGATAATCCTTATGAGTTTATCATGGGCTCGGAAGATGTGTATGTTACCGCTGTTTTTCTGGGCGAGTTTCCCGAAGTATTATACTCGAGCCCAACAAATGGCGATACTTGGGTTGACATTAATACCAGTTTATATCTGTATTTCGACCGCAATATAATGGAAGGAAGCAGTAACAACGGATTTGGAGATATTAGTCTCATTGATAATTTTGGCAATCCATGGGGCATTGCCAGTATTACTATAGAAGATGGCAATACACTGGTTATTGAGCCAAATCTACCGTTGAATACTATGGAGACCTACAATTTGAATGTACCTCCATGGGCTGTTGAAGATGCTTCAAATCCCGGATTATCAATGAACAATCCGTTTATGATGAGTTTCACCACCGGAATGGGATATTTCGACTTTGCATATATTTTTCCCTATTATCTTACATACAGTATTCTCGAACCGAACGACATGGCTTTCAACATTTATTGGGGAGATGAAACAAGTATAGAAAAGGTATTTTACTTTTATGAAGATGAAGAATACTTCGAAATGCAGTTGAATGAAAGTACCGATTACGTGATTAGCGGCGATTTGCTGATAATAACTCAGGAATTCATTGAATCGATGAATCCGAATCCGGGCGATTATCTTAGTTTCTATACGGAGTTTGGTGGTGAATACACATCATACTTCGGTATCGAAATTATATACTCGGACTTTCCATTCATTACCCCCGAAACACAGGAGTTCGATTTAAGCAATCAGGAAGATGTATTCACTTACATTGTTTACAACTCGGCAACAAGTATAAGCCAGGTAAGCGGCAATGGGGTACTTCTCGAAGAAGACGTGCAATTTCGCATACAAGATTCGTGGTTATTCATTGAATCATCGTATTTAAGCACCGTGTTGCAGGCCGTAAACGATGAAGTTGAAATAGTTGTTGTTTTCGACGACGACAATCAGGCTACACTCACTATAACTGCAATAGAAACAGGATCTGCAAACCCTGAAATCGATCCGCAATCGGCCAGCTACTACGAGGACGAAATACCGCAATACCTTGATATCACAATTACGTGGAATGATGCGAGTTCGGTCGAAAACCTTTTCATTTGGTTCATCGATGGTAGTGTAGTTGATGTTTTTGAATATCCTTATTATGAAGTAATACCTATCGACGGACTCACTTCGTTGCTGCGTATCGACTTATATGCCGGAGGTGCAAAGAGTTTAAATAATGAAAAAGACCTGTATGTTGACAATGTAATTATCGAAATTGAGTTCAACACAGGCGTATCGAAATTGTTTTATCTTACAGTGCTTGTTGAGTTTTATCAGGTATATATTGAAGTAGTTCCCGAAAACACAGGTTATGTATGGGGTAACTGGGATTATTCGGTTGGCGAAGAAGTAACCGTAGGTGCTGACCCGTTTCTTGATTACACATTCCAGAGCTGGCGTCAAGATGGTGTTGTGGTAAGCACCAATACTGAATATAGTTTTGTAATGCCTGCCAACCACGTGTATCTTACCGCACATTTTGTTTCCTCGGGAACACAAATGTATCAACTTAGCCTTAGTTCCAATCCCGTTTCGGGTGGCGAGGCACAAGGGGCAGGCATGTTTGCAGCAGGCGAGACTACAAGCATTGCTGCCGTTCCTGCTGAAGGATTTGCTTTTGTAAACTGGACAGATGGAGGCGGCAATGTGTTTGCCACTGATGCCGAGTATAGCTTTACTATGCCTGAAAATAATTTGAGTTTAACGGCCAATTTTATCGACAATTCTTCGGTTACCACCCAATCGATGGCACGAGTAAAAGTGTTCCCGAATCCTTTCGATGATGTTATTCATATTGAAGAATTTGAATCGGCAAGTAGGCTGACTATCACCGATATCACAGGGAAAAGGATTTTTAAAACCGAAAATATTTTAGGACAAATACAAACCGGTCATTTGCCCACAGGATTCTATTTGCTGATTTTTGAGGACAATAACGGCAATATGTTGGTGAGAAAGATGGTAAAACAATAAGCGTTACACTACGGACACCGAGTGTTCGACGATAGGAGAACGTACCGAGGTGACCGTGGAATGATAATGTTTCAGAGATGAGTTTTCGTAGTATGTTATGCAGCCAGCGTGGTACTTCGAGTGCCTCAGCAACCAAAGCTGGCTGCATTTTAAAGACCGGGGAATTACAATATTTCAGAAATGCGGTTCACTACGGGCTTCTCGATACACTCAGCGGAGCTGAGCACACCTCGATTTCACTCGGTGCACCGCTCGAAGTCCGATAGCCTCCGGACACCGAGCGATGTATCGAGCATGTCGAGATATGTTCGACGATAGGAGAACGTACCGAGGTGACCGTGGAATGATAGTGTTTCTGAGATGAGTTTTCGTAGTATGTTATGCAGCCAGCGTGGTACTTCGAGTGCCTCAGCAACCAAAGCTGGCTGCATTTTAAAGACCGGGGAATTACAATATTTCAGAAATGCGGTTCACTACGGGCTTCTCGATACAATTCGCTCTAAGGAGCGAATCACACCTCGGTTTCACTCGGTGCATCGCTCGATATCCGGAGGGAACTATTATTCGGAGAAAAGGCTGTTTTGCCGGAGTGGTTTTTTACCGACAAAATCGTTTTTTTGCAAAATGCGGCCGTTGTAGGTAAGCGTATCCGAAAGTTTCAAACTGCGTGTTTGCACACCGCTTGAGTAGTAAATGCGTATGGTGAGCATTTCGCGGCTGAACACATCAAAATTTTCGGTATCGACCAGTATTTTAATTTCGAGAGGTTGTGCCACTTCATCCTGATAGAGGGCATGATTACCTGCCACACTAAAAACCGAGTAAATTCCCTCGTGCCTCACCAGTTTGGCCTGAAGCGGATAGAATTCGATATCGTGCAGCACAGTAGGCAGCAGTACTTCTATTTTATAATCTTTTTCAATCGCTCCTCCCCTGTTCTGAATGAGTAGTTTCGGATAAAAACTAATGGTTTTTACTGAGCCGTCGGCCAGCACAGGTAATCCGTTGGTGTTGTATATACCCACAAAGTCGAGCTCGGGCGATGCCGATGCTTTGTACAACATTCGCAGTTCGGCCTCAGTCAACATTTCGCAACGTCGGCGGTAGTATTTATAAAAGCGACTGTCGGCAAACATGTGGGGTTGGTTATTGGCAACAGCAATATCGAATCGCAGCACTATATTCCCATCAAGTAGCTGTATGCAGTTGCATTCGAAACCCTTAAACGGCGGACTTACAAATGACTGTATTTCGTGAATAAACCAATTCAGGTCGGCAATAGGCTTTAGTGGTTGCAAAGCCTTGGCCCGCCCCCTTGCAACAGCTACACCGCAAAACACCACCGCCTCTCCGCCATTGGCAATAGCCGACAGAAAACGCGCCAGATTACGGGGTGCCTGCGTATCGCGCAACAACACCGAAGCATCGAGAAAGTAGAGGCGTCCGGCTTCTACAGGCCTTGCCTCAATCATTTGCATCAATTCTTGGTATGTGCGCGGATATTCATTCATAAGGTTGGTAAAAATAGTGAATTATTGTAAGCTTGCAACAGGCTTAATCGGTTTTTCGGTTTGCCGAATTGCCAACAGGTATCAGGCACGAGCGAGGTTCGGCGTACTCGTATGGTATGTCGGGGATCATATCGCTGTCGCAATCGTCGAAACTCTCGAAGAACTCTATCAGGGCAAACCATTCTTTGCCTTCTTGTATGCCTTCGGTTTCTTTATCGAAGTCGATTATTGCATTTTTCATGTCGACAATTCGGTCGCCATTGGCATGTTTGGGGAACACACTTACCAATCCGAATGTCATTTTTTTGATAATACCCACAAACTCGAGCATATACGAATTGGCAACCAGGCCATAGAGTTGTGTGTTGTATTTACTGCAATCTACTTCGGTTCCATTAATTTCGATGCGTTGGATTTTCCGCAGCATGCCCTTTTCGGGGTTGTAATAGATTTTTACGCCGGAGAAATAACAGTAGTTGGCAGTGCTGCTCGACGGGGCAATAAGCAATACCTCGAGCACATTTTTTAATTCTTTGCCGGTAACATATACCTTTGCCAAGGGATATCCGGGAATACCGTTGTTGCCTTCGCCCAGCGACACGATGTTAAAAATATCGGATACAGTTTGAAAACCACGTTTTCCCTGCTTTATTTTGTCGCGAATCATTCCGGCAGCTATCATGGCAACATCGGTGCCTTCGGGTTCATATTTGTTCACATAGTAATAAATGGCATCGGCAATCAGTGGCCCCAGATTACTGCCTTCGGGGTCGCCAACTTCGTCGCACACCAGGTCGAAATCGGTTTTTACAATCTTACGATTGAAGTCGAAACCTAAAGGATGTAACAGGTTTTTGTTGATGGCGTCTTTTTGTTTTTCTATTTCGCGTTGTATTTGGTTGTCGCCGAATATTTCGTCGTTCACCTGAATGATTCTGTATTTAGAGTTCACAATACGTCCGTCGGTAACCGACAATTCGAGTTTACCTATGTTGGTTCCGTAGGCACCTGCCTGCACTATCATGATATCGTTTATCCACATGGGCTGAATAAGCAGGGTGTGCGAATGGCCGCTTATTATCAGGTCGATATAAGGGCAATTTTCGGCCAGTTTCACTTCTTCGCCGGCGAGTTTGTTCACTTTGGTGTAGGTAAGGCCGCTATGCGAAAGGCAAATAACCAGATCGACCTTTTCAACTGCTTTCAGATGTTTTGATGTGCGTTTGGCCGTTTTCACCGGATCAAGGAACACTACGGGTTTCAGTTTTGGGGCTACATCATAGGCATCGTAGCCTAAAATTCCAAAAATACCAATGCGCATACCTGCTCGTGTAACGATATGGTAGGGTGCAATAGTGCCATTGTCGTAGAGTTTTTTTAAATCGGCCGATTCCTGCTGGCGATCGTCGAACGAAAGATTGGCACAGGTAAGCAGAGGTATTTCGCCCCGTAAGCGTGCATTGTTGATGATGCGTGCCAGTGTGCCAGGACCATAGTCGAACTCGTGATTACCTATGGCCAGCACATCGTAGCCCATGCGCTTCATCAGCCTCAGCTGAAAGCCCGACTCTGCTTCGTCGGTATGAAAGAAACTTCCCATAAGGAAATCGCCGGCATCGAGCACCAGCAATTCGTCGCCTTTTATACTTTTCTCGGTGGCAATAAGGCTGGCAATACGCGAAAAACCGCCCAAGGTAAAATCGTCGTTCACGCTTAAGGGAGAATATTCGTTTTCGGGAGCAAAACCACACAGACGGCTATGCAAGTCGTTGGAGTGCAAAATGGTAATGTTTCCGGTGTGGGGCTGTGCCATTCCTATAAAGGCAAGCAAAACCAGACACTGCATCGCTAAGACTTTTTTCATGACAATTAGTTTTATGCTACGAATGTAATTAATAAAACAATGAGAAACAAGACTTGTAGTATTTTCGCAGCAGTACAGCACAAGTTATGGTGAAATACTGCTTAGCATATTACGGGGAACTTTCAGTTTGAGCCAGATTCCGGGCAAACCCACATGCACATACACGGCGGCATTGTGCCCAAGCTTGTACACTTCGCCTGAATATCCTGCAAAGGGACCCGAAACAATATTAACCTTTTGGCCGGTGCATAACGGTTTGGCAGTAATTTCAACAGACCGGTTCTGGCTTGCTATTTTCAGAATGTTTATTTCGGAGTCGGTAAGATACATATATTTTTTCGCGAAACACAATGGAGCCAGCACTCCCCTGAAATAGCGATATCTTTCGAGCTCGGCACAACTACAATACACAAATATATATCCGGTAATAAGAGGCCGTGTTACAAGGCTCGATTTTTTATTGCACACGCGTGTTTTTTCGATAAGCGGCAAATACACTTCAGCACCTGTTTCGGCAATAGCATTATGAACCCTGAATTCGGTCAGGGGTTTTAGTCGAAGTACATACCATTGCTTTTCGATATTCATAGTTTCCGACTTTGTTTTACAGCAATTTTCAAGAAAACTGCAATAATTAAGCGATAAAATTAAAAAATATGTCAATTATTTTACACTTTCTACAATTTTTTGTTGGATTTAATTTTTTAATTCGATAGTTTTGATTCAACATAAGTTGTATGGAAACAGTCGCAAACCCCAGCAGCATCTCATTGATTAGCAGAGAATTATACACTTGCTAAAGAGACGGAGTTATGCCAAAGCTTTAAGCAATGGCAGGTTTTGTATACAAGTTGTTATACATATTATGGGAACAGGTAAAATATAAAAATGACAAGCGATATTGTAGTACATAAAGGTGAACTCAGGCTTCGACTCGATTTTGAGTGTAGCGATGCCATGCAAAAAAAATCGGGCAAATTGCTTCGGCACAAGGTAGAGAGAAAAAGATATTATAAATACATCAATCAGTTGATTGAAAGACCGCTATGGGCATAGCTAAATGAATAATTGTTATTGTTAATTAGTAATAGTGTCGCAGCAACAACTCAGCAGACATATGATAAAGACGAGTAAAATTAAGCATCGCGGCGAAGACAAAATCAAGCTGGAATTTGCTTATGACGAGCGTATTTCCGACAAAATCAGGCAAATTTCGGGAGCAGCCTGGAGCCGTACGCATAGGGCTTGGCTGATTCCCGATGCTGCAACATCGCGCGATCAATTTACGTCACTCTTTCCGGAAATTAATCTGCCCCTTGTCGGAAACAGGCCTGAAAATGAAGCTGAAAGCAAAACGAAGGACAATGATTTGGCGTTTTATTCACATGATCTTTCGATGCGAACCCAAGTTCGTATTTTAATCAATTATAAGAATATACGGGTAAAATGTCCAAAAAACGAAAACGACATTCGGTTTTTCAGGAGTATAAAGTATTGTTATTGGAAGCCCGAAGGTTTTTATTGGGAAATGCCTCATAGTGACGAAAATCATGAGATGGTTACGGCATATTTTGCAAGCCGGGCATACAGCATTGAAGAAGATACCCATTGGCCGGTACGCATTAAAAAAGAGAACATTGAGGCGATTAATTTAAAATCAAAAGAAATAGAACCAGAAAGTTTGCAGAAAATAGAACAGTACATAAGCTTGTTGCGTAATTGGATGAATCACAAAAGGTACAGCGATTCAACGGTGGAAACGTATTGTGATTCTGTTCGGGTGTTTTTAAAATATATTTATCCCAAACAAGCAGAAGAGATAGAGGTAAATGATATGGTTTTATTTGTCAATGATTTTATAATACCCAACGAGTATAGCTATTCTTATCAGAATCAGGTGGTAAATGGGTGCAAGCTGTTTTTCAGGGAGGTTTTAAAAAGTCGAATTGATGTAGAAAAATTTGAGCGTCCACGGCGTGAATACAAATTGCCCAATGTGTTGAGCAAACAAGAAGTAAAGGCGATATTGACAAGTTCGACGAACGTTAAGCACCGTACCATGCTAAGTTTGATATATGCCTGTGGATTGCGCAGGAGCGAATTGCTTAATTTAAAAGTAACTGCAGTTGATTCGAATCGGGAGGTGCTGTATATTTTGAACTCAAAGGGAAAGAAAGACCGGGTGATTCCTTTATCGAAAAGTATTATTGCTATGCTATCAACTTACATTGAAATGTACAAACCAAAAGACTGGTTATTTGAGGGGCAAATATCAGGCGAGCCATATTCGGAAGCCAGTTTGGCTAAAGTTTTGAAAAATTCGTGTATAAAAGCGGGGATACATAAACCGGTAACATTGCATTGGTTAAGGCATAGCTATGCGACCCATTTATTGGAATCGGGCACTGATTTACGATTCATACAGGAGCTTTTAGGCCATAAGAGCAGCAAGACGACTGAGATTTATACCCACGTATCAACAAAAAGTTTAAAAAATATCAGGTCGCCGTTTGATGAGCTTTAAAAATAATTTATAATTTTGGAAATAAAACCAAGCCAAAGGTAAGCTTATACGCTAAATTTTCACAAGTAAGTTTACTTTTGGAAAGGTTATAAAGGAGTTAGGGGCAAGCTGAAAAAACGACAACGACAATGGTAATTTGCTGCAAAAATACAGAAAAGAAAAAGGAAAACCCGCCCACATTCAGGCACATTTGGCTGCCCCTATGCACGGGCGACCGCTTCGCAGCCAAAAGAGCCTTCATTTTGCTCACGCACACAAGAGAATAATTGTATATTTGAGATTATTTAGTATTTATATTTGAAACAGGACAATACAATGCAAAACAAAGAATTACAAGTCATTACAGTACCCGAAGGAAAACTAAGGGATTATATTGATGGG
>CAZEHA010000038.1:0-36679 GCA_964511665.1 uncultured Bacteroidales bacterium
AATCGAAAGTAAACAATATGGCCAATAAGCAAATAAAAAAGCTATTGAGCAATGGAGCTAATTCTGCAGTACAAAACGATCCGGAACTTAGAACGTATTACATCAGAAAACTTAATGAGGGCAAACATCATAACTCTATAATGAATGCGGTCTGCTGCAAGCTTGTTGCAAGAATGTTTGCAGTAGTATCACGTCAAACAGAATTTGTGAGTCTTTATTCTCATTCTTTAAATAAACAAGCATGCTGATAATTCTTTGTTAGAATGGGAAATAGCTTGCAATGGCTTGTGTGGAGAAAAGCTATTCTCATTTTAACAAAAAATTTTTCACTTTTATTTGGATATGTCTTAGAATACGAGCGCAGCGAAGCAATCTGTTAGCTCTAAGACGATACCCCATAGCCCATCGAAATGCTTGCATCTGATGTTTACCTAAACCCGCATTATGCGTTACAAAAAATGCCTGTCGCAGTGCGGCAGGCATTTTTCGAAAATATCAACACATTCTATCGTATCACCGACATTTTAAAGGTGCGTGTTCCCTGATTTCCCGAAACTTTTACAAAATACATACCATTGGCAACACTTCCCATGTCAACATAGAATACGTTTCCGATTTTTTGGGCTTCGATGGTCATGGTTTGTCCGTTTACATTATACACTTGCAACTGAACTGCATCGGCATAATCGCCGGCATCGAGGGCAAAACTACCCTGGTTCGGGTTTGGATACATCTGCATTTGGGCATAAGCCGAAGCTTGAATACCGGTGGCCGAAACCAGGTCGATATCGTCGAGCATTAAACCATAGGAATTGAACTGGCTGCAGTGAATTGCCAAATATACTGTTTGACCGGCATAGGCATTCAAGTTGTAATTAAACAAAGTCCAAACGGTTGGTGCCTGTACAGAACTACCTGAGGAAATCATGATGAAGTTGTTGGGATTGGGTACCGATGTACTGATAAATACCCTGAATGAACCCATTCCGTTGTATGAAACCGATTTTGCCCAAAACGAGAACATGGCATTGCTACCCAATGTGATTTGCGGGCTGATTAACCAGTCGTTGTTTGATCCGGCAGTTAAAGGCATGCAAATACCGCAACGTTCGCCACCGTGAGGGGCATAATCGTCGGAAGCCTGAGGTGTTGTGGCTGTGTGGTTAAAGGCAATAAACGAGCCGGTGTAGTTTTGGTTATCGAATAGCGTTTCGGTAAGATTATTCGTCGGCATGCCATCGTTGTCGAGTGTAGTCCAGGGCGAAAAGTTATCGACCTGAAAATCGGTGCAATCTTCGAAATCGAGACTGAAACTTGTTACCGGAGCCACTACCTTAATATAGTTCGTTTTGGTTATACTATTGTTGCCATAGGCATTGGTAACCGTTAAACTTACGTTGTACATACCGGGAGTGTTGTAAACCACAGTCGGATTTTGTTGCGAAGATGTGGTTGTTGCTGCCCCGGGGAACGACCACGACCATTGGGTGGGCGAATTGGTCGATAAATCGGTAAACGAAACGGTATTACCGGCAGTTAGGTAGGTTGGTGTTCCCGAAAAATCGGCAACCGGACCATTTCCACCTTGCTGCGTTACTGTGATGTATCCGTTTTTGGTAATGCTGTTGTTGCCATAAGCATTGCTCACTGTAAGGCTCACATTGTATGTGCCGGGTGTGTTGTAAACAATGCTGGGGTTCTGACTTGATGATGTAGCTGGAGTGCCACCCTGAAACGACCACGACCACTGTGTGGGTGTGTTGGTCGATTGATCGGTAAACGAAACGCTGCCGCCGGCCGTTAGCGTAGTGGGCGTTCCCGTGAAATTAGCTACCGGAGCGTTGCCCCCCTGCTGATTTACGGTAATATAACTGTTCTTGGTAATGTTGTTGTTGCCATAGGCATTGGTAACGGTAAGGCTCACATTGTAAGTGCCGGGAGTATTGTAAACAATGGTGGGATTCTGGCTCGATGAAGTAGCTGGAGTGCCACCCGGGAACGACCACGACCACTGTGTGGGTGTGTTGGTCGATTGATCGGTAAACGAAACGCTGCCGCCGGCCGTTAGCGTAGTGGGCGTTCCCGTGAAATTAGCTACCGGAGCGTTGCCCCCCTGCTGATTTACGGTAATATAACTGTTCTTGGTAATGTTGTTGTTGCCATAGGCATTGGTAACGGTAAGGCTCACATTGTAAGTGCCGGGAGTATTGTAAACAATGGTGGGATTCTGGCTCGATGAAGTAGCAGGAGTGCCACCTGGGAACGACCACGACCACTGTGTGGGTGTGTTGGTCGATTGATCGGTAAAGGCAACGCTGCCTCCTGCTGTAACGGTTGTAGGTGTTCCAACAAAGTTAGCCACAGGTGCTGTTCCGGCTGCTGTTCCGGTATTGAGAACAATGTCGTCGATCATAAAACCAAAGGCATCGTCGGAAACACACTGTATCGCAACATAAATGCTTTGACCATTGTATGCAGAGAGCGAATATGTGTACTGTGTCCACTCGGTAGGAGCCTGAACATAAGGAGCAGCAGTAATAGCCGTAAAACTACCGGTGCTATTGTTGGTAGTGCTTACCAAGACTTTAAAGCGTTCCAGACCATATTGGTCGGTTGCCGATTTTGCCCAGAACGTAAACGAACCATTGCTTTGCATGCTGGCCTGTGGCGAAATTAGCCAGTCGTTGTTCACGGCATCGGTAGCAGCAAAACATATTCCGCAGCGGCTACCACCATGGGCAGCCCATTGGGCGCCTGCTGCGGGTGATGTAGCATTTTGGTTAAATGCTATGAATGAACCTGTGTAGCCTGAATTGGTGAAGCTTACTCCGATAATTCCATAAGTTGCTGAAGCATCGCCATCGTAGGTTGTCCAGGGTGTAAATCCATCGACCTGGAAATCGGTACACGACTCAAAGTCGAGGCTAAATCCACTTCCCTGAGCTGTTACGGTAATATATCCGTTTTTGGTTTCGGTGTCGGAATTGGCACCTGAAGTAACGGTTAAGCTTACATTATAGGAGCCTACAGTGTTGTATACTACACTTGGGTTCTGAGCCGATGATGTTGACGGACTGCCTCCGGGAAACGACCATGAATACCCTGTGGGACTTCCTGTTGAAGTACTTGTGAAGGTTACAGAACCACCGGCAGTAACTGTGGTTGGATTTGCCGTAAAGTTAGCATTTAGTGTGGTGCTGTTCGGATTGTAATAGTCGAGTGTTGTTGGATTGGTACCTTGTGGATCGAGCCAAGGTTTCAGTTTATCGGCATTCACGCTACCGTATTGATCCCAATGATAATAGAACTTACCATATAAGTCGGGAGATGTAGTTGCATCGCAGTACGAAGATCCGCCCGAGAGGGTTCCATTCACCCTGCCATTGCTGTCGAAAATGGGTGAACCCGACGATCCTTGTTCGGTAACTCCCCAACCATTGGTTGTTTGTGCCCATACAACCCTCCAATGAGCACCGGTAGCTCCAACATTTCCGGCTCCTCCGTTGTAAGTTGAAGATATAAGATTTGAAGTATAAGTCGAAATCTTTTTGATGTCGCCCGATGGATGATGAATACTTACCCCACTTGAACTGGCTGTGTTGGCGCGGTTCCATCCATTGTAAATAACACCATAGTTTGAAGGTGGCGTATTATTCAATTGCAACAGTAAGAAGTCACTGCCACCATTCAATGGCGAACGAGCTTTTCTCGAGCAGCCTGTCATTGAATTATAGGGTGGCGACGATGTTGAATTATTACAACCTGCAGCTTCCCAGTTGAAATAAAAAACCCACTGATTGAACTCACTAGTAGTGGCTGTTCCACCGCAGTGGTCGGCTGTAAGGAAATAAGGAGTACCATTATTGGCAGTATTGTTTACCAAAGTACCGGTGCAATATCCGCCATACATTCCCTGCACAGTATAAATGCGAGCCACCCCTTTCTTTTGAATTTGCCAGTTGGCTCCTTCTGAGCAGTTCACATCTACCATACAGTCATCGGAGGCTCCGTATCCGGTTCCTTTTTGTTCGAGTTCAAAAAGTTCCATTCCGCGATACATATACGATATTCTGAAAATATGAAAATCGGGTGACGTAACTTTTTTATATCCCAAGGTTTTTGCATTTGCTCGGGGAGCCACATATTCAATTATCAGATCCTGGCCGGGCAGTAATCCAATACTTGTGGGGTCGTTGCCCGAGTTATTATAGGAAGTAAAAGCTCCCAGCACTACACTGCGATCGGGTTTGTAAACAAATAATTTGGCTCCGTCGGGAATATTAAACTTGCTAAAATGAAGCGCAATTCCACGGGCATCTTTACTTCGAATCTGCAAGCGCCATATTTCGGTGCCGTCGTCAAGTTCACTCCAAGTGCCAGAATTATCCATACTCAGGTCAACGTCGAGTAAACGAGCTACTTTATACATGGTTCCATTCTTTTCATCATCGATATCCTCGAGCATCACAGCTTCCATGTCGGGAGGCATAATATTCACCAAATCAATTTCGTCGAATGTTTTCAATTCGGTAAAACTGGGAGGCGAACCTCCTTCCGAAATTTGGGCAAAAACGGCGTAGCCACTCATAAAGCTTACAACTACGCTGATAATAGTTAACAGAAAAAGTTTTTTCATAACAGCAAATTATTGTTTTATTTTATTGCAGTAAAATTATGACTTTTTTTAAAGGTTTTTTAAGGATTTTTCATTTTTATGTAAGAATTAGACGAAGTAATGCAAAATTTCAAAATAATAACAACGGGCGATGGTTCAAGAAGTATCATCAACCAAAGTATCGATGAAGCCTATCATAGTATTCACGGTGCCAGAACTGAATCGGAATGTGTATTTATAAAACACGGACTTAGCAATTTTTCTCATGAACACATAAGCATTCTTGAAGTTGGCTACGGATCGGGCTTAAATGCACTGCTTAGTTTCGAAGCCAATGCAGCACTACAAAACACCATCGATTACCAGGCTATTGACAACAACATTTTGCCCGATGAGTTTTATTTGATCCACCAATCTGCTGTTGCCATCGATGAGGAGCACTACAGCAAATTTTGTAAACCATGGAATGCCGCAACGCCTGTGAGTAATAGTTTTTTGCTAACAAAACAATGCTGCAGCATTGCAGATTTTATTTCTGAAAGCACTTTCGACCTGGTATATTTCGATGCTTTTTCGCCCGATAAACAACCCGAAACCTGGTCGATTGCTATATTTAACAAGCTTTTTACGATGATGAATAAAGGAGGGATTCTTGTAACATACTCATCGAAAGGAATTGTAAAACGAGCCTTGCGAGAGGCAGGTTTTACTGTTAAACGTCTGCCCGGTCCGCCACATAAACGACATGTGATTCAAGCTATAAAACCTCTCTGACAACATGATGAAAAAATATGTATTAAAACCTAATTCTATTTATACATAAACATCTTGATGTTTTCATTTATTTTTTAATTTTGGGGCTGAAATGTCATTAAACAATAATATAAACCAAATGTAATATTATGAAAAAGCAAATTCTTTTTTTAGTTTTATTTAGTATTATGGCGGCAATAAACTTGTCGGCACAAACCGTTGACCGCTTGTGCGTTGACGGTCGGGTGTATTTTAAAATCACCGAAACCGCTGCTTTAAATGTGGCAGTTGAAGACGGTATGATTAACCCGCGAGACGTGTATTTTCTGCAAAACCTAATGGGGAAATACAACATCAGTTCGTTGCGCATGCCTTTTATATCGGCAAAGAGCGACATATTGCAACGCACTTTCCGCATGGATTTCGACAACATCGAGATGGTTGAAGAATTGATTAAAGATTTAGAAAACCACCCCGACATTGAGTATGCCGAAAAAGCTCCCTGGTTTTTTATATCGTTAACACCTAACGACACCTACTATAACGCCAGTTTGAGTGGAGGTTTTCTTTACGGATCAGCCAACTCGTCGTGGCATTTAGACCTTATAAATGCATCGCAGGCATGGGATGTAAGCACGGGTGACCCCAATATTGTTGTTGCAGTTCTGGACAATGCCATTTACGTGGATCATCCCGACTTGCAGGACAAAATAGTTGCAGCTGTTGACCTTGGCAACGGCGATGATGACCCGAATCCACCCGATGCCACCTATATCTGGTCGCATGGCACTCATTCGGCCGGGCTAATTGGCGCTGCAACCAACAACAGCATCGGGGTAGCTTCAATAGGCTATAACATTAGCCTGATGGCCGTAAAGCTGGGCGATGATGCGAGCGACGGACAGGCCATGGCCGCCGGTTTCGAAGGCATTGTGTGGGCAGCCGACAACGGTGCGCATGTAATAAATATGTCGTGGGGCACACCCCAGTATTTTGTAACCATGCAAAATGTGGTAAACTATGCTTACAACAAGGGTTGTGTTTTGGTAGGTGCAGCCGGTAATAATGGCAATGGCATGGAAACTCAAATGAATCCGGACATTCCAATAAACTACGTTGGTTATCCTGCAGCATTACCGCATGTAATTGCAGTTGGCTCGTGCGACTTGAACGACAACAAATCTGATTTTTCGAACTACGGCACCTGGATTGACGTTCTTGCTCCGGGAGGGTATGCTACCAGTGGCCTTTTGGGAATTGGTGCTTTTTCTGTTCTCAGCACTACGGCCTCGCCTGCAGGAACAGTTACGCAATCACTCTCTGGACTGGGTGGTGGTGCTGCCACCTATGGCGTTAGTGGCAATTACGATATAATGCAAGGCACATCGATGGCTGCGCCTGTTACAGCAGGTTTATGTGGTCTCATGCTTTCGGCCAACCCCAATTTAACACCCGAAGAGTTGACACAGCTTTTAAAAAGCACATGCACCAATGTAAACGCTCAAAACCCCAATTTCATCGACAGTATTGGTGCAGGCAGAATTAACGCCTATGCAGCAGTGCAGGCTGCGGCCAACGCCGTAGCACCTTTGGTTGCGGATTTTGCAGCCTCGGCAGTGGTTATACCCGAAGGAGGATCGGTAAATTTTACCGACTTAAGCCTAGGTACTCCAGTTACCTGGAGTTGGGAATTTGAAGGAGGTACTCCGGCAAATTCAAGCAGTCCAAACCCTGAGGGAATTGTGTATAACGAAGCCGGCATTTATCAGGTTTCGCTTACCGTTACCGATGGTGAATCGAATACCGACACCGAAATTAAAACACATTACATTCTGGTTGGTAATGTTGGCGGCGGCGCACAAAGTGCATGGTTAGAGCAGAACACCAAGTTCAGTTCACAATATCGCGGTGTTTTCGGAATTGAAATAGTTGACCCCAACACTGCCTGGATATTAACTTATGATGGAACAGGAGGCAGCATTACCAACGATTTCGCTCGTACCGCCGATGCAGGAAATGAGTGGACTCCCGGCCTCATCGATTTACCTACCGATATGAAGCCCGGCGATGTTTCGGCCATCAGTAGTACCGAGGCATGGGTTGCAGTCTACAACGCCAGTGGCGGAGGTGGTATTTACCATACAGCTGACGGAGGCGAAACGTGGACACATCAAAACACGGCCACTTATAACGGTTCTTCTAGCTTTTGTAACGTTGTGCATATGTTCAACGAAAATGATGGTTTTAGCATGGGAGATCCCGATGGTGGGGAATTTGAGTTGTACACTACAACAAACGGAGGCGAAACATGGACACGTGTTGACGGAGCCAATATTCCCAATCCTGAAGCCAACGAAATGGGCTGGACAGGGGTGAAAGATACTTATGGAGATACTATTTGGTTTGGAACTTCAACAGGGCGCATATATAGAAGTATAGATAAAGGTGAAAATTGGGAAGTATTCACTACTGGAGAAGACAATGTTAGCCGAATATCGTTCTGGGATGCGCAAAATGGAGTCATTATTTGTCAGGTTGTCAATCAACAAACCGGTCAGGTTACCAGCTGGAGTATGCGCAAAACCAACAATGGTGGCGAAACATGGTCGCCTATTACCATCAGCGGTGGATATCAGTTCTCGGATGTATCGGCAGTACCCGGAAACCTCGGTATGTTGGTAGCAACAAAAATTTCGGCCTCGGTACCCGATAATTTTTCGGCCTATAGCATGGACTATGGAACCAGTTGGGAAATGCTCGACGACAGCATTCAATATACCTCGGTACAGTTTTTTGACGAAAACACCGGATGGGCAGGCGGCTTTAACTGGGATTCTGAAAATGGTGGTATATACAAATGGATTGGCATACCGGGCGAAAGCATGTATTTCTCATCGTCGCCTGTAACCGAAGTGTACGAAATGGAAAGCTACCAGTATAACATCACAGTGTTTAATCCCGGAACAGGCGAAATTACGATTACAGCTGCCAATGGCACCGAATTGCCTGAATGGCTAAGCTTATCTGACAACGGTGACGGAACAGCTTTGCTTTCGGGAACAGCACCAGAGGTATCGGCACCTGCAGAGACATTCGACGTTGAAATTCAGGCTACCGACGGTAGCGATGTTATCGTTCAGGCGTTCACAATAAGTGTATTAACCACTAACCAGGCTCCTGAATTTACTTCGGAACCGGTTACCAACCATATTGCACATATTTATTACGAATACCTGATAACTACTAGTGATCCGGATGACGACGATCTTACTATCTCTGCAGTTACCAAACCTGCCTGGGCCACCCTGGTCGACAACGGAGACGGCACCGCGATATTAAGCGGAACTCCAACCACAACCAGTGCTCTGGGGTTCTCGGTAAAACTCGAAGTATCTGATGGCATGTTTGCAACAGAGCAGATTTTCAAAATAGTAGTTCTAGCAAATCAGCCTCCTGAATTTACTTCCGATCCGGTTACCGGTGCCACCGAAAACCTGGTTTACACCTATAACGTAACGGTAATCGATCCCGAAGAACAACCCATAAGCATGGAGGCAGTCGAAATGCCCGATTGGCTTGCGTTTACCGACAACGGCGATGGTAGCGCTGTGTTAACAGGAACACCGCTTGAAGAAAACACCGAAGGATACAATATTGTTCTACGGGCAAGCGATGGGCCAAACAACACCGATCAGGATTTTGTAATTGTGGTTAATGCCAATGCAATCCCAGGGTTTGGAATGGGTGTTGTTTCGCTGTACCCAAATCCTGCAACTGATGCAATGGTAGTTACCAACTCGCAGAATTCGACATATTCAATATTCGATGTTACCGGCAGGTGCCTAAGCAATGGTATTGTAAACAGCAATACGTTCGAACTCAATGTTTCGCAGATGGCTCAAGGCAATTACTTGCTTAAACTGGAACTGAACGGAAAAACTGGAATTTTGAAATTCGAAATTGTAAAGTAATTCCGCTTTTATTGTTAAATTTACTGCCTGAACATCAAAATATGTTCAGGCAGTTTTTTATGGAAACATTTCTGATTATTCAAATTGCCGGAATAGCTCTTGTAGCCACCGGACTGTTCATCAAAGCCAGAAAAAAACGCTTTATTACAGTACTTACCGGTTTATTAATTTCCGGTTTGGGTTTTATACCCGAAATGCAATATACAGCAGCGGTTTTGTGCCTTCTGCTTGCGTTTTTCCTGGTGTATAATTATTTAAAAAACCGGCGAAACTATCATACGGTGAGGATGCTTGAAGTTGCCAATGACGATTTGTATCTGCAGGAGTTCTTGCGTTATTACGAAAAACCGATTTACAATTATTTCCCCATGTACAAGCAAGATGAATTGCAAAAAACCTGTTTGCTGATAAAAGAAATGAATGTAGCCGGATTGCTTGTTTTAAAGCAAGTTGATAACGAAATACACGTTGAGCTTGATTTTATTAAGCCCGAATACCGCGATTTTTCGATAGGCAATTATATTTACCGCCAAAACACAGGTTATTTCAAACGCATGGGGGCAAACATTATTAAAGCCAAATCGTACCATTATCTTCATAGTAAGTACCTGCTAAAAATGGGTTTTATCCAATCTTTCATCGATGGTGAACTGTATTTTGTAAAAAAGATGGATTAATACTATTGCTACAAGACTAATTTCGGCAAAAAAATACGTCTATATCCTATAGATTGATTAATTTTGTGCCCGATGAAACATTTTAGAAACAAAGGAGTACTGCTTAGCCTTCTTCTGTGCATTTCGGTGTCGTGGAGTCAAGCTCAGATTGACATACCTGATGCTCCTGTTTTTAAGTCGGCAAGTGTAAGTCCCGGAGCCTATCCGGGCGAAGTTACACTACGCTGGTTTCCGAGCGATTCGGCAGATGTAAAAGGATATATAATTTATCAGGTAGTGGGTAGCACCTCCATTACTATCGATACGGTGTATGGCAGGTTGTCGGCATCGTATGTAAACCTGAATTCACAAGCAGCCCTTCAAACCGAAACATACCGTATAGCGGCTTTCGACTCGTTGTTGTTTAAAAGCATGATTACCGACCCGCACACTACCATGCTGATATCGTCGGAGTATGAAGAATGTTCAAACAAAGTTAACCTAACGTGGACAGCATATTTGGGGTATACCGATGGTGTTTCTGCATATAGGGTGTTCAGAAAATCAGCTACTTCGGCATATTCATCGATTGCAGTGCTCGAAGGCGATGTATTGCAATATACCGACAACAACCCTGTATCGGGCCAGGCCTACTGCTACTATGTTGAAGCTCTTAGCAGCGAAGGCTATGCTGCCACCTCGAACGAAACCTGCAAGTATCTTGAAGGTTTTCAGGCACCCGGATATCTCATACCCAAATCGGTAATTGTTGAAGGCAACGCAGTGGTGTTAGAATTTTATGTTGACACGCTGGCCGAAGTGGGCCAGTATAAACTACTGCGCTCAAACGAGAAAGAAGGAGTATATCGCAGCATATCAACTGCAGGTACAGGCTTGGGAAGTATTATAAGTTTTACCGACACCGATGTTGAAGTAAACGAACAGGTGTTTTTTTACAAGCTGGCGTCTTACGACCCCTGTGGCAAAGTGTCGGCCTACTCGGCACCCTGTTGCAATATAGTAGCCACAACTAGCGGCACACGCGATTTAACCCATTTTATTGAGTGGACTTCGGCAGAATTTATTTCGGGGGTGGACGTTTATTCCATAAAAGGTGTTTTTGGAGGAGCGGCACCTATATCGGTGGCAGACTCTGATTTTGCCGATTTGTTTTTCACCAACAGCATTTCGTCGTATGTGAGTTTGCGACATGCCCGCAAAGAGTACGTTACCAATTCGTATTGTTACTATGTTGAGGCTTACGAAAACAACGAACTTATACCCCAACCTGTATATGGGTACAGTAAATCGAATCTGGCATGTGTAAAACACACTCCCATTATTTATATACCAACAGCTTTTGCCCCGAGTTCGTTTATCGAAAAAAACAAAGTGTTCAGACCGGTAATTTCGTTTAGCGAAGAATTCACCTACGAAATGATAATATTCGACCGTTGGGGGCTTGAAGTGTTCAGCACCAACGACACATTCGAAGGATGGAACGGTTATGTAGGCGACAAAAGGGCTCCTGCCGATATTTACATGTATCGCATAAGTTTTAAAAATGCCGGCATGCAAGATCATACCGAAACAGGTTATTTTGTGCTAAGATACTAGTGTTGGCTTTTTTTCTGAAATAAACAATCCCGGTTAATAATTCTGTTCTGAACATCTGATAAAGTTTAGTACATTTGTTACTGCATTGCATTAATACATGATAGAATTGACACAAGAGGAAAGAATTGCCATTGAGGCTGAATACGATGAAATACTGAAGATTTGCACCCGATGCATTGGGGACGAAAACCGTGCTTTAATCAGGCAGGCATTCGATTTGGCTTGCACAGCCCACGAAAAGATGCGCCGCAAATCGGGAGAACCCTATATTACCCATCCCATAGCAGTGGCAAAAATTGTTGCCGGAGAAATTGGTCTGGGTTCAAAGTCGGTAATAAGCGCACTGCTTCACGATGTGGTTGAAGATACCGACTATACCAACGATGATATCAGAAATATGTTTGGCGATAAAATTGCAAGCATTATCGACGGTCTCACCAAAATATCGCATGTTCTCGACAAGGATGCTTCGCTGCAAGCCGAAAATTTCAGAAAAATGTTGTTGACTATTTCGGAAGATATCCGCGTTGTATTTATCAAGCTTGCCGACCGACTTCACAACATGCGCACACTCGATTCGATGCCTGAATACAAGCAAATTAAAATAGCCGGCGAAACCATGTTTTTGTATGCACCGCTAGCTCACCGCCTCGGACTATACAGTATTAAAACCGAACTCGAAGATTTAGCCCTGAAGTATGAACACCCTCTGATATACAACGAGGTTGAGAAAAAACTGCGCGACACTGCAGATGAACGTAACACATACATCGATAGTTTTACCTCACCAATTAAAGAAAAACTCGACAAAGCCGGAATAATTTGCAATATTAATGGCCGACCAAAATCAATATATTCGATATGGAATAAAATGCAGAACAAAAATGTTCCATTCGAAGAGATATACGATGTTTTTGCTGTGAGAATTGTATTCAATCCGGGCACTGAATCGAGTGAGAAGGAACAATGCTGGAAGATTTTTTCGTTGATTACCGACATATATTTGCCGCGTGAGAATAGAATAAGAGACTGGATAACCACGCCCAAAGCCAACGGTTACGAAGCATTACACGTTACCGTGATGGGTCCCGAAGGCAAATGGGTAGAGGTGCAGATTCGTTCGCAGCGCATGGACGAAATTGCGGAAAAAGGCTATGCTGCACATTGGAAATATAAAAACGGAGAAACAAGCGAGAGTCAGCTTGATGCATGGCTCGAAACAGTAAAAGAACAAATCAGCAGCCCATCGTCGGATGCACTCGATTTTCTCGACGATTTTAAAACCAATCTGTTTGCCTCCGAAATCTATGTTTTCACACCAAAAGGCAAGTTAATTCGGGTACCCATCGGAGCCACCGCATTAGATTTTGCGTACCAGATTCACACCGACATTGGGAACAAAGCCATTGCGGCAAAAATCAACTATCAGCTAAAACCATTGTCACAGGAGTTGAAAAGCGGCGATCAGGTAGAAATCATCACCTCGCAACAGCAAGCTCCTAAACGTGAATGGCTTGGTTTTGTAACAACCTCAAAAGCAAAATCGAAGATTAAAAACGCCTTGAAAGAAACCCGCAGATATAATATTGAAAAAGGACAAAAATTATTTATCAATAAAATCAGGGAGCTGAAAGTAAACTTCGATCACGACCTGTTTAAAAAACTACGCGAAGACTACGATGTCCCCAACAAAGAGGAGTTCTACCGTCGCATAGGTCAAGGAGTTATATTACTCGATGACCTGGAAAGACATTTGAGCGGCAAAAGTCAAAACATATTTCAACGCTATCTTCGGCTAAAAATCAACAAGCCCAAAGACAGTAACCGCGATAAACTGAAGAAAACTAAATCGATAGACATCGACGAAGACCAGCTGGCAGAAAGTTTCACTCTGGCAAATTGTTGTAGCCCGATACCCGGCGATGAAGTAATTGGGTATATCAATTTGAATAATTCGATAATTGTTCATCGAAAAAACTGTGCAAACGCTATCAACCTATTGGCAACACAAGGCGACCGGATTGTTTCGGCACAGTGGAAAACGCAGAAGTTGATGTCGTATCCGGTAAAAATTCATATTACAGGCATCGACCAATTGGGCATGGTCTATCGAATCACACAAGTAATTTCGTCGGAAGCCAACGTAAATATGAAAGAATTGAAATTCGACACAACCGATGGTGTGTTTACCGGTAAAATTGGTCTTTATGTGCACGACACCAACGACTTAGAACAGTTGATTCAAAAAATTATTCGAATAAAAGGAGTAAAACAAGTAGTGCGCATCGAAGATAAAGATTAATGCTATGATGACAGAATCTCAAATAAAGTCGATGCTGATACTTCTCGAAGACCCCGACCCGAAAGTGTATCAGCAATTGCGGGAGAACATATTCAAGAATATCGATTCAATAAAGCCATATCTTGAAGAAAGTCGCAGTTTAAGCAGCGACACATTGTTTCAAACACGACTGCAACAAATACAAGACGAAATTGAAACCGGCAATTTTATCAGCTTGCTGAAAAACTGGGCTGAGCGAGAAAAGCCTGAACTTATCGATGCACTGCTAATAATTGAAGATGCCATATATCCCGAATATGATTCCCTTAAAACGTATAACTCGTTTAAAACCTTGCGTAATACTATTTGGCTTGATATAAACAATAACCTGACGGCCATCGAGAAAGTGAAAGTTATCAATAAAATTCTTTACAACGACTTCGCTTTGCGCAACGTAAGCCTCAAGCAGATAAAGCATCAGGATCTCAGTCTGGGAAAATTGTTTTTGTCGCAGCAAGCCAACAGCTATATGCAATGTATCTTTTATGCATCCTTGGCGCAACATCTTGGTCTACCTGTGTATATGATTAGCTTACCCGACCTCTTTATTTTAGCCTACAAAGATCAGTTTATTGCCGATATGAGTTTTGCCAACGAACAGCACTATGGCGTGGTATTTTACATTCACCCGTTCGAAAGTGGTGCGCTGTTCAGTAAAAATGTAATTCAGAAATACATTGAAGCAAAAGGTCTCGAAGAAGCTTCCGCGTTTTACACACCTATGAGTAATATTCAGGCCTTGTTGATGCATATTCAGATTCTGCTGAAAAGTTTAAGTTTGAATAATATAACCGATTTCAGGCAGCAAATGCTGAAACAAATGCTCAGACTAATATCATCGCTCAACGATAATAAAACCGAAAATTCGTAAATACCTACAAATGTATCACCTCGTCGTAGGCTGCAGCAGCGGCTTCCATAATTGCCTCCGACATGCTTGGATGCGGGTGAATGCTTTTGATTAATTCCATGGCTGTAGCTTCAAGCTTACGAGCGACCACCATTTCGGCAATCATTTCGCTCACGTTGTCACCAATAAAATGAGCTCCAAGTAATTCGCCAAGTTTCGCATCAAAAACAAGTTTCACAAAACCATCTTTATTACCGGCAGCTGCTGCTTTACCTGAGGCCGAATAAGGGAATTTTCCTACTTTTACTTCGTAACCGGCTTCAACCGCCTGTTTTTCGGTGATGCCCACCGAGGCAATTTCGGGCGTTGCATAAATACAAGATGGAATATTGTTATAATCGACAGTTTCGGTATGATGCCCTGCAATTTTTTCGACACAACAGATGGCCTCGGCTGATGCCACATGAGCCAATGCGGGGCCGTGAACAATATCGCCAATGGCATAGACGCCTTCTTGATTGGTACGATAGTATTCGTCGACGATAATTTTACCCTTGTCGTGTGCAATATTGAGCTCTTCGAGACCCAGGTTTTCGAGATTGGTGCTAACCCCCACAGCCGAAAGCACTATTTCGGCCTCAACAATTTCGGAGCCTTTTTTTGTATTGACATGTACCTTACAAATATCGCCATGAACATCGGCTTTTTCTACAGCAGTGCCTGTCATAATTTTTATTCCGGCCTTTTTGAAAGAACGTTCCAATTGCTTCGACACTTCTTCGTCTTCGAGAGGGACAATATTTGGGAGATATTCAACCAAAGTAACCTGAGTTCCCATTGAGTGATAGAACCATGCGAATTCGGTGCCTATTGCTCCGCTGCCTATTACCAGCATAGATGCAGGAAGTTGTGTAAGAGTGAGAGCTTCACGATATCCAATAATATGCTTGCCGTCTTGTTTTACCCCGGGCAACTCCTTCGATCGGGCACCTGTAGCAAGAATAATATGGGTTGCTGTGTAGCGACTGTTTTCGCCGGCCTCGTTGGTTACATCTATCGTATTTTTTGCAACTAGTTTTGCGGCACCTTTAATTACTGTAATTTTGTTTTTACCAAACAAATACTGAATTCCCTTGCTCATGTTTTCGGCAACCGCACGACTTCGGGCAATAACTTTGGCAAAGTCGGGCTCGGCGGTTCCGCTCAGGCTAATTCCATAATCGTGAGAGTGCTTCATGTAATTATAAACCTGTGCGCTTTTCAGCAGTGCCTTTGTAGGGATACAACCCCAGTTCAAACATATCCCACCCAGTTCGGCGCGTTCAACCACTGCGGTTTTCAAGCCCAGTTGCGAAGCCCTTATAGCAGCCACATAACCTCCGGGACCACTTCCAATAACAATAACATCAAAATCCATAAGAAAACATTTTATTATTATGCGAATTTACAAGTTTTTAGTCAACCTAAACAGATAAACTGATATTTTAGAAAATTGTTCCTGAAAAAGTTGAATAAACAAAACATTCGCCATAAAAATGAACGTCAAAATTTTGCCTGATCATTTGGTAATGTAAACTCACCCACAAATTGTTTAGCGTATAAGGGTCACATTACCTTTCTGATTGTAGGTATCCTGATTGAGGCATGTAGCTTCAAAGAAATACACATATACATCGGGAGCCAGTAATTTTCCGCGGTAGGTTCCATCCCAACCTTGGTCGTTGATATTGGTTGACTCGTAGATGATTTCACCCCAGCGATCGAAAACTGCAAAATACATATTGGTAATAAGTGCCGGTGGAGCATAAGGTTTAAAGTAGTCGTTGTCGCCGTCGCCATTTGGGGTAAATGCGTTGGGAATAAATATAAATGGTTCTCCACACACAATATCCATAACACGTATGGTAATGGTATCGCGGTTAGAGCAGCCATCGCCATCGGTAATAAGCACTTCGTAGGTAATGGTTTGTTGCGGTGTACTTATAGGGTTGGCAGCTGACACCGACGATAAATATAAAGGTGGCGACCACACAAAGTTTGAGCCCTGTGCAGCCACTGCTTGCAAGTTTGCACTTTGTCCGCGATACACCTGTATTGGGTCGGCATACACATCGAGAGGAGGAATATAGTTTTCGTTCACAATGGTATAGCTCTCAAATAGTTTGCAACCATTATGGTCGGAAAGCGTAAGATGATAATCTCCGGCACACAATCCTTCGGCTACAGCCAAGCTTTGATTGTTCGACCATTGATACGAATATTCAGGTGTCCCTCCGGCTGCTTCAACACTAATATACGCATTGCACACACCCGAGCAACGCATATTGCGAGAGGTACTTTCCATGGTAAGAAGAGGGGGTTGTGTTATGCCAACGGAGAGGGAATCTTTGCAGTTATTTGCATCGGTAATACTAACCGAATACTGTCCTGCAGAAACATTGTTCAGTCCCGATTCGGTAGTTCCGTTTGACCACTGATACGAATAGGGCATCGTTCCTCCCTGTGCAAACACCTGAAAGCTACCGGTTTCGCCATAACACAAAATAGGTTGGGTAACAGCAACTGATCCAATAAGAGGCGCAGGCTGCGATAAGTAAGTTGATTGATGCAGCACACAGTTTTCGGAGTCGATAATCGACACCATATAAGGTCCCGAACACAAATTATTGATATTTGACCCCGATGCACCATTCGACCATTGGTACGAGAAAGGAGATGTACCCGAAGTTGCAACGGCTGTAACAGCACCATCGCATTCGCCGTAACATGAAATTTGCTGTGTTGCCTGAGCATACCCACCAATATTACCTGGTGGTAACATCTCCACTTCTATTACTGTGTCGCAACCATGGGCATCGGTAATGGTAACCCTGTTTATTCCGGTCAACAATTGTGTATTGGTTGCAGCCGTACCACCTACACTCCATGAGTATGAGTATGGTGGGGTTCCTCCCTGCGGAGCCACTGTGGCAGTGCCGTATCCAATTCCATCACACTCGGGTTGCACTACATTAGAAAACTGTGCCACAAGTAATTGGGGCTGTTGAATTACTACGCTCTGTGTTGCTGTACATTGCAAATTATCGGTAACGGTAACAGTGTAACTGCCTGCACATACATTCTGAAGGCTGGCACCTGAAGCACCATGACTCCATGAATATGAGTAGGGAGCCACACCCGTAGCCGACACAGAAACCAATCCGGTGCAGTCGCCATAACATAACGGGTTGGTTGTTTGAGCGGCAGAAAACATAAGATTGTTGATAGTTACCGGAACCTGTGCCGTAGTTTGGCAACCAATCTGATTGGTTATGGTAACAGTATATGTAGTATTCGACACAGGAGCAACAACCGGATGGGCCGTATTTGCCCCACTCACTATAGAAGAACCGGGCGACCACTGGAAACTAAGCACATCGTTGGAGTTGTTGTTGTTGATATGAAGTGTAGTTTGTCCGTTGACGCATACCATGGCCGATGGAGTTATAGAATAATTGAACTGATGCACCTGCACAACAACAGACTCGGTGAGGATTGTATTACACTCCGGTTCCACAGCTCTCACATAATAAACCATGGTATTCTGCGGACTTACGGTAATGGAATTGCCGGTGCCAATGATTGGGTTAAAATTGGGCGAACTTGACCAAGAATACTGAATGTTATCATATGAGCTTGCTGCATGAATAACTGCGGTTCCTCCCGGGCATATCAATGTATCGTTTGATGCCATTAAATCGATTTGAGGCTGTATTACTTCAACCGTTTGATACACAGTATCGTTGCACAAACCGTCGATTACCAGCACATAAGTTGTTGTTTGATTTGGGCTTGCTATTGGATTCTGCAGGCTTGGATTATTCAGCGCCACCGGATTGAGCCATTGAAATGTGGAGCTTCCGTAGTTTCCTTCGGGCCCTATCACAACCTGTTGACCCGGACATGTTTGTTTATCGGGTAGAGTGTCGACGCCAGAATCCATTACAAAAATTTCGCGAACCAATGTATCGGTAAAATTACAACTCGAGGGGTCGCTAACAACCAGCATTACCTGATAGGTTCCGCCCTGAGCGTAGGTATGCGAAGGGTTGAATGATGTGCTGGTGGTTCCGTCGCCAAAATCCCACAAGAAAGTACTACCCTGACTGTTGTTGTTAAATTGTACCACATACGGAGCACAACCTGCCGGAATGGGGTCGAAACTGGCATTGGCCAAGTTTTCGATAATGCGTATTTTAAACGCAGCATTGTTACAGTTGTTGTAGCTGGTTCCATTACCATTGGTCGGACTCCATACTCCCGGTGAGGTAGGAAACTGCTGACATCCACCACAACTGGCACACACCGACTGTATGATATGACCTTTTTTGTCGAAGCGGGAAGTGCCGCCATCAACATGGTCGTGACCCGAATACCCGCAGCCATCGTAATGCACCTCTCCAAAAAAGGTAGCATATTCAAGCTGACTGGCATCTTCGGCCAGCACCATAATATAGAAATCCTGTCCATCTGTTTGTGTTTGTATGGCATCGGGAGTAATATCCATTCCTTTTGTTCCATACACGTCGTTCCACGTATAGTATTGGCCGGCAGAATTATAGTAGCTAAAAGTCCAGTACCTACCCCATCCCGAAAGGTAAATACGGTTACACACATCCACAGCAAAAGCAGTGATAGAAATATTTGGTTTTCCATTTCCTGTGCCAAACACTGTTGACCATACCAGCGATGATAGATTGGGCTGAAACTTTGCAATAAACTGCCCGCTGTTCGGATTGTTGTAAGCTGCATTATACACCAGAGTAGATCCTGTTGCCTCTGTCTGCCCACAGATAAACACATTGTTGCCGGCATCGGTTCTTACGAAATAGGCCTGATCGTAATTAGCCGAGCCATAATAGCTTGATGCATGCAGCACATTTCCGTCGGCATTCAGATGAGCAACAAAACCATCGGTGGTTCCACCCTGAAAACTGGTTTTGTATGCCCCAAATGTTGTGGGAAAGTTTGTGCTAACAGTTCCACCTGCCACATATACGCTATAGTCGGTTCCCAAATCGATAGAGTAAATCGCATCATCTTCGGAACCACCTAAATAAGAACTCCACAGCAATTGCGTTAAATCGCTTTTCAGCTTAAACACAATCCCGTCTTGTTTACCGCCAGATGTAGGTTGGTATGCCTGATTGATACCTTGTGGGAAGTCGAGCGAGAATGTATTGGTTCCCACATAAATATGGTTTTTATTGTCAACTACAATTTCACCGCGGGCACCATCGGCATAGTTGTAATACAACGAATCATTGCCATGCATCATTGTCCAGTTGATGTTATAAACCGGATGTGTATGAGAATAGTGTTGCTTAAAATTAAACCCATCGTTTGCAGAGCCACCTATGTATGTACTCCCCATAAGAGCCGTACCGTCCTCTTTAATTTTTGCGACAAATATATCGACACCATTTGGGAAGGCAATCACATTATCGTACACCACACTATCGCCACCATTAAAAGTAGCATCGTAGGCTCCGGCAGAGGTAGGGAAATCGGGTGAACCTGTTGTTCCCATTATCAACAGGTCGTTTTCTTCGGTAACCACCATACTATGAGGCATCTCCTGCCCTCCTGCCCCACCCAAATAGGTAGCAAATAAGCGTTGTGTGCCGTTTGGACTGTATTTTATGATTCCCACATCGCATCCGGCAGCATAGTATGTAGAGTTAGGAATGGGTGGGGTACCTCCTGCAAAGTTTACCTGATAGGCTCCCATCGAGGTTGGGTAGCCTACATTAAAAACTATGCCTCCCGAATACACATTGTCGTTGTAATCCCAGGTGGCAGTAAAACCCCAGTTATCGCCGGTAGAACCTGTGTAGGTACTAAACACCAGCGATGGATCAATTACAAGAACAGTATTGGGGTCGTAGTGTCGGGCAAGTTGATAGGTAAGGCGATTTTTTTTAAGGTTGTAATCGCAGTGAATCAACACTTTTTCGCCTTCAACAATTTGATATACTATAGGTTGCAATTCAACAACATCGTTAACAGTAGTTTCAATTACCAAATTATTGTTACTCACTTTTATGTT
Organism: uncultured Bacteroidales bacterium; assembly: GCA_964511665.1. GTDB lineage: Bacteria > Bacteroidota > Bacteroidia > Bacteroidales > ML635J-15 > JAGOEF01. The sequence continues at coordinate 20,892 of CAZEHA010000038.1, forward strand.
ATCTACACCTTCATATTCCAGCACAATATCATCGATATCGCCTCCCGGATGAATAATAAAATCGTATTTCAGTCCAAGTTCGGTGATATACAGCTTTAAATCGATATTGTTATAGATGTTTTCGTAAGTAACTTCTTTGTACTTCGACACACGGGTGGCCCATTTCGATGGGTCGGAACCAATATAATAATTCAGATAATCGGGCTCCGGCTTATCGGCCCACACAGCTGGATTGGGATTGGCGCCCACAAAACGAACCCTGTAAGCATGAAAATTCAGGGTATTGTGATCGTGTTCAGCGCAGGCACCATGGTGGGCAAACGAATGGTCGTGGTCGTGGCGATCGAGAAAATTAAAAGTAATGCAGTTTTTTTCGAGGAACATGGCTCCATTGTTCATGCTCATCTTGTAAAGAATGATAGAATCCCACTGATTTTTATTCTCGACAAACGAAAACTGAGAATACAGCAAATTGCTATAACACAGTATAACTGCATGCAACAGAACAGTTTTCGCAACAGATGACATACTCATTACAGAAGCTGTTATTGATAAAACTTCACAATTTACCTAATTTTTACATCAATTGCAAATGTTTTTCAGGTTTTTTAACAGCATTACAGATAAGTTCCGCTAGTCGATACGTAATACAGCCAGAAATGCCGATTGTGGCACTTCTACATTACCGATTTGCCGCATGCGTTTTTTGCCCTTCTTTTGTTTCTCGAGTAGTTTTCGTTTACGGGTAATATCGCCACCATAACACTTGGCGGTAACATCTTTACGAACAGCTTTTACTGTCTCGCGGGCAATAATTTTGGCTCCTATTGCTGCCTGAATGGCGATGTCGAATTGCTGACGCGGAATAAGTTCGCGTAGTTTCTCACACATTTTGCGTCCGAAAGGATAGGCATTGTCAACGTGGGTAAGAGTTGATAGGGCATCTACCATTTCGCCGTTGAGCAGTATATCGAGACGTGCCAGTTTCGACACTTTATAGCCCGACATATGATAATCGAACGATGCATATCCTTTACTGATGCTCTTCAATTTATCGTAGAAATCGAAAACTATTTCGCCCAGCGGCAAATCGAAACTCAGCTCTACCCTATTGGTGGTAAGATAAACCTGATTGAGCAGCGTACCTCTCTTGTCGATACAGAGTTTTATAATGGAGCCTACATATTCGGCCTGCGAAATAATATGGCCTTTAATCATGGGTTCTTCAACGTAATCGAGATAATTGGGTTCGGGCATACCCGATGGGTTATGCACTTCGATAACCTCGCCTTTGTTGGTATATGCAAGATACTGTACGTTGGGCACAGTAGTAATTACATCCATATCGAATTCCCTGTCGAGCCTTTCCTGAACTATTTCCATGTGCAGAAGGCCGAGAAAACCACAACGGAAACCAAAACCCAGTGCCGCCGACGATTCGGGCACAAAAGTAAGCGATGCGTCGTTTAATTGCAGTTTTTCGATAGACGCACGCAATTCTTCGTAATCGTCGGCGTCAACCGGATAGATACCGGCAAAAAGCATGGGTTTTACTTCGGCAAAGCCTTCGATGGCTTTTAAGCAGGGCCTGTCGACATGGGTGATGGTATCGCCAACCTTAACTTCGGAGGCTGTTTTTATTCCCGAAATTATATATCCTACATCGCCGGCGCTGAGTTGCTTGCGTGGCGATAAGCCCAATTTTAGCACACCGATTTCGTCGGCATGGTATTCGTGGCCGGCATTTACAAACTTCACCGAGTCTTTCTGCAATAAACTACCGTTTAAGATGCGGAAATAAGCAATAATACCGCGAAACTGATTGAACACCGAATCGAAGATCAGCGCCTCGAGGGGAGCATTGGGGTCACCAACAGGAGGTGGCACACGCTGAATTATGGCTTCAAGTATTTCATCAACCCCATAGCCGGTTTTTCCGCTGGCACGAATAATATCTTCGCGTTTACAACCTATCAAATCGACAATCTGGTCTTCAACCTCATCGGGCATAGCAGCATCCAGATCCATTTTATTCATAACCGGAATAATTTCGAGATTATGATCGATAGCCTGATAGAGATTCGAAATGGTTTGTGCCTGAATGCCTTGCGTTGCATCAACAATAAGCAGGGCTCCTTCGCAGGCAGCTATCGAACGGCTTACTTCATACGAAAAATCGACATGGCCCGGGGTATCTATCAAATTCAGCAGATAGTCTTTCCCTCCATGTGAGTATTGCATTTGTATCGCATGGCTTTTAATGGTAATGCCTCTCTCTCTCTCCAAATCCATATTGTCGAGCACCTGATCCTGAAAATCGCGGTCGGCAATTGTACCGGTTGTTTGCAATAAACGATCGGCCAGGGTGCTTTTGCCATGGTCGATATGCGCAATAATGCAGAAGTTTCTAAGGTGCTCCATATTCAAATTTTTTCGCCCGCAAATATACAAAATCATTTGAATGTTATGAATGCAATTGCTATGATGCATGACCGATAAAACAAACATCATAAGTTGTGCTTTGTTATAAAAAAAAACATAGCTTTGCAATTGAAACCTAAGCCGACAAGGTGTGAAAAAACTGCAATTTCTGCACAGAATTTTTCCTTTTGTGTTATTGGCTGCTTTGTGCATGCCGGTTTGCAGCACCTATTTTTACTTCAAACAACGGCAATACCAGATAAAAAAAGCAATAAAACGTCAAATAAAAAAAGGTGTTAACGATGAAGATCTGGTATTACTTAAAATCGCCAAAGTTCTTGAGAACACTTCGAATGAGGACTTCGAGCGGATTCATTCTAAGGAATTCAGATACAAAGGAGAAATGTACGATATAGTGCGCTTCGAAGATCGTGGAAGCGAAACCTGGTATTGGTGTATTTGGGACAGGGAGGAAACAGCACTGTTTGCTGCACTACCGGAGCTACTTAAACGGGCATGGAGCCAGGATCCTATGCAGGAACAAACTACCGAGCGGGTGATGTTGTTCTTTAAATCTCTTTTTTGGGAATATAATCACATAATTCCTCTTGCCGACATGTGCTTATCGAAAAAAAATGAAGCAGATTATAACAAACAGCCCATACGCAGAATAATTCCACCGGAAGTACCTCCTCCCAAAATGCTTCTTAATCTTTGCCGGCGGGTTTATACCGCCTAGTTTCTGATAGTTTAATTTTAATATATTTATTATGAAGCAAGCCATAATATTGTGTTTGCTGTTTGGGTTTGCCATACACATACAAGCTCAAACGGTCAGCATTTATGAACAAGTATCGCGGCAGCCCATACCCTTGGCTAACATTTACGACAGGCAAAGTAAGTCTGGAACCGTAAGCGATTACAAAGGTAAAGCCGATTTATCGGCATTTGTTGGAAGCGATTCCATTGAAATACGTTGCCTTGGGTTTAAAACCAAAACCCTCAGCTATCGGCAAATTGAGAAAGCCGGTTTCAAGGTGTACTTGCTCGAAGACATGATAACGCTTGACGCTGTTGTAATTTCGGCCAGTAAATGGAAGCAGCCCCGCAGCGAAGTTCCTGTAAAAACCACATTGATACAGCGCCGCGACATTACATTGCAAAACCCCCAAACCGCAGCCGACCTCATCGGCAATACGGGCGAAGTATATGTACAAAAAAGTCAGCTTGGAGGAGGCAGCCCTATGATTCGTGGTTTTGCAACCAACCGCCTGCTGATATCGGTTGACGGCGTTCGTATGAACACTGCTATATTCAGAAGTGGCAATATTCAAAACATAATTTCTATCGACCCATTGGCAATAGAAAGTGCCGAGGTGGTATTTGGTCCCGGGTCGGTTATTTATGGCAGCGATGCCATTGCCGGGTCGATGAACTTTTTCACACTTGAGCCTAAGCTTTCACCCAATGGCGATGTTTTTGTCAAAGGGAGTGCCTTGGCTCGATATGCTTCGGCCAATTTTGAGAAAACCGGTCATGCCGACATCAACATCGGATTCAGGAAATGGGCATTTCTCAGCTCGTTTAGTTTTTCCGATTTCGACGATTTAGTCATGGGAAAGCATGGTCCCGACGAATATCTTCGCAACCATTATGTTGAGACTATCAACGGTAACGACACGGTAATAGAGAACAGTAATCCGTTGAAACAGGTGTATTCAGGATATCATCAGTACAGCATGATGCAAAAATTCAGGTTTTCTCCTTCGTCTGATTGGGACTTTAATTACACATTCAATTATTCAGCTACCGGTGATTATTCGCGCTACGATCGTTTAATTCGTCCACGCGGAAACACACTGCGTTCGGCAGAATGGAATTACGGACCACAGATTTGGATGATGAATCATTTTCGGGTAAATCATAATGCATCTACGGCGTTGTACGACAACATGAGTATTCACCTGAGTTATCAGTTTTTCGAAGAGAGCCGTAAAGATCGCGATCTGAACAAACCCATTCGTCACATCAGAATCGAAAAAGTTGATGCGTATGCACTAAATTTCGACTTCGATAAATCACTGGGAGAAAAACATCGCTTTAACTACGGAGCCGAAGCCGTGGTAAATTGGGTTCATTCTACCGGTAGTGAAGAAGATGTAATCAGTGGTTTCACTGAAATCGGGCCAAGCCGCTATCCCAACGAATCGGAGTGGTATTCAATGGCATTGTATGCCGGCCACAGGTTCCGTGTAAGTCCTGCATTGAACATACAGTCGGGAATCAGATATAATCACTACCTGTTGAATGCCACTTTCGACACAGAGTTTTATCCCTTCCCGTTCGACGAGGCCCACATTAACAATGGAGCATTAAGCGGAAGCATTGGCATGATTTTCCTGCCTCATCGCAGTTGGCAGTTGGCATGGAATGTATCAACAGGTTTTAGGTCGCCCAATATCGACGATATCGGAAAAGTATTCGATTCCAGTCCGGGTTTTGTAATCATTCCCAACCCTGAATTACAAGCCGAATATGCATACAATGCAGACCTGTCGCTAACAAAAACTATTGGCGACTTCATGAAACTTGACATTACCGGCTTTTACACCTATCTCGACAATGCCATAGTGAGGCGGAACTCAAGCATACAAGGAGCCGACAGCATTTTTTACGATGGAGAGATGAGCCGGGTACAGTCGCTGCAGAATGCTGCCTTTGCAACCGTATATGGGGTTCACGTGGGCATTGAGGCCAAACTGGCCTATGGAGTTGGAGCCTCAGCACACTTCAATTATCAGAAGGGTAACGAAGAACTCGACGACGGCAGCACAGCACCACTGCGACATGCAGCTCCCATGTTTGGGAAGTTTCATGTGAATTATACTGCAAACCGCATGAAATTTGATGTTTACATGGTATTCAACAGCAGTGTAAGCTACGAAAACCTGGCTCCCGAAGAACAGAGTAAGGATTATATCTATGCACGCGATAACAATGGCAATCCGTATTCACCAGGCTGGTTTACCCTAAACTTCAAAGGGATATACCAGTTTTCGGAAAATCTGTCGCTAACAGCAGGTATCGAAAACATACTCGACAAACGGTATAGACCCTATTCGTCGGGAATAGCTGCTCCCGGCAGAAACTTTATTGTTTCGGTAAAAGCGATGTTCTAATAGTGTTAGCTGCAAAATGCAAAAAGCAGTGCTATTTTCGCACTGCTTTTTTGTTTGCATTTTTACCATTCGCATTATAAATTGCCCAAAAACAGCTATCTTCGCGGTATTAGCCAGAGTGAGGATAAGTTCATGATTGACCAAATTACTATCGACCGCATCATTGATACGGCCCGCATCGAAGATGTGATACAAGATTTTGTACCACTGAAGCGCCGGGGTGTAAACATGATTGGTCTATGCCCTTTTCATAACGAAAAAACGCCATCGTTCACAGTAAGTCCGGCAAAAGGCATTTTCAAATGTTTTGGTTGCGGAAAAGGAGGAAATGCAGTGCATTTTATTATGGAACACGAGCACCTCGACTGGTTAAGTGCCATCAAATATCTGGCAAAAAAATACCGTATCGAAGTTGAGGAACGTGAACTTAGCGAAGAAGAGAAACAGCGGGTAAGCGAGCGCGAAAGCATGATGATAGTGAACTCCTGGGCACAGAAATACTTCAGCCGCATGCTCAACGATTCAGAAGAAGGCATTGCCATAGGCCTCAGTTATTTCAGAGAAAGAGGTTTCAACGACACTACCATCGAAAAATTCCAGCTGGGATATTGTCCCGATGGGAGAAGCACGTTTACCGAAGAAGCATTGAAAAATGCTTACAAAATAGAGTTTCTCGAAAAAACCGGATTAAGTATTGTTAAAGACAATTCCCGCTTCGATCGTTTCAGTGGGCGGGTAATGTTCCCTGTCCATAGTATTTCGGGGCGCGTGATTGCTTTTGGTGGACGCACTCTGAAATCGGATAAAAGCATCGCTAAATATTTGAATTCTCCCGAATCGGAGGTATATCATAAAAGCCAGACCTTATACGGACTGTTCCAGTCGAAAAATGCCATCATTCGCGAAAACAAATGCTATTTGGTTGAAGGATATACCGATGTAATTTCGCTGCATCAGGCGGGCATCGAAAACGTTGTGGCTTCTTCGGGCACTTCTTTAACCCGCGAACAAATTGCACTCATCAGGCGTTTCAGCGAAGATGTAACCATATTGTATGATGGCGACAGTGCAGGAATAAAAGCATCGATACGAGGCATCGATATGTTGCTTGAAGAGGGTCTGAATGTAAGGGTTTTGCTTTTCCCCGACAACGAAGACCCCGATTCGTTTGCCCGAAAACACAATCACACTTTTGTAAAACAATACCTGCAGGAAAACGAACAGGATTTTATCCATTTTAAATCGAAGTTGTTATCGGAAGAAGCTAAGAACGACCCTATTAAAATGTCGGCAATGATTTCGGATATCGTCAGGTCGATTTCTGTTATTTCCGACAGTATAAAAAGAACGATATATATACAGGAGTGCAGTAAACTGCTTGGCTTCGATGAAAATGTACTTTTCAGCGAGTCGGCTAAAATGCGCAAGCGCATGCGCGACGAAGCCAATAAAAAAGATGAACGCGACAGGTTGCGGAATCAAATGGCGGTTTCGCCCCCAGTGCCTGCATTTGTTAATAATGTATATTGCGAACCTCAAGAAAAAGAAATCATCAGATTTCTTCTTCTGTTTGGAGCACACCCTCTCAGCTACAGCACCTATCGCGACAACGATATGGTAGAAGTGAACACTACAGTAGCCGAATATATTATAGGAGAAATCAGAAACGATGAACTCCGATTTCAGAATCTGGTTTACCATAACATTTTCGAAGAGTCTGAAGCCTTCATCCTTAAGGGAACCATTCCCAACGACAAAACATTTATTAATCATTCCAACCCCGAACTTAGTCGTCATGCCTACGAAATTTGTGCACCAGGCTATCAATTGAGCAGCATTTGGGCACGTTATCAGGTAAACCCCGATTCACCCGAAAAAAACCTGAACTACCTTATTCCCAAACTGGTGATGACATATAAACGAAAAATCCTGGAGATGGGGCGCGACCAGAAAGCCGAAGAGTTGAAAGCCATACAACACACCGGCAATCTGGAACTAATAAGAAATCTTGAAACCGAAATACAAAGTTTACTAAGTCTTATCAACACTGTATCGAAGTCGTATAATAATGTAATACTCCGTTAAACTTAACCCGATGAAAGTACCCTTCAACGATTTAGCATTATTGCACCACAGCATCGGCGAAGAAATTAATGAGGCAATAAAAACGGTAATCGACGGAAGCGGTTTTGTACTCAGTAAGGCAGTAAGTAGTTTTGAACAAGCTTTTGCACAAAAACTGGGAGTAGGGCATTGTATTGGAGTAGGTAACGGCACCGACGCGTTGAGCATCAGCCTAAAAATGTTGGGAATAGGTGCCGGCGATGAAGTGATTGTACCTGCCAACAGTTTTATTGCCACATCGGAAGCAGTGAGTATTGCAGGCGCTACTCCGGTTTTTGCCGATTGCGACAGCTATTACGGCCTATGCCCCAATGCTTTAAAGACTAAAATCACCTCCCGAACCAAAGCCGTGATAGTGGTACATTTATATGGACAGGCAGCCGATATTGAATCGATATCGGCAATTTGCAACGATGCCGGCCTAATCATGCTTGAAGACTGTGCACAGTCGCACTTCTCAAGCTATAAGCATTCTTACACAGGCTGTTTTGGTGAAGCAGCCTGTTATAGTTTCTATCCCGGGAAAAATTTAGGAGCCCTGGGCGATGGAGGATGCATTGTAACCAACAATCACAATCTTGCCGAAAAAATTCGTATGTATTGCAATCATGGTAGTATGCAACACCAAAAGCACGTTTTCGAAGGCAGCAACTCACGCCTCGATGGTATTCAGGCAGCCATACTTGAAGTGAAATTAAAATACATTGATAATTGGAATCGTCAACGGCTTGAACTTGCCGAGGCCTACACCGAATTACTTAAGATTAATAAACACATTGTCTGCCCCGAAATCAGACCCGGTGCCGGACACATATTTCATCTGTATGTGGTGCGGACTCAAAAGCGAAACGAATTGCTGCAATGGCTTTTTAAACACAATGTGCAATGTGGCTTGCATTATGAGAAGGCCCTTCCCTTTTTACCATGCTACCAACAAAAAAACCACAGTCCGGCAGAGTTTCCGGTAGCATCAGAATATCAGCATCTTTTACTAAGTTTGCCCATATACCCTGGCATGACAGCCGCACAACTGAAATATACAACCAACTGTATCGGTGAGTTTTATTCGCAACAATAAAAACTAATGCTACAATACCGTCTTGATGAACTTAATATAAAATACAGTACCCTCTCCGGGAATAGTTTCATACCATATTTCACCCTGCATCTGATCGACAATACTCTTAACCATGCTTAATCCCAAACCCATTCCACTGGTTTTGGTTGTAAAATTAGGTTGAAATATTTTGGGCTGCATGTCAACATCTATTCCGGTTCCATTGTCGGAAATGCTAAACACATAACTCGTGATTTCTTCAATCAGTTTAATTTCGATTGTACCTTCCCGTTGCTCGGGTATGGCCTGAATACTATTTTTCAGCAGATTATTGAAAACACGTGTAAGTTGTTCGGGGTCTGCTTCAATTATAGCCTTGCCGCGAGTTTGATACACAAACGAAATATGTGCATGGTTTTCAGTTTTTTCGAATAGCGAAACAGCCGAATTGATTTTTGCCACCAAATCAACCTGCTTCATTTTTGCTTTTGGCATTTGGGCAAAATTCGAGAATTCTCCGGCAATGGCCGATAATGTTTCTATTTGTTCGATAATGGTTTGAGTAACTTTGTTCAGAGTTTGTTCCCAATCCGGATCATTCAGCTTATATGTCTGTTTCAGGTGTTGCACACTAAGCTTCATAGGAGTAAGCGGATTTTTAATTTCGTGGGCAATTTGTTTGGCCATTTCGCGCCATGCCGATTCGCGTTCCGATTTTGCAAGCATACCGGCGCTTTCGGCCAATTCATCAATTTTTTTGTTGTATTCGCGGATAAGGCTCCCCAATTCATCTTTTCGGGAGTAATCAATTTTTTCGGCTTTTGTTGATAAATCCATCGATCTAATGCGATCCTGAAGAAAGGCAAGTGGTCGTGTTAATTGATTGGCAATAAAAATTCCAACAACCACACTTAGAATTATTAAAATCAGAAACACATTGGTAAACGCCATGATAAAGCCGGTAATTTCGTCGTTTAGTTCATCCTGACGCGAAAAATAGGGTAGGTTGATGTATGCAATAGTTTCGTTTTTAAAGTTTCTGAATGGCACATATGCCGACAAGTATTTTACCGAGCCCATTCTTTCGTTAATTATCACTGTTCCCGAATGGTTGCGGCGCAACTGACCAAACGCCATTGGATGCATAAATCTACCCTGCAGACCCTTTTCGAATAAGTCATCGCGAGAAGAGGCAATCAGTTTCCCCTGTAAATCGAACAAATTAATATCGGTGTAAAACACATTGCTAAATTTAATCAGTAAGAATGTGATATATTCTGCATCGGCAACATCTATTATTTCCTCATTACCAATTTTGTGTTCCAGTTCAACCATAACCGATTGCAATTTATCGCGCAACATAGCATTATGACGCTCGGCATATCCCTGAATAATAAAGTAGATTGAAATACTGCCGATAAAAAGCATTGAAATAACAATAACGAATACTATCGAGAATTGAATTTTATTTTTCAGGCTGCCCTGCTCTGCATTGCTCTTCTGCCGCAGATTCTGCACCAAACGGAATATACTGAAAGCAACAAACAGCACAAAGAACAAATACGAAAACGAAATCAGATGTTGCTGAAAGCCTATGTAGGCAATGCTCATAACTACCACATTCTCATTATCGGCGAAATAATACAGGTGACTAAAACCGTTGAGCGTTTCGAACCTGAAATCGCTTGAATCAGGCTGCAAGCTCATTAACAATGGATACTCGTAATCACCCTTTTTCACGACAAGCTCTCCATTATTAAATTTAGCATAGCTATAGCTTTTCAGGGTTTTTTTCATCGCATATTTACGATCGAGCAACAACTCGGGGTAACCCAACCCTTCGCTAAAAACTTTGCTGTTCAATTCAATGAACAACTGCACAGGAGGTATCTCAGAATCGTGATCGAAGGGTAACTCATAGATACCAACATACGAAATACGTCCATTATGATTGTCGAGAAAATAAAAACCGGTTCCGGGTAATGGAATACCACTATTCATAAGCATTTCGCCAAAAAAAGTAAAGCAGTGCACCATGGTATTATCCGGCTGAATAAGTAAACTGTCGGTGTAACGGCAAACCGACACCTGCAAATCGTATTTATTCAGGTAACCTTTAATATAATTTGCGTGTATGTATTGATATAGACTATCGGTTTTACCATTCATCACAAAGTACTCGATGCGCTTATCGCATTGTATGTTGCTGTCGGTTTGTGTCAAAAAAAACTCAGCACCCACATCCCGTTCGTTGGCCAGATTGTTGGCCAACACTTTACGCGATTCCATTTCTTTGTTTTGAACCAGCCAGGTTATATTCTCGGAAAGAAACAGCGAAAGCATGAACAGTAACAGAATTTGAGAATACCACCGGTATTTTTCATGATAATATCGCACCCATGCCATAATGACAAACAAACACCAAAACGAAACTGCCATTGGAATCTGTTGCACATCGAAATGGTTTACAACAAATACCAATACCATCATAACCAGTGAACTTATTATTAACAAACGGAACAAAATCAGACGTTTAAGCTCTTTAAGTAAATTATCGATTATTGCTGAAACGCTTAAAGTAAGTATAAGCATCACCAACAGTAACAATACACTGGCCGCAGAAAAATTCAGAATATTTCCCGGACTAATTTCTACCGATGAGTTAATGATAATACTATAAATTCGTTGCGACAGCACAAAATACAATACAAACACACACATGGAAATAGAAAGCGTAATAAGGTATCTGGCATATCTTGGAAAAACAATGGGACGTGCGATAGTAAACCTGCGACAAAAGAAAACGGTCCAAACCAGGAGCAAGACCGAGTTTAGTATTAAATCGCCCAACGAAGGCAGCCAAAATGATTCGGCATAATAGGCAGGCGAAAACCAATGTAGTTGATATAAAGCAGATGGGAAAGAATAATACAACATTACAAATCGCAATAGCAACATGTCGGCAGCCAGAGCCACCAGCACCAGTAATATATGCACACCTTCGCTTAACAGATAGTGTGAAAGCAATAATAGAATAATAACAAGAAGAAGAAACGAAACCACAAACAAGATTGCAGCCAGCGAAAACTCAGAATTGTCGGGTTCTTCATTATTTGTGATATAAAACAATGTCTTTTTTTCATAATTCACCGTAAAACTATTGTCAACGGGCTGAAGGCTTAGGTTGTTTTTGGAGCTGATACCAAACAATTTATTGAAGTTTTCTTCCAGAAATTCGTTGTTATAGGAATATTCTTTTTTTATAAGGAGCAAATACAAATAGTTGAACCGGTTGCTGTTGCGATATACCGACAAATACCATCCATCAGGCAGTCGGATTATTTTCTCAGATTTCTGGTTTGCAGAGCATTGCAACGGTACCGGAATTCTGTTGTTCGACCAGGCAGTAAGACCTGTGCTGTCGAATAAAAAAATACCTGAATGTTTTTCACGATACATGCCGGCGAAAGCACTAAAAACCAAGCTATCGGCTTGTTCGCGGCGATTAAACTCATTTAATTTGTTGAATTGAGCATCGGCAAAGGCTATTTCGTTTTCGATTACTGCCTGTATGTGATTTACATCTATAGGCGAAGTATTGCCACCATGCTTACAAAACGTAGAGACTATGATAGCCGCAATAAAGCAGAATAAAAATACCACGCCTGCAATCAATAGTTTTTTCAAATCACGGCTCATAGCAATGTGTATTGACTGTAAAAGTACAAAAAATATTTGTTTACATCAGTTTCTTCGTCAACAGAGTAGGGATATACCGGTATAAACCATCAGTTATTCGATGCCCTTAAGTTTACGGTAATAGCAAACAACCGGATTGTCATTTTCGGGTTCATGAAGATGCATTCCATCTCCAAGACAATCTTTCCACAAGCTACAGTTTAGGCATTGCCCGGTTTTAAAGTGTTTTCGGTTTCTGAAAATTTCGAATCGGTTATTCCAAACATTCAAAAAATCATCGTTATAAATGTTGCCTTGCACAAAACCCCTATTGATGTTCGGACATGCACTTATGTCGCCATTCGACAACACCGAAGCCACGTGAATACCGGCACGGCAAAACAAAAAGCCCGATCGCACGCGGGTTTCGTACTCAGCCAAAAAGCCATCGCATCCCCAGGATGCTAATATTTCGCCGTCCTGTCGGGTGTTTACTACAAATTGCAATAAAGAATTCATTTGGTCAGAGTCGATGAACAATTCTCTGTTCTCGGCAGCACGACCAATGGGGTCGATGAGAAACAATCGCCAACGCGACACATTCAAATCAATCAGCAATTCTTTTATTTGAAGCAATTCTGAGAAGTTGCGTTGATTCACGCAGGTAACCACATCGTAAGTAAAACCGGGTTCAGCGGCTAATATTTCAATTGCTTTTACTGCCCTATCGAATGAACCGGCTCGTCCACGCAACCAATCGTGGTTATCGCGCAAGCCATCGAGGCTTATAGTAGCTGATTGCAGACCCGATTCCCGAAGTGTTCTGAACAGTTCATTGGTAAGCATATATCCATTACTGACCAAGCCCCAGGCAAAACCCAAATTCTTCAATTTCATACCTACCAGAGGCAAATCTTTTCTTAACAGGGGCTCTCCGCCGGTTATCACAATCATTACATCAGCAGGATTGTACTGCTTCGAGACTTTTTCGGCTACTTTCAAAAAATCTTCGGCTGGCATATCGGGAATTTCGGTTGATGCCATGCAGTCGCTACCACAATGTAAACATGCCAGATTACAAGCGGATGTACACTCCCAAAAAAAATAATTCAAACGGTGTAATTTCGATTCAATTTTAACATAATTGCGATGCAGGCGCAAAGCCAGTTTTTTCGACACAGTGTATGTAAAAAGCTTTTTGTTCTGTAACACCTTACCCATTGAGAAATTTTATTAAACAGCCCCTAACACAAGCTTAGCTTTCGGTTTATTCTTGCTTGTCTTCGCTTTTTTGTTCATCGGGTTCGACCATAATCACGCTATCTTTCAGTGGAACCGGAGCTCCGTATTTGGTAACAGGGGAGTCGTAATCGTCGGGAGCACCATACTTTGTTATGGTGTTATTGTAATCGGCGGGAGGGGGACCATATTTAGTAGCGTGCCTCGATTTACACCCCGAAGCACCGAGCATCAGTACGATGGCAGCCGAAAGCAGTCCTGCCATTTTACCCATTAAAAGAATTTGTGCCTTTTTCATGTGTGGCGTTTTATTGCATGTAAAAATACAAATAAATTAAACAAGTAACATGTAGCTTCATTTTATTTTTTCAAACCACTTATGTTCCACAAAAAGTGCGGTAATTTCTGTCGTCGAGTGCCACGAGATTGTTATAAAATTCAAATCCTTCAATATCGCAATAGGGATTCTGTATGGATTTTATCATCTCATGAAACAAACTAAACTTGCCCTGATATGCTGCTTCAATTACGGCTTCTACCTGTTGATTGCGAGGAATAACTGCCGGATTTGAAGCCTTAAGGCGACTCACCAATTGTATGGGGCTGGCTTTCTCAAGTGCAGCACGTTGCTTCCAAACGTATTGCCATTCTCCAAATTCAGCGATGCTTATACCTTTTTCAATTATTTCATTCAAGCTTCTGAAACTATTGGTAAAGTCGAGGCGTTTATGCTCGAGTATGGCTAAAAAGTCCTTTATCAATGTATCGTCTTCAGGTACTTCTAACTCTAAACCGAGCTTCTTTCTAAAGGTTTTCAACCAAAAACTCTGATATTTTTCAGAAAATGATAGGATTGCTTCCCCTGCAATTGCTTTTGCTGTATCGGCATTCTCATGAATCAATGGCATCAGTGACTCAGCAAAGCGAGCCATATTCCATAAAGCTATGTAGGCTTGATTGCGATACGAATATCGGCCATTATAATCGATAGAACTAAAAACAGTATCAGGATGATAGACATTCATAAACGCGCATGGTCCATAATCGATTGTTTCGCCACTTACTGAGAAATTATCGGTATTCATTACTCCATGTATAAACCCCACGCCCATCCAGCGCGACACTAAATAAGACTGCAATTCGCCCACTTTTTCAATGAACTTGGTATATCGGTCGGGACGAGTTGCCAGTTCCGGAAAAAACCGATGAATAGAATAGTCCGCCAGAATTCTCAAAGAATCGAATTGTTGCCGGGCTGCGAAATATTCGAAATTTCCTACACGGATGTGCCCGTGGGCAACACGAGTTAAAATGGCTCCGGGTAAGCATTTTTCGCGCAATACACTTTCTCCTGTACTTACAGCTGCCAATGCACGTGTAGTGGGCACACCCAATGCATGCATAGCTTCGCTGATGATATATTCACGCAATACAGGACCCAATGCCGACCGGCCGTCGCTACGCCTCGAATAGGGAGTTTTTCCTGAACCTTTCAGTTGAATGTCGAATCGCTTACCCGATAAACCGATTACCTCGCCCAGTAAAATAGCCCTGCCATCACCCAATTGCGGAACAAAATGGCCAAACTGATGCCCTGCATACACCACAGCTAATGAATCTGCGCCACGCATTAAGCTGTTGCCCGAAAATATTTGCGACAAAGTGTGCGTATCGGGTAAGTTTTTACCAAAACCCAATTGCTCGGCCAACGAAGAATTAAACACGATTAATTCAGGGCGCATCACAGGTTCAGGGCGCAATCGGGTATAAAAACCCTCAGGTAAGCGAGCATAGCTATTATCGAATATCAGATTCGTGTCAACATATGACATGAGTGTTTGCATTGTGCAATGTATTAACTACACAGTATAACAATTTCACAATGCTTTTGTTAAAAAATTGACATCACAACACAACATCTCGTTTTTGCCAAACAAGTTATCTTACTACTGTAACGATTCCTGTTTTGGCTGGTTCACCATTGAGAAGGTTGACAATGTAAATATAGGGTCCGGCAGGCACTGGCTTGCCATTGTAGGTTCCATCCCATGGTTCTTCGCTGCCCTTGGCTTCGTAGAGAGCCTGACCCC
>CAZEHA010000039.1:0-36528 GCA_964511665.1 uncultured Bacteroidales bacterium
CTGTTTTCACAAACACCATGTTCCGCCGATTGAGCCAGGCTTCATAAAACTTGTCGTACCATACCTTAACCATACCTATTGCCGGGTTGGTAAAGTACTTACCTCCCTCGGCCATGCGCCGGGCGTCGCCGTCAAACAGTGTTGCGGCTACCGAAATCAATTCGTCTTCGTGCCTGATATTTGGGAGTTTTCCGGTTTCCACGTCCAACTTATAGTATTTGCGTATGCTTACCGGTATTTCTTCGCGTTCGATGGCCATATTCATAGCCTGCAGATAATGCAACACAAACAGGCGCGATTTCTCGTACAGTTGCGAAAAATCTTTTTCGTACTGAAGCCTAAGCTTCATATTCAAGGCATTATGCTCTATTACTTTTTCGACCCATTGTGCATATTGAGCCGCTTTTTCGAGGTTTTGAAGCGAAATGTAATCGTCGGGTTTCACCGAGTTACGACTTGCCATCAACAGAGTTGTGAGGGCATTTAGCCTTATCTGATCTGAACCGGGCAAGCGAAACTGAGGCATAACGCAATTTTAATCAAAACATCAAGGGCGAATATATAAAAAGCAAACAGGTTTTAGGTTGGTGTTGCCATTATAAATGTAAACAAAAGAATGTTAATTGTTCACAACAGAATACGACGAAAGCGAAGGGTCAGCTTTCGAACAAGCTCAGGTATTTTTGCTGAAGCGTCTTAAGCAAATCAAGGCTGTTGTTTTTACTGTAAATGCGCACTAAATCAACAATTTCGGCATTACGATAGACAAAACTCTTGGCGGCATCGAATAATTTACCACTGCAATTGCTCCGCAACAGGTTTATATTGGCAGCAAACTGCGTCCACTCAACAACACGTTCTATGCGAAAGAACCCGATATCAGTATCTTCGGCGTTCACATATAAGCCCGGCTCGATTTCGTTAAGGGTAAAGAAACGATAGATTTGTATCAGTGCCTCGGAATTATCGATATCTTTCACTTTTCTTTTTAGCACCAGACCCTGATCGCGATAGCATTGTTGCAATGCAAATATATGGTCGTAGCTTTTAATTCCCGAAATCCTCACTGCGCAGCAACTGGCATGATTCATCGAAATGCGGGTATAAGCAGCAGAGAAGTGTAGCGGAAACTGCATTTTTACTTTCTTCGAAATTCTCACGATATCTTCCATAGTATAGGTTTCACCTGCAACTATGTAAATGAACATGGGTTTCGAAAATTCGGGTTCACCACCGTAGTAACCCGGAAATGCATTCAGCGACTCGAGAATACAGGTGTTTTTTATTCCCAAATCTTCGAGGCACCACAGGTTTTCTACTTTTGTGATGCAACCAAATAAGTCTTTGTGAATTGTACTCATGTTTTTTCGGTTGGGTTTTGTGTTGTTAGCACTGTTTTATACGATAAAAATCACTTACAGGTTCTGTTTATCGCATGTTTTTTTGTTGAAACATAATATCGGGCATTGAAACCGAAACCCAAACAACGTGTATGATTAAAGCAGCAGCCTATCAGTCAACAGATGCGTATCGCACTTTTATGTATTGCAAAATTTCGAATATTTCGGTTGGTTCGGTTGAGGTAACCAATTTGATACGGGTTTCTTTAAAATCGGGAATGCCTTTAAAATAGGTGCAAAAATGTCTTCTCATTTCGAAAATAGCTCGTGGAAGCGATTTGTGCTCAAGCGATTTGGCAAAATGCAATGTAGCCAAATCAACGGTTTCGGCTACACTAAGCGGAGGCAGTTCGGTGCCATATTGCAAATAGTGCTTTATTTCGGAAAAAATTTGCGGGCGCCCCACTGTGGCTCGACCAATCATAATGCCATCAACTTCGTAGGTGTCGAATGCAGCCTTTGCCGATGGCCCATCGTGTATGTCGCCATTCCCGATGATGGGTATATGAATTGCCGGATGGTTTTTTACCTCGCCAATCAAAGTCCAGTCGGCCTGGCCCTTATACATTTGGGTTCGGGTGCGGCCATGAATGGTTAGGGCTTGTATGCCTGCATCCTGAAGCATCAGTGCTATATCAACAATATTTTTGCTGTCGTGGTCCCATCCCAGACGTGTTTTTACCGTAACAGGTTTCGATACTGCCTTAACAATGCCGGCAGTTATTTCTGTCATTAGCGTCGGATTGCGCATCATACCACTTCCGGCTCCGCGGTTGGCAATTTTTTTCACCGGACAACCAAAGTTAATATCAATGGTATCGGGATTGGCAGCTTCTGCAATTTTAGCCGCTTCAATCATCGACTCTTTTAAATGACCATATATTTGTATTCCAATGGGTCGTTCGTAATCGCCTATTTTCAGCTTCTCGAGGCTTTTTCTACCTTCGTGCAACAAACCGTCGGCCGAAATAAACTCGGTAAACATCATATCGGCGCCATAGTGTTTACACAGAAAACGAAACGAAGGGTCGGTGACGTCTTCCATAGGAGCCAGCAAGAGGGGTTTCTCTCCCAGATTTATGTTACCTATTTGCACAGATGCAACTTCTTGGCCTTGGATAGATACGGATTAGAGTTTCTTTTTGATTTCGTACTCATCAAATGCCTCAATCACATCGTCTACTTTAATGTCGTTGTATTTTTCAATATTCAAACCACACTCAAGCCCCGAAACCACATCTTTAACATCATCTTTAAAGCGTTTTAACGACCCGAGTTCTCCGGTGTATACCACAATACCATCGCGAATAAGGCGTACTTTGGCGGTGCGTATAATCTTGCCTTCGGTAACCAGACAACCGGCAACGGTGCCCACTTTGGTAATTTTAAACACATCTTTCACAACAGCCGATCCCAGCACTTTTTCTTTTATTTCGGGTGATAGCATACCTTCCATGGCATCTTTTATTTCGTTGATGGCATCGTAAATTATGGAATAAAGTCTGATATCGATTTGTTCTTTTTCGGCCAATTTACGAGCACCCACCGAAGGACGCACCTGGAAGCCGACGATAATTGCATCGGATGCAGCGGCCAGCATAACGTCCGATTCCGAAATCTGCCCCACGGCTTTATGAATAACATTCACCTGTATTTCTTCGTTCGACAACTTTATGAGTGAATCGCTCAATGCTTCAATAGACCCATCCACGTCGCCCTTCACAATAAGCTTAATTTCGTGGAAGTTACCCAAGGCCAAACGTCGGCCTATTTCGTCGAGAGTGATGTATTTTTGTGTTCTGAGACCTTGCTCGCGTTGCAACTGTAATCGTTTGTTAGCAATAATTTTAGCCTCATGTTCCGTTTCCATCACATTGAATTTATCGCCGGCCTGGGGAGCTCCGCTGATTCCCAACACCACAACCGGTTGCGATGGACCGGCCGCAACAATTTTTTGTCCGCGTTCATTCACCATTGCCTTCACTTTTCCAGTGTAACTGCCGGCAAGTAAAATATCGCCAACCCGAAGTGTACCCGATTGTACCAAAATAGTTGAAGTATATCCCTTACCCTTGTCGAGGGTCGATTCAACCACTGTTCCTATTGCCCGCTTGTTGGCATTGGCTTTTAGATCGAGTAATTCTGCTTCGAGCAACACTTTTTCGAGCAACAAATCAATGTGCAGCCCTTGCTTAGCGCTGATGTCTTGCGATTGATATTTGCCGCCCCATTCTTCAACCAGATAATTCATATTGGCCAGTTGCTCCTTTATTTTCTCGGGGTTGGCATTGGGCTTATCGATTTTGTTGATGGCAAACACAATAGGTACCCCGGCGGCCGATGCATGATTGATGGCTTCAACGGTTTGGGGCATCACATCGTCGTCGGCAGCTACCACAATAATAGCAATGTCGGTGATTTGTGCTCCGCGGGCACGCATGGCAGTAAACGCTTCGTGGCCTGGTGTGTCGAGGAAGGTAATTTGCTTGCCGTTGTCGAGATTCACACCATAAGCTCCGATGTGCTGGGTAATACCTCCTGCTTCGCCGGCTACCACGTTGGTGTGCCTGATATAATCGAGCAATTTGGTTTTACCATGGTCAACGTGTCCCATCACGGTAACAATAGGTGGTCGGTGCGACAGGCTGTCTTCGTCGTCTTCTTCCTCCGAAATATCGCTTAGCACCTCGGCACTTACAAATTCAACCTTATATCCGAATTCATCGGCCACCAGTGCCATAGTTTCGGCATCGAGTCGCTGATTTATCGAAACAAACAAGCCCAGATTCATACAAGTAGCAATAATTTCGTTTACAGGCAGCTGAATCATATTGGCCAATTCGCTCACCGATACAAATTCGGTTACCTTAAGTATGTTCTTTTGAGCTTCGGTTTCCTCTATTTCGGCCTGCATACGCTGGCTTACGATATCTCGCTTTTCGCGGCGATATTTTGATGTTTTCGATTTTTGCTTTGTAGAAGTAAGACGTGCAAGAGTCTCTTTAATCTGTTTTTGAACCTGTTCGTCGGAAACTTCGGGTTTAAGCTCTTTTTTGCCTTTTTTCTTCGGGTCTTTCAGCTTTAGTTTCGATTGCTCTTTCCCTTTACTAACATCTACTTTAACGTTGTCTTTGCGGATACGTTTGCGTTTTTTCTTTTGTTCGCGTTCTTTCTCGCGTTCTTGTTTCCGCTCTACTTTTTCTTGTTCGCGTTTCTTGCGAATATCTTCTTCTTTTTTAACAAAATCATCGATGTTAATTTTACCCACCACACTGGGGCCGGTGAGTTTGTCGTATTTTGTTTTTATGAAGTTGTCTGTTTCTTCCGGTGCTTTATTTTCAACTGTAGCCTCGGGCTCTGTTGCAGGGGTTTCGGAGACAACCGTTTCGTTGATTTGTTCTACTTCATGAGCCACCGATTCTTCTACGCTTGCTTCTGGTGCTTTTCCATCAGGTTTGTCTGATTTTTTCTTTTTCGCGGGCCGGGTTTTCTGATTAATTGAATCGATATCAATTTTACCTACAACAACAACATTGTTTTTAGCCTTTTCTTTCGGAGGTTCTTCAAGGCTTTTTTCAGCATGAGCAACCGGTTCTTCTTGTGTTGGCTCCACCACTGGGGCCCCTGTGGTTTTTGCTTCCTCTGGTTGCATTTCTTTGGGCTGCACCTCTTCGGTTTTCTTCTTTTTCGACGGGTCGGGAAGGTCAATTTTGCCAACAATTTTTGGTCCGGTAAACCCCGACGAATCTTTTATCAAAAATTCTTTCTCTTCGATTTTTTCTTCTTCAAATCTGGGTGCTTCACTTACCGTTTCAGTGAGAGCTACTTTCTTCTCTTTACTGCGAGCCGAAATATCGAGAGATTGCTCTTTCAAGCTTACCGAATCGCTAAACTCTTTACGCAACAGCGGCAACAATTCGGCCGGAATCTTTGTGTTGGGATTCGTATCGATTTTGTGCCCCTTCTTAGCCAAAAATTCAATAATAGAACTGGTGCCCACGTTCAGTTCTGTGGCAATTTTTGCTAATCGTTGCGGTTTATTATCTGTATCCATATCTAATAATTAGTCAATATATCAAGTTCCACATGCTGGTGCAATTATTCGAATTCTGACTTCAAAATTGCAATTACTTCTTTAATGGTTTCTACTTCAAGGTCGGTACGTTTTTCGAGATATTCCATGTCGAGTTCAAGAACACTTTTTGCGGTATCACAACCAATTGCTTTTAACTGGTCTATAATCCAACCGTCAATTTCATCTGAGAATTCGTCGAGGTCGACATCTTCTTCGTCGTCGTTCATTTCGCGATACACATCAATGGTATAACCAACCAACTGACTGGCTAGTTTAATATTGAGGCCGCCCTTACCAATGGCCAGCGAAACCTGATCGGGTTTTAGGAAGACTTCGGCCCTTTTCGATTCGGTATTTAGTTTTATGCTGGTAATTTTTGCAGGGCTTAAGGCTCGCTGAATAAATAATTGTGTGTTGTTGGTAAAGTTGATTACGTCGATGTTTTCGTTGCGCAGTTCCCTAACAATACCATGAATACGACTTCCTTTCATTCCCACGCAGGCTCCTACGGGATCGACTCTTTCGTCGTACGATTCCACTGCAATTTTGGCCCTTTCGCCCGGAATTCGAACAATTTTTTTAATGGTAATTAATCCGTCGAATATTTCGGGCACTTCCTGCTCAAAAAGTCTCTCGAGAAACAACTCCGAGGTACGCGACAAGGTAATTTTGGGTGAATTGTTTTTAAAGTCAACGTCGGCAATTACCGCCCTAACCGTATCTCCTTTTCTAAAAAAATCGGTAGGTATTTGTTCTGTTTTGGGCAATATGAGTTCGTTGCCTTCGTCGTCGAGTATCAGAATTTCTTTTTTCCAAATTTGATATACTTCTCCCGAAACAATTTCGCCGATGCGGTCTTTGTATTTTGCATAGATGTTGTCTTTTTCTAATTCGGCAATTTTGGCCTGCAGATTTTGTCGCAATGCCAGTATTGCTCTGCGACCAAAATCCTGAAGTTTAACTTCGTCGATATAATCTTCTCCTTCTTCGTAATCTTCGTCGATTTTACGCACTTCCGTAAGGC
Organism: uncultured Bacteroidales bacterium; assembly: GCA_964511665.1. Taxonomy (GTDB): domain Bacteria; phylum Bacteroidota; class Bacteroidia; order Bacteroidales; family ML635J-15; genus JAGOEF01. Next base: position 6,500 of record CAZEHA010000039.1, read on the forward strand.
TGATTTGCTTGTTTGTGTCTTCGAGTTCATCGTCGGCAACCACGGTGCGCGTTCTCCATATCTCAAAGTCGCCTTTGTCTACATTGATAATAATGTTGAAGTTGTCTTCGCTTTCGAAAAGTTTGGCCAGTGTAGCCTTGAATACTCCTTCGAGAACACTGATCATGGTAGGGCGATCGATGTTTTTCAATTCTTTGAACTCCGAAAAGGTTTCAATTAAATTACCGTGTTCCATGTTATGTTTTTGTTATGTTTAAAGTATTATTTTTTCGCTTGTTTTTTTTATTTGGTCAAATGCAATGGTAATGGGCTCCACCGGTTCTTTGTCTTTCTTTTTTGCTGCCGGCAACAGCAATATATCGGTTTCGTTCACCTGAAGCAAGGTGCCCGTATGTTTTATTGCTGAAAGCAGAATTACTTCAACGGGTTTTCCGATACATTTCAAGTACTGTTCTTTCACCTTAAAGGCGCTGCCAATACCCGGCGATGAAACCTCAAGCTCGTAAACGGGATTGTCGATATCGAGAATGGCCTCAATTTTTCGGCTGAGTCTACTGCATTCCGAAACTATTACACCTTCGGGTTTGTCGATATATATTTTTACAGCTTTTCCTTGCAACACCTGCACATCAACTAAGAATTGCCCCTCAACGAGGAGTTCGCTTACCAGTTGTTTTATTTTTTCTTTTTCAATCATTTGTTTAACAAAACAGGGGACAATGTCCCCTGACCACATACCTATCATACTCGCGCTGCAAATTTACAATAGTTTTTAAATAAAAAAAATATTTGTATCAATTAATTTGCCTCATCGCCCGAAATACCAAGCGTCAGGTCGGTTTCGGGGATATAGGGACACACAGCGGGTACCAACTTTTCAACATAGGGGTACAACAACGACGAACCGGCATAGTCGGAATTAAACCAGCGGTCGTTGGCATTAAACTGATTGATAATGAATATAAGACCGCTAATGATAAAACCCGCTTTCAGGGCACCGAAAACCACTCCGCCAAGCTTATTAAGCCAGTCGAGTTTAATTGCGTTCACAAAACGGTCGAGAAGTCGTGAGAGCAAGGTAATACCAACAATGATGGCAATAAAGGTAATAGCAAAAGAAATAACCGGAATATACTGGGCCGACACCGATTCGAAACCGGCAATATATTGCTGTGTATAGCACGATAGTTTCATGGCTCCATAAATCCCGAGTATTAAAGCGGCCAAACTACTGGCTTCTTTTATCAATCCGTGACTAAAACCCTTGTAGGCAAACCAGATAACGGGAATAGCAATGATAATATCGAGAACGTTCATAGTACTTATATATCTAGTTTTTCGTAAGGCGAATTCTGACTTATAAACTCGGGTACAATATTTTTCATTTCTTTTACAATGCTTTCTTCTTGTTTTTCTTCTACCTGGTTTATGATATTGTCGGTTAGTTCTTTGATATGATTGTAGTCGTATTCTCTCACTTTTGCAATCATAATTCGGGGGTGATAGGTAGTTACTGTATTTTCTTTATTGGCAAGCAGTTCTTCGTAGAGTTTTTCGCCGGGACGCAAGCCTGTAAAGCGAATCTGAATATCTTCTCCGAGTTTTAATCCCGAAAGTTGAATCATTTGTTTGGCAAGGTTTACAATTTTGATGGGTTCTCCCATATCGAAGATGAATATTTCGCCCCCCTCTCCCATGCTTCCTGCTTCAAGCACCAGCTGACAGGCTTCGGGGATGGTCATAAAGAAACGGGTAATTTCGGGATGGGTTACGGTTACAGGGCCTCCGGCTTCTATCTGTTTTTTAAATCGCGGTATTACCGATCCGTTTGAGCCCAATACGTTCCCAAAACGAGTGGTAATAAACATGGTTTTTTTAAACTGATTCATTGCCTGAATATAAATTTCGGCAATACGTTTCGAGGCTCCCATTACATTGGTGGGGTTCACGGCCTTGTCGGTAGAAACCATCACAAACTTTTTCACATCGTATTTCATTGAAATGTCGGCCAGCAGGCGTGTTCCGGCCACGTTGTTAACGATGGCTGCCGCAGGATTGCGCTCCATCATGGGCACATGCTTGTAGGCCGCTGCATGATACACATACTCGGGGCGAAACTGCTCGAAAGTTTTCTTTACCAATATTTCGTCGGTGATGTTGCCAATAACAATAGTATAGTTGCGGAACAAAAGCTTTTCTTCGAGTTCGGTTTCTAAATCATATAGTGGCGATTCGGCCATGTCGAACAAAACGAGCTGCTTTGGACTGAAGCGGGTAAGCTGGCGCACCATTTCGCTTCCTATGGAACCCGCTGCTCCTGTTATCAAAATGGTTTTGTCGAGTAACTGCTTACGAAGGTGCTTCTTATCCATTTTTATTTCGGGACGTTGCAGCAAATCTTCGATGCGAATATTCTTTATCTGTTTTAAACTCAGCTCCCCGTTTATCCAACTCGATACGTCGGGAATGGTTTTAACCTGCACATCGTTGCTAAGGCAAATATCGGTGATTTCTTGCTTTATTTCAACCGGAACCTGCTTACGCGCAATAATAAGCGTTGATATTTCGAGTTTTACGATTTGTGATGCCAGCTCGTGAATGTTAAATACGTTGATGCCCTCAATTTTGTTTCCGAGCACCTTCGAATCGCAATCGAAAAATGCCACCATTCGGTATTTCGATTCGGTGTCGCGATCGAGAGTTTTTTTTGTAATCAAAGCAAGTTGTTCCGTCCCAAATATAGCCACCGATGTCGATTTTTTGCGTGGGTTGTTAAACTCCATAAACAAGGTTTTCACCAACAATCGCGAGAAACTGAGAATGAAGGCTGTGGTAATAAAGTCGATAATGATTACCGACATTGGAATCAGATATTTTTGCCTGAAATAGAAGTTAATCACATTGATAATGATGAGTACTGCACTGCCAATAGTTGTTACCAGAATAAGGCGTTGCACATCGCGGGTGCTGGTGTGGCGAACCATGCCTGCATAGGTTCTCGCCAGAATAAAACTAAATGCTCTTATAAAAAGCACAATGGGAACCACATACACAAACATCTGTATTTCGAAAGCCGGTACCTTAAAGTTGAAACGCAAATAATAGGCAAACACAATTGAGAACAGACATATGGTAATGTCGATTAGAAAGATTACCCAGCGGGGCGTGATGCTTCGCAGTATATTTATATTCATAGGGCAAAAGTAAAAAAAACCGTTCTATTTACACCTCACAACACAAAAATCGAATTATTTCATGAGGCTGAGTACACAGGCAATTTTTTCGTGCCAGGTTTTTCCGCTTACATCGTATAGTTCGGCATAGATAATATAAATACCGATAGGGCATAGTTGGTTTCGGCTGTCGAGCCCATCCCAGGTGAGAGTTCCCATTAAGGGCAAGCTGGTGTTTTGAGCAAGCCAAACAATAAATCGGCCTTTGGCATCGTAAACGGCGATATTGGCAACAGTGCCCGGGGTTTCGAAACTAAACATAATATTCAACCTGTCGTCGAAGCCGTCGTTGTCGGGCGAAAACACCTTTGGATCAACGGTAATACTTCCTATTATTTCTGTGTCGGAAGGCCTGAACTGTGAGTTTTGATACCCCGGAGTAGCATAGCCCTCGCTGCCTGCCGCCGAATACCAGTTATTGTTATCTTGTGTGGGTGAGTCGAAATCGATTCTTTCGAGCGACACTCCATCTTTCGACGATAACAGCGCAAAGTGCATGTTTTCGGAATAGGCAAATTCATCGATTACCGTCATCGACCGGTCGAATACCACCAAATTGCCTTCTTTATCGGGAAGACTGGGCAAGGCTGCTGACTGAATAATTTTATCGGGATATGGCACATAATACCGGCTGCCAATATCAGAAGCATTTTCGGTTACCACCATGTAGTGTTGCGGAGGAATAAGCACACTGTAGGCCGAAGCTTGCTTGGCAGCATCGGGACTTCCTTCGGCATTGCGCTTCGAAAGCCATAGCTGCTTCAGGTCGAGTAGTTTTTCGGAACGGTTATAGAACTCTACAAAATCGTATCCTCCCGGATAGGGATTAAACAAAACTTCGTTTATCACCAAATCGCCCGGAGCTACCGAATCGGCTATACCGAAAATTACCTCATGATAATTTACCAGATTGTTGCCTGCGCAATCGACAATGCTGTCGGAAAATTCAAGGGTGTATATTAGCCCCTGTTCAAATACTGTATCGAATTTGAGTAATACCGACTCGTAGAGTGGAGGCTCGGCATATACCCAAACCGGATGTCCAATACTGCGGTCGACCCAATAATTATCGGATTGCAACAAAGCGTCTATGCTCATAGCTTCGCTAAAATACACCCGCACTGTGTCGGCAAGGGTAATTTCGGCATATTGCACCAAGGGTGATTGTATATCGTTGTTGGAAGCAGTTACTGAATTTTCTGCCGCCGGCGTACCCCCCGAAACATGAACACTGGCAGACCAATTGTTGCTGCCTTCGCACGGGTTGGTCAGGTCAATCATTTCGAGCGACCATCCGCCTTCTTTCTTAAAATTGTTGCGATACCATGCGTCGGAATAGCTCACGGCGTGAATATAGTTGCCTTCGCGCGACAATAGCGATACTGTAGCCCCTGCATTGGTAAGTGCAGGAAGTCCGGTAACTCCAACTATGCCCTGCATTCCCGAAAAAAGATTCAGATTGTTAACATTACATAGCGCCACATAGGCACCGGGGTCAAGCGTATAGGCAGGCAGATTACAATAGCTGCTGTTCACACGAATTTGCCAGCCATCGAGGTCTAGCGGAAAATTGCTTGCATTATACAACTCGATATATTCTGCATTGGGAAGCCCCACCACCGGATCGGGGTCGGCCATGATTTCGGTGATGAGAATGTTGTGAATGCTTGCAGTATACACCGAAAAACTAAATTGGGAGGGAGTTGAAACATTGCCACAAACATCGGCAATAGCACCAATGCTTAGGGTGTATATCGTGTTTTCGGTAAATGACGAGCCTACATACAATCGAATGGTTTTTCGGTCGCTGTCGGTTTCGGCCAATTCAGGATGCCCAAAATCGGGGCTAATTTCATAGTTTTCGGTGTTGAGTGCCGATACTGTATCTACCGCTTCCGAAAAAACTACCTGAATGCCATTGCCCGCAAAAGTACTCACCGACACTACCGAAGGGGGTGTAAGGTCGGGGTTGCTGGCAAATACCGAGTTTATATAGCCGGGTGTTCCACCGCTTTCGTCGTTCGAAGCAGTCCAGTTCATCGAGGCTTCGCAGTAGTTGTATGGGTCGATTTGTTCGAGCGACCATCCTCCGTCGTCCTTATTTCCGTCGCCATACCACGAAATGCTATAAGTTACTGCATTCACTTCTACGCTATCGGCATCAAGAAGTTTTAGTGTAGTGCCACTGTTCGAAATGGCCGGGAACGACGATATGGCAGCTATATTTATATCGGTGGCAAACAGTGCAGCCTTGTCGGGATGGCACAACAGCAGATACGATTCTCCGGCTATTTGCACCGGCGGAAAGCTTCTTACATAATTACCCACAATAAGCCTCCATCCACTCAAATCGACCGTAGCCTGTGATGTGTTAAAAATCTCGATATATTCTGCTTCGGGCAAACCCACCACAGGAGTTGGATCGGCCATAATTTCGTTGATTACTATCAGGTTGGGAGCTGTTGCCACCCACGAGAACAAAACCGATGCGGCAGGCAATATGTTTCCTGCCAAGTCTTCGATGTTCTGATACTGTAGCAGGTAGTTTTCACCCGACACTATTTCGGAGGTAAAACTAAGCAACAACTGAGAGGGGTTGGCCTCGAAAAAACCGACAGTTTCTGGTTGCCCCAGCCCCTGGCTGGCATCATAATTTTCGGTATTGAGCACAGCCGTTTCGAGCAATGCTTCATCGAAAATCAGCTTGAGTTTATTGGGTGGCACTACCACAGCCGAAAGCAATACAGGAGCCTCGGTGTCGGTAACAAAATTGCCGCTTACAACAAAATCGTCGAAGTAGATTTTGTCTTTGCGAGTGGTAGAATAAATGCAGCGAACACCAAAAAACGATGATGTTTCATGTGAATTATCGAAAGCACTGCCCTCGGTTTGATAATCGAAACCACCTAAGGTGTCGCTATACAAACTCCAGTTTCCGGTTTCATTGCGGGTAACTTTTATGCGCACATTCACTGTTGCCGTATTCAGCCTGCCGTTTGTGCCATCGATGATGCGCGTTGCGGCAGTACCTGTTTTGCGAAACAAACAAATATCGTCGTCGGTGTAGCCCACTCGTACATAGTAGCCGTTGAGCGATGCGCTCAGGTCGGCCTGACTGCTCATGAGATACACTTCGGTATAGTTCGACGACGACGGGTTAAAATCGTATTGAACCACAAATTCCCATGAAGCATCGAGCACTGCCTGAGAGGGGGTAGAAAGATAAGCGTCGCCGGTAAACTCAGCTTCGTTCAGCCATAAACGATTGTCGGGGCTTACCTGAAACTTGGCATCATGGCCTGACCATGTGGGGTTGTAGGTGAAATCGCCATCGCCGAAGTTGTCGGTAAATTGGGCCGTAAGAACAAACGGCATCATCAGAAAAAAAGCAAGCTGTAATATACGTATCATAAAACTTATGTTCATGCAACAAACTTACAAAAAGTTTGGTAACTCATGGTTAAATCTTTTGTGTAATTGAAATCACACCATGATGAAGCATGCTATTTGCAAAGGATAAAAGAAGAAATTGCATAATTTCAAAAAAAAGTATGTAGCCGGACAACTTTTTTTTACAATATTTTGTCTATGTATTTGTTATAATAGAACCAAATATTAGTAAATTTGTAGGATTCTAATACAAACCACGGTATGAGAAAAATGGCATTATTCCCGATTGTTCTGATTGCATCCCTGTTTGGCTGTCAGCAAGTCTGTTCTCAAAACCCCGATTACAGCAACTATGTAATTGACGAAAACACTTACATTAAGGTTTGTTTCACAGGAACCCACACTTTTGTAAGCGATTTGGGGTTTTATTTAGTCGCCAGCCCCCAAAATTCTTCGAAAACAAGCGAATATATTGAAGTAAAGCTCATGCCTGCTATTGGACTGTACTCAGATGCAACAGCAAGTATTGATGGTATTCCGGTTGAAAATTTTGGTTGCATCGACCCACCTCCATGGCAATTTTATACATGCAATAGTGGAAACGATTTCAACAACTTTTGTTTTTCAACACATTCCAATATAGGGGGGGCTCCAATAAGTTCAATAGACCCACAATACGCTCCTTGTGTTTGCGAGCTTGAAACGCCGTTAGAAGGGTTAGTAGCATCAGCCGGACCATGGAATCCTCTCTATGGAATAAACCCTGCAAATACAAACTGGTTTGTTCAAATTCGTGATTGCTACGGGTTAGATGTTGGAACATTAGATTGGGTTTCGCTATATATAGGGTTTAACATAGATTGCGGTTGTCATTATCGACATTTTTTTCAAGCAGGGTATATTATAAATGAAAATACCTGTTTATTCGAAGATGCTCCATTGGTTCCATTAGTAGTTGATTTGGATTATATTCATTACTCCAGTGGCACACCCAAAATTTGCCAAGTTGAAACCAGTGCTGCCAATTACAATGTACTTAGTTGGGTTAAAGATTATAACAATCAGTTTATTGATCATTATTTAATTTATCGTAAACAAGAACCGAATGGCAGCTATTTCCAACTGAGCCAGTCTGATTATGACCAGGAACCTACGTTTTTGGATGGAACAGCGCAGCCACATTTATATTCTTACCGTTATAGAATTTCGGTGATTGATACTTGTGGAAATGAAATACAAAGCCTAAGTCACAAAACCTTTTTGCTGAGTTATACTATTGAAACCGAAGGTGTTTGGAACTTATTGTGGCAAAACTACGAAGGTGTTAATTACTCCGACATTGAAATTTATCGAGGAACAAACCCCGATGAGATGGAATTGCTTACTACGGTTCCTGCTTCTGCGACAGCATACACCGACAATGAAGCCCCGATGGGGAGCTACGTATATTATCAATTGAAAATTGTGAATCCCAATAATTGCAATGCACAGAAAAGTGAAGGAGAAATTGTGTCGAATATTGCTACCAACGACGAAGGATATTATTTACACCAGATCACCCCGCTAATTCAAACTCAGTTCACCCTCTCGCCCAACCCCACCAGCAACACCGTTTTCGTTTCGTTCGATGCCCCCAAGGCCAAACTTAGCATTTGCGACCTGAACGGTAAAAGCTTAATTGTGAAAAATGACTTCACCGGTGGAGAAATCAATATCGGACATCTGAAAGCGGGTGTGTATGTGGTGAAGATGGAGACGGATGAGGGTATTGCTGTAAAAAAACTGATTGTTCAATAAATAACACAATAGAATTATGGCATTACTAACTCGCATTTTATTTACGTCAGGCATGGTGCTTCTGTTGTTGCCTAGCTTGTTTTCTCAGGAGTATATCATCAGCACTGGCACAGTAGCCCTATACGATTCGGGAGGTTCCGGCAACAATTGTTTGGCCTCTAAGGTTTCATCAAACAACAATGTTCAGAATAGCGATGTCGCAGTTCAAAATAAATTAACGGAATGTCAGGCGTATCAAAACTCAATAGCTGCAAATATCAGTTATGCACATCCCGATTCAATTTTTCTTGATATCTGCAAAGGAACTGAAATCAATTTCACGGCAATCAGCGATTTCTACAGTAACCAAACACAGGGCTATCAACAGACTACCGAAAATACCCGATATATCTGGACGCTTACAAGGGGCTATTTCGACATAATTACCGAAGTATCGGGCGAAGGATTAAATACGTTCAACTACAGCTTCGACGAAGCCGGTGGCTATATTGTAAGGCTGCGTTCAGAAGATATTATGCAATGTGAGGCCGATGCAGAAGTTAGTATCAGGCTAAGAGTATCGCGGCCTCCTGACTTTTTTGGCAGCCACATTACTCCGGATGAAATTTGCCCCGGGCACGAAGTGTTGCTACATGGCGAGGTTTCGTCGCAAACCTTCAATATGCATTCGGCAATTACTCATGTAAATCAATGTATTACCGATCAGGAGATTATTGAAATACCTATTTCGGTTAACTTTTTCGACAATGGAAATGTAAGTATTGGCAATGTTGACGATATAGCCTCGATATGCATGAATTTCGAGCATTCATATGCCGGCGATTTGTATATCGACCTCTTTTGTCCGACAAATCAATCGGTACGACTTCATAATTATTACACCTGTAATAACTCCTATTTTGGTTATCCGAATCAGCTTGACAATTGCGAACCGGGAACCGGATTACAGTATTGCTGGAGCTCAAGCGCAGAAAATCCCATACAAAGCAATTGTCAGTCGTATAATACCATACTACCCGGGAACTATCTTCCGCCACAATCGTTCGAAGCCTTAATCGGATGCCCGGTAAATGGTGAATGGAAAATTCAAATATACGACAATTGGGGTAGCGACGATGGGTATGTTTTTTCGGTTGAACTGGCATTTAATCCGGAACTTTTTCCCGAAACAGAGCCCTGGGTTTATACCATAAGCTACGATTTGTCGGAAACCACCACAAGTGCCTATTGGTCGGGGACCGGAACAAACGGGAATTTTGGTGCCGACCAAGTAGTATTTCCACAGGGCGAAAACATAAGTGTTCCTTACGTATTTACCGTTTCCGATAATTTTGGGTGCACCTACGATACAACTTTAATCTTGAACATCAGAGATGTGCGCGACAATTTATGTTGCCCCATTTCTACGCCTGAAATATGCTATGTTACTACCAACTCCAATAACAAAGCAGTGCTGTATTGGACGAACCCCGACTGGCAAATCGACTCAATTTATATTTACAAAGAAATTGATGGAGAATATCAGAAAATTGCGGTAATTGCCGGAACAGCCAGTGCATATATCGATGGGCAGTCGAAACCTCATCTTGTATCGGAAAAATACCGAATATCGTTTTGGAACTCATGTAACGAGGAAAGCTTTTTAAGCAGCTATCACAAAAATATGTTGTTAAACCTCAGCTATATCGACAACAATTCATTTCGGTTGAATTGGTCGGCATACGAAGGTATCGATATTGATAATATAAAAATATGCCGTGGAAGCACTCCCGAAAGTATATTATGGTTGGCCACCATTGAGGGAGATGCCACAGAATTTATTGATGACAATTTACCCAACGGCTACACCCACTTGTATTACATAGTTGATATCAATTATCACGACTGCAGTGCCCAAAGCAACGACCGGCTAATTCGTTCGAATATTGCCACCAACAATGCCGATTATTATTTTTCTATCTCTACGCAAATGGCAATCCCTTTCAAAATATCGCCCAACCCCGCCCGCAATACCGTAAATGTTTCGTTCGAGGCCCCCAACGCCAAGTTGAGCATTTGCGACCTGAACGGGAAAAGTTTAATAGTGAAAAATGCCTTTACCGGCGGCGAAATCAATATCGAACACCTGAAAGCGGGCGTGTATGTGGTGAAGCTGGAGACGGATGAGGGTGTTGGTGTGAGGAAATTGGTGGTGGAATAAATGAATACAAGAATGCAGAAGACAGAATTCAGAATACAGAAGGGGCGAGTTACAATGCAAGAAAATCCCGCTGTTCCGAGAAGGTTTGGCAAGCTCAAGCCGGAGTCAATCGAATTCGAATTGCCAGCCGCCCACTTCTGTATTCTGTCTCCTGAATTCTGTATTCCCAAAAACAAAACATAATGAAAAAACTACTTTCACATTCATTGCTATTACTGGCAACATTTGCGGTGACCTTGTCGCTGCACGCTCAAAATCCTGCTCCGGTAGGCGAAAACACATATATCAAAGTGTGTTTCTGGGCAGACCACAGCTATGTGTCCGACCTCGGCTTTTACCTGAAAGCTCCGGGACATCAGCAATCGGAACCGGGCGAAGCGGGGGTGGTACAATTGTGTCCGGCTGCTTCCGACTGGGGTGCAGGAGCACAATTCGGCAGCTGGACGGGAATCCCTTGGTCAACATTGGGATGCAACGACCCAACCGACGAAAACACGGTGTGTAACAGCGGAAACAACCTAAGTCAGTTTTGCTTTTCGACCCATGCCTATCGTGGCGGGCCTCAGTTAATTGCCGGAAATCCGGAGCAAACCCCCTGCGTATGCGATATGCCAACCCCTCTTACCGGAACATTTGCATCGGTGGAATCGTGGGAAAACATTTACGGTTTCGATATAAACGACGAAGGATGGAGTGTGCAAATCTACGACTGCGAAAATATAGATAATGGCACATTTCTTCAGGCAAGTATCCACTTTGTAAACTACAGTCTGTGCGACTCGACCGAGGTTCTGCACGAACTCGCCGATGTTTCAATTCCCATAAACGACGGGTCGTGCAGTGCAAGTTCGGCCAGTCTGCAATCGCTGCCCTATCAGGGTAGTTCTGTTGTTAATTTCGAAGAAGAATATCCAAACATTTGTGGTATTAGTGTAAACGAAAACAACAATCCTGTAATTTATTGGAATAGCTTCGCCTCGCAAATTGTTGATTCGGTAATTGTTTTTGCCATCAACAACCAAAGCAGCGATATGTATAGGATTGGTGCCGAAAAATTTACCGGCGATGCCAGCTTTACCGACTTATCGGCATTGCCCCATCTGGCCGAAGCAGAATATTGCATAGGGTTTAAAAACATTTGCGGATATATCAATCTGATAAGCACACATCAACACAGCACTTATCTGAGCCTGTTATCCGAAAATACCAATTACCAACTGCAATGGAATGCCAACGAAAGTCTGACAAGCCAAATGGTGCTTATATATCGCGGCACTTCAGCAACTAACCTGCAACAAATAGCCAGTGTTTCGTATTCCGATTTGAGCTATACCGATATTTTCGACTCTCAGGGTGAATATGTGTATTACAAAATAAGTTGCGAAACCAATTATTGCAGCGAAGACAAAAGCAACCTGAACTTAAACTCGAATTTAGCAACCAACGACCCGTATTATTTTACCTCGTATGTGGCCGGTTCCACCATTGAGGACGTTAAAATTTACCCCAACCCTGCAAAAAATTCGATTTCGATTTATTTGAAGGGAATAACCGCTACTGTTGAAATACTTGATCTGAGCGGAAAAAAAATGATGCAGCTCTACAATTATACCGGAGGTGAAATCGATATTTCGCATTTCGATAATGGAATTTACCTGATAAAGCTGCAAACAACCACCGGCATTGCGATACGAAAATTGATTGTTGAGTAGAATTTCGAATTCAGGCCAAAATAAACTTGTTTGTTTGTAAAGTTAGCTTTACATTTGCAGAAAGTTTATATTCATTCAATATGTTCAAATCCCGTATCGTTTTTCTTCCATTCGTTTTTCGATTTATCGGGCTAGCTATTGTGCTGATTGCACTTGTGATGGCCATTATGAAACTTGCCGCCGGAACACCATTTTGTACATTTTTTCGATTTGACGCCGACATTCGCGTTTATGCCATACACGCCATTCTTATACTTGGATTTTTTTTGATAGCATTTTCGAAAGAACGCATCGAAGATGAGCGAATACAGTATTTCAGAACACACGCAGTGTTTATCAGTTTGATGGTGCATGCGGTATTTTTCTTTGTATTAACCTTTACCAGCCTTACACTGAAATGGATTAACTTTCCGGCTATTATCCTAATGAATTCGATATTCTTAGTGTACATTTTAGCATTTTACATTTTAAAAATCCGCGACCAATTGTGTAAATCAATCTACAAATCCGACTAATATGATTAACTACATACGCGAAGAACGTAAAAAGCATCAGCTTAGTCAGGAAGAGCTTGCAAAAGCCATGAAAGTGTCGCGGCAAACCATTAATGCCATTGAAGCCGGCAGGTATTTGCCATCGTTACCCTTAGCACTTAAACTATCGCAATATTTTGAAAAAACGGTAAACGAATTATTTGTAATTGAAGTGTTTGATGTTGAATAATTTAAATACAAGAATACAGAATACAGAAGAGGCGTTTCGTTGGGCGAGAAAAGCCTGCTGCTCCGAGAGATTATGGCAATACTAAGCCGGAGGCACTTGCCTTTGAATTGACAACCACCCCCTTCTGTATTCTGTCTCCTGAATTCTGTATTCCTCTTCAAAAAACTCAGTGATTATTGTCGAATATAAAAACAATATGCAGAAGACAGAATTCAGAATACAGAAGAGGCGTTTCGTTGGCCGAGAAAAGCCTGCTGCTCCGAGAGATTATGGCAATACCAAGCCGGAGGCACTTGCCTTTGAATTGACAACCACCCCCTTCTGTATTCTGTCTCCTGAATTCTGTATTCCTCTTCAAAAAAGAACACAATAAAAACGATACCATGGAACGAAAACCCTCACAAAACTTTCAGGACTTAATAGTCTGGCAAAAAGCGCATCAATTGGTTCTGGAGGTTTACCGTTATAGCGAATCATTTCCAAAAGAAGAAATGTTTGGATTAACATCGCAACTGCGCAGGGCAATTACTTCGGTTGCAGCTAACATTGCCGAAGGTTTTAAAAAACGTGGAAAACCCGACAAAATGCGATTTATAAATATCGCCCAGGGTTCGCTTGAAGAGTGTCGCTATTATTTTATTCTTGCTCAGAATTTAAAATACGGTAACAGCAGACACCTCGAAACAATGGCAGAAGAAGTGAGCAAACTGATGGAAAGCTACAATAGTTCAATAAAAAGTTCGTGTTCCTAAATCAAAATTGCAAATTAAGAATGCAAAAGACAGAAACAAGAATACAGAAGACAGAATGCAGAAGACAGAAGGGGCATTTCGTTGGGCGAGAAAAGCCTGCTGCTCCGAGAGAATCTGGCAATATCAAGCCGGAGGCAAATGTGTTCGAATTGACAACCGCCCCCTTCTGTATTCTGTCTCCTGAATTCTGTATTCTAAAAAACAAACTATAATGAAAAAACAAATTCTAATTCTCAGCATTCTCCTTTCAACAACATCGGCGTTTTCCCAGTTTGGTGGTGGCTCCGGCACAGAGGAAGACCCCTACCGCATTTACAGTAAAGAACACCTTGAAGAGTTACAAAACAGTCTTTCGATAACGGTTGATTACACAGGCACACACTTTTCGTTGATGAACGATATTACCGATTCGCTGAGAACGCCAATTGGAAGGTTAAATCTGGACTTTAACGGTTATTTTCATGGACATGGTCATACCATCAGGGTAGCTCTTGACTCCAGAAACGATAGCTATTATTATACCGCCTTGTTTATGATTCTAAGTCCTGCAGCATACGTTGATTCAATTACAGTTGAAGGTACCATTTATGCCATGTGCGGCATAGTTAACCTTAACAAAGGAAGGGTTAACGCACTTATAAATAAAACCGAAAATAATTATCAAAATCTTAATTTTCTTGGAACAACCCCTAATGCAAGTGGGATTTGCAGATCGAATGTTACCGGTGCTATTGTTGAAAATTGTACAAATTATGCCACAATACACGGGTACTATTTAGGGGGGATTTGCTGTGCATCAGCAGGGAGTATTATCAATTGCCGGAATTACGGGAATATAAAAATCTATAACTCACAGGGATTGAACAATTTAAATGCAGGTGGAATCTGCTATAATAATTCTGGAAGTATTTCAGGATGCAAGAATTTCGGTTCCTTTGATTTTACCGGTCAGGATTTAATCGTGGGCGGCGGTGGCATTTGCGGGCACGCAAACGGGCCTATTACTAATTGTCAGAATTATGCAAATCTATCGGGCAAAATAGATAATCTTGGAGGTATAGCAGGATCGGTTATCGAATCAGCAATCAACAATTGTTCAAATTATGGAATTATTGATGGTCGTAACAATATTGGAGGAATAGTTGGAGACAATTATAGCTGGAGTTCATCAGTAAACAATTGTTTTAATAGCGGAAATATTTATGGGATTCAAAATGTTGCCGGCATTTTTGGACATCGAAATGACGATACAATTACAAATTGTTTAAA
Source organism: uncultured Bacteroidales bacterium (assembly GCA_964511665.1). Lineage (GTDB taxonomy): Bacteria > Bacteroidota > Bacteroidia > Bacteroidales > ML635J-15 > JAGOEF01. The sequence continues at coordinate 21,576 of CAZEHA010000039.1, forward strand.
TGTAGGTCTCTGTTATGGTTCGGCAATAACATGTCTTGATACAACAGGGCTATTAACCAACAACTACTACGACAAACAAATGTGCCTTTCTAAAGGAATAAACGGTGAAGACATCTCCGGTTCAGCCGAAGGCAAACTTACCACACAACTTACAGGTACCAGTCCCGAATTACAGGCAATGCTTGGCGATGGCTGGTCGTATGCCGAAGGCCGTTACCCAATTCCATTAGGTTTGGAAAACGACAGCCTCGCGTTGGTTGCTGCAACTCCTGTTTATTTGCATTTTGAAAACGAAGAAGATTATAACCATGTTGATAGCGTTACAAAGAACTTTACTGTAACCACGGGCGTTTCGACAGGCTCAACGACCGTGGCGTTCGATTGGGAGGCAACAAACGGGCGAGTTAGTTTTAGCGACGAAAATGTAACGCTTTTAAGTTTGGGAATGGAAAACTTGACTGTCAGTTTAGGCGATTACAGCAAAGAAATCCGCATTTATATTGTTGATACCGAAGTGTCATTCTCACCGCAAACTATAATCGGTGGGATTATACTTTATCCAAACCCTGTTGATGATTACCTAAACCTGAATTTGAACGGTATAAAGGCTGATAAGCTTAAATTGTATGATATTACAGGCAAATTGTTATCGTCAAACAGTATAAGCTTGGATCAAGCCCGTATTTTTACCGGCAGCCTGCATCCCGGGATTTATTTGATAAAGGTTTGCATAGACATTAAGGAAGTTGCGACGCTGCGATTTATGAAAAATTAAAATGAAAAAATTATTATTATTTACACTGTCAATTTACCTCATTCAGGTTGTGTTTGCTCAGTTCGGAGGAGGCTCAGGTACAAATATTGACCCGTACCGTATTTACACAAAATCCCATATGGAAGAATTAAGCGACAGCCTGTTGTTGGGCAACTCCTTTACTGGTGTTCATTTCGATTTGATGAATGATATTTCTGATTCGTTAAGAACCCCGGTTGGCAAGAATAATTTTCCTTTTAATGGAAGTTTTCATGGCAAAGGGCATAACATTATTTTGGGTATGGATTTGCGTGACAGTACTCAGTATTCATACTCACAAGCAGATTATTGCCTATTTCCTGTACTTGGTGAATCCGCTTATTTAGATTCGTTAAGTATTTCAGGCTATATTTTTGCAAGTTTAGGCCTTGTCGGAAATAATTATGGGGAGATTAATTACTGCATAAATAATCTTTCATCCCCTTTTACACACGATGAGATTCATAATGCAATTGGTTACGAAATCTATAGTGCTGGTATTTGCAAAGGTAATTTTGGAGGAATAATACAAAACTGTATGAATTTTTCGGAATTATATGGATTTTTTGTTGGCGGCATTGTTATAGAAATAAATGTGTCTGATTATCAAAATTTTGCAAAATTAAAAAATTGCATAAATTATGGTGATATTACAATGTTAAATAATTTTGATAGCCCTTCTGGCGGCGGTATAGCTGGATTAAATATACTTGGGTATGATGAAAATCGACCAGTAATAATTGAAAATTGCAAAAATTATGGTAACATCTTGTTTACAGGTAATTATTGGGTTCACGGGGTTGGCGGTATTGCAGGATATATTATAGGTAACACCTTAATAAGTAACTGCATAAATTACGGAAATATAGAAGGTAAAATTATGTATGGAGGTGGCATAGCAGGGTACATAAATCAATATACTTTAATTGACAAATGCAGCAATTACGGGAAAATCTCAGGGGAAAATAATATTGGAGGTATTTTTGGACTCGGAGCTGGTTTTCGTATCAGTAACTGTTTTAACAGTGGAAATGTCAGTGGCTCTTCATATACCGGTGGTATAGGATTTGGGATAGAAGAACCAACTACCGATACAATATACAATTGCTTAAATATTGGTCGCACAAACAGTTCAGCCATTATTGCCAATGATGCAGAGTTAGAAATCAATTCTCTAACAATCACCAACAACTACTACGACAAACAAATGTGCCTCAGCAAAGGCATTGCCGGTGAAGATATCCCCGGTTCAGCCGAAGGCAAACTCACAACCCAGCTCACCGGAACAAGTCCCGAACTTCAGGCAATGCTTGGCGACGGCTGGTCGTATGCCGAAGGCCGTTATCCTATTCCGCTGGGTTTGGAAAACGACAGCCTCGCGTTGGTTGCTGCAACTCCTGTTTATTTGCATTTTGAAAACGAAGAAGATTATAACCATGTTGATAGCGTTACAAAGAACTTTACTGTAACCACGGGCGTTTCGACAGGCTCAACGACCGTGGCGTTCGATTGGGAGGCAACAAACGGGCGAGTTAGTTTTAGCGACGAAAATGTAACGCTTTTAAGTTTGGGAATGGAAAACTTGACTGTCAGTTTAGGCGATTACAGTAAAAATGTCAGAATCAATATTGTAGATATTGAAACTTCTGTTCCAACTCAAACTATCGAAAATGGAATAACGCTTTACCCAAATCCGGCAGGTGAATTCATAAGTTTAAATTTGAATGGAATTAATGCTGAAAGGGTTGACGTTTATGATATCACAGGGAAACTGCTCTCAACCGACAATCTAAGTTCTGAACAAACTCAGATTTTTACAGGAAACCTAAAGTCTGGATTGTATTTGCTGAAAGTTTACAATGACAGTCAGAACATAACAACCTTGAAATTTATTAAACAATAGAATGCAGAAGACAGAATTCAGAATACAGAAGTTGTGTTTCGTTGGGCGAGAAAAGCCTGCTGCTCCGAGAGATTATGGCAATACCAAGCCGGAGGCACTTGCCCTCGAATTGACAACCACCCCCTTCTGTATTCTGTCTCCTGAATTCTGTATTCCATCTCCAATTATTCTGTCTCCTGAATTCTGTATTCCAAAAAGTAAAAGACAATGAAAAAAACACTTCTCATCCTCGCGCTAATCGCCTTGATTGGCGGCGCATTGCAATCGCAAAACCTGTTATTCTGGGGCGAATACGTTAATGGACTTATTGTTAGAAGCGATATCGATGGCACAAACATCGACACACTGGCAACCGGCCAATATGGTGTTTGTCGTGTTCGCACCGACGACACTCACAAGCAGGTGTACTGGGCTGCGGGGTCGCATAATAAGATACGTAGAATTAACTACGATGGCACAGGACTCGAAGATGTAATATCAACAGCCAACAACATTAACGTGGTTGAAGTAAACCCCAAAAACAGTCGCATCTATTTCTCCGAAAACTATCAGAACAGTATAAAATCGTGTAAATTCGACGGAAGCGATTTGCAAACGGTTATCAGCAACGCCGGGTTGGTTATGGGGATAGGTATCGATACAATTCAGAATCTGATTTTCTGGGCCGATATGTCCGGGCACAAACTGCATAAAGCCAATCTCGACGGTAGCGAGAATACAGTTATTCTCGAAACCAACCTGAATGTTTTTGATATATGCCTCGACATCAAATATTTGTATGTGTACTTCACCGAACGCACCGGCGAAAAAGTATGGCGCGTAAGTTACTACGGGACCAACCTCACCGAAGTTCATCAGGGGAGCAATGTGGTGGGTGCTCTCAGCATTAACGACGATTGCAACCAATTGTACTGGGTTGAGCGCGAAAATGGGTTTATAGTTACCGGCACAACAACCGGAACCAACCGTGAGGAGCTAATCTACTGGCCGGGTAGTCAGATTTCGGGCATTGATGTGGGAAGCAGTGGTTTTAGCGATGCACCACAACATACTCAATCAAAAATTAATGTGTTCCCCAATCCGGGAGCTGCACAAATTTCGATAGAAACTTCTGCCGGTTTTAACTGTAACAGTATTCGAATTGTTAACCTGCAGGGGCAATGTGTAATGCAATGCAACTTCAGCAATAGTCTCGATGTTTCGCATTTGGCACAGGGAATGTATGTGTTGTGTTTGTACGACTCAACTTATAAGCAATATTGTGTTCGGTTTAGTATTGAATAATTAATTATTACGTGATGAAAAAAACTATCTGTTTCCTTTTTCTGATGATTCCATCAGTTGTAGTATTATCGCAAATCATGCAAGTTTCCTTTCAAGGCACCTGCCTTACCGAAAGCCTCGATTCGGTGAGGGTAAAAAACATCTCTCAGTGCTCCGACGATTTAGTGGTGTACGGAACCGACACATTGTGGCTTGTTGTAACCAATATACCAAATACGGTTTCAAATACGTCCCATAGTCTTTCGATATACCCAAATCCTGCGTATGAAGCATGCACCCTTGAATTTTGGGCAGAACAAAATGGCCAGGTAGATATTACCGTAACATTGATGAGTGGAAGAACTGTGTTTCGCGACACCTACCTTGCCGATGCAGGATTGCAGTCGTATTCACTTTCGGGTTTGCCGACAGGCCTATATATTGTTTCTATTAGAACATCCGAAAACTGCTACATGGGAAAGCTAATTTCGGCAGCGTACGATAACACAAAATTCGGCAGCAATAGCACATACGAAACACGAAAATGCTCAAACCGGCAACAGGTTTTAACGAAACAAAAATCAATTGTTCAATTCGTTTACCAAGAAGGCGATGTGATGTTGTTTGAAGCTTTTTCGGGAGATTACCCTTCTGTTATAAAAACTAAAAGCGATTTTGACTCAGAAAACATTATCGATTTCTGCTTTATTGAAAACACCATTACGGGGAACATTTCTCCCTGCGTTCCATCGCAACAAAACTATGAGGTCGATTTTCAGGAGCACCTACAATATGAATGGGAATATTCCGGTAATAATGTAAATTACATAGCCGGTGAAACAGCCGCCGAAATTACCTTAAGCATGGGCAGCGAAACAGAACCGGGGAACATCAGTGTTATGATATCGTCGGATTGCGGCATAGAGGCCATCCATAGCATGTTCCTCAACCCAAGCACCATACCAGGGCAAGCCATTGCAGCACAAGCAACTGCAATTACCTCAACCGGTTTTACTACAAACTGGAGCGAAGCCAGCGACGCAGAAGGATATTACCTTGATGTTTCGCGTAATGCTTCATTTACTGATATTGTTCCTGAATACCACCATTTGGATGTCGGAAACAACACATCATATACTGTTCCCTTGATCGATTGCTCCGAAGATTTCTTTTATCGTGTAAAGGCCTACAACGGAAATTGTTCAGGACCCTATTCCAACAGCATTTCGGTTTCTACAGCCGATGTTTTTTGCCCGGCTACAGTTACCGATGTCGAAGGGAATATATATCAGGTAATACAAATCGGCTGCCAGTGCTGGATGCGCGAAAACCTGAAAACTACCCGTTTCAGCGATGGCTCCGAAATCGAAATGGTAAACGACAACATGGATTGGTTCAACACTACCGATCCGGCATACTGTTATCATGGTAATGATGTTGGATGGAGAGACATATACGGAGTTCTCTACAACGGGCGCACCATTGCCACCGGAAAACTGTGTCCCGACGGCTGGCATGTTCCCACCCACGATGAATTTACCATGCTCGAACGCTTTATTTGCAATTCTGGCAATTGCGAAGAAGAATTTCCGTACAACACCACCACAACATCGTACTGCGGCACCAACGAAGCGACCAAACTAAAAAGCACGCGTACGGTTCCCGATGCACATCCCCGTTTCGAATCGCCCAATATTGCCACCAACGAATATTTATTCGATGGATTACCTTCGGGTACCCGTATCACCAACGGGCAGTTTAGTTCGCTGGGGACAGCGCTGCAGATTTGGTCGTCCACTCCCGACCAGGGCATGTTTTGGTACCGTATACTCGTGTATAGTTCACCAAAAGTATGGCGGGGAAAAGCACCTTTACGTACGGGGCTTAGCGTAAGATGCTTGAAAAATCAGTAAGATACAAATTGGTTTTACCAAAACTGCAACGAATGCTTATATTTGCTGCAATTTTACTGAACACATCATGAAAGAATTCAAACGACACCTGATAACTTCGGCCTTGCCTTATGCCAACGGACCGGTTCATATTGGCCACCTGGCCGGTGTTTATGTACCTGCCGACATTTATGTGCGCTATCTGCGTGCCCGCAACCACGATGTGGTTTTCATCGGCGGAAGCGACGAACACGGGGTTCCCATTACCCTGCGTGCCCGTAACGAAGGGCTTACACCCCAACAGATAGTTGACCGCTATCACGAAATCATTAAAAAATCTTTTGCCGATTTTGGCATTTCGTTCGACATATACAGCCGCACCAGCAATGCCGTGCACCACGAAACTGCGGCAGAATTTTTCACCACCCTCTACGAAAAAGGCGAATTTGTGGAGCAGGTCAGCCGCCAATATTTCGACGAGCAGGAGCAACAGTTTCTAGCCGACCGCTATATTATGGGTACCTGCCCAAAATGCGGTGCCGAAAATGCCTATGGAGACCAGTGCGAAAAATGCGGGTCATCCCTCAGTCCCGACGAACTCATCAACCCGCGTTCCACCATCAGCGGTCAGGCTCCTGTACTGAAAGAAACCAAACACTGGTACCTGCCGCTCGACAAATACGAAGGCTGGTTGCGCCAATGGATACTCGAAGAACACAAAGAGTGGAAACCCAATGTGTATGGTCAGTGCAAGTCGTGGATCGATGCCGGGCTGAAACCCCGCGCCGTTACCCGCGACCTCGACTGGGGCGTGCCCGTCCCCCTCGACGAAGCCAAAGGCAAGGTGCTGTATGTGTGGTTCGATGCACCCATAGGTTACATTTCGGCAACCCGTGAACTTACCCCCGACTGGGAAAAATACTGGAAAGACGAAGATACACGTATGATTCATTTCATTGGGAAAGACAATATCGTGTTCCACTGCATTATTTTCCCGGCCATGCTGAAGCACGAAGGCAGCTACATTCTGCCCGACAATGTGCCTGCCAACGAATTTCTGAATCTCGAAGGCGATAAAATCAGCACCTCGCGCAACTGGGCCGTATGGTTGCACGAGTATCTCAACGATTTTCAGGGGCAACAGGATGTGTTGCGCTACGTGCTCACCGCCAATGCTCCCGAAACCAAGGACAACGACTTTACGTGGAAAGATTTTCAGGCACGCAACAACAACGAACTGGTAGCCATTTTAGGCAACTTCGTGAACCGTGCCCTGGTGCTTACGCAGAAATATTTTGATGGCAAAGTGCCCGAAGCCGGCAAGCATAACGAGTATGATGAGCAAATACGTCTGCTTTGCAGCGATTATAAGACGAACATCGAGGAAAATATCGGGCAGTTTAAGTTCCGCGAAGCCCTGAAAGAACTGATGAATATTGCCCGCCTGGGTAATAAATACCTGGCCGACACCGAGCCCTGGAAGCTGATAAAAACTGATGAAGATGCGGTGAAAACCATTTTGTATAACTCGCTGCAATTGTGTGCCCGCCTGGCGGTACTGATGGAGCCCTTCCTGCCATTCAGTGCTCGGAAGCTAAAAGATATGCTGTGCTTGCCGCAACGTAGCTGGGACGATTGCAACAATTTCGACCTGCTGCCTGCCGGACATGTTCTGGGTGAACCCGGTTTGCTTTTCGCTAAAATCGAAGATGCTGCCATCGAAGCCCAGATAAACAAGCTGATGCAGACCAAGGCAGCCAACGAAGCCGCGGCACTGAAACCGACACCGGCCAAAGAAAGCATCGAGTACGACGATTTCACCAAACTCGATATTCGTATTGCCACCATTAAGGAAGCCGAAAAAGTGCCCAAAGCCGATAAATTGTTGAAACTGGTACTCGAAACCGGCCTCGATACCCGGGTTGTGGTAAGTGGAATAGCCCAGTACTACAAACCCGAAGACATCATAGGCAAACAGGTGTGCCTGCTGGCCAATCTGGCACCTCGCAAACTCCGCGGTATCGAGTCGCAGGGCATGATACTCATGGCTTCGGAACCCGATGGGACACTGAAGTTTGTGAGCCCCGAAAGTGTAACAATAAATGGCTCTACGGTAAGTTAACATCTGAATACGGCTTCATGCAATGGCATAACCGGCCGCGATTGTTTTATTTTACGATTACTTTGGTGCAAAAACCCGAATTTTTCAAACGGAACAGATATAGACCCGGGCGCAAATGTGCGACATCAACCAAATTCTCGCCGCTTACCAAAGTAACAACCATGAGTAGCTGGCCCGAAATATCGAATATTTCGAGCACATCGTTGGTTTGAACAATGATGTTTGTTAGCTCTTCTGCCGGATTCGGAAATAACTGTATTTTTTCGGACAAAACAGAATTACCGGGAACCGAAAGCAATGTGCTGCAAACAAAAGGAACGCCCCATACATCATCACCACGTTTATAATAGCAAAATCCAATACTGTCGGGTTGAGCATATCCCCCCTCACATTTGAATGTAACACCCAATCTTTCGTGATACGTATTGAAGCATGCTCCGTCGTAAAATACCGGAATTAATGTGTCGCAATTGTCGTAACAATAGAACATATTCCCCGACTCCCTTATGGTGAACCGTGTTTTTCGATAATATTGCACCATACCATCAAAACCAAAAGTTTCGCCGGGTAATAGGTTCATTGAGTGATGTAAACTGTATTTTTCGGTGATGGTATCGCGAAACCTGTCTTCGGTGATTGTTCCGTAAACATCGGTATATCGGTAGTAGCATCGGTCGATAGAATAGACCAGTGTGTCGTTTTCCAAATTTCGGCTTAATACTGTCCTTATAATGTTTTCGGTATAGTCGTACCAGGGATATTCTCCATGAGTTGTAGTGGTGCCTTCAGAAGTGTGAAACTCCCAACCCGGTTGCCAGTCGAAAATATCCCCAGCTGTAAGATTTTGCCAGCCCAGTTCCGGATTGTTCATACCAATAAACTGCAACGAGTCGGTAATACTATACATATAATCGGAGTTGCCTCCGACATTCCAACCCCACGGAAATTCATAAAAATTAAAGGTACTTAGCATGCCGTAGTTTTTACTGATACGCAGTAGTGAATTTTGAAACGGGTTTTCGATAAGATTGCCCTCGTTGTTGTAAACGTGAATCTTTATGGTTTTCACCGAGTCGCAAATTCCTGCAAACCACATCGTATCAACCACAACTATTTCGGCTATTATGCGAATATTGTCACTAGTGGAATAATACATTTGCCATGTTTCGTGCAAACCGGCTGCTGTATTGATAATAATCTCCTGTTTGGCTTTGTTGTAAAATGAATTGATATTGCCCGGTATAACGCTGAATTTTTCGCCAATCCAAGGATCACCTATAATAAAAAGCATTGGAGCATTTTCAAGTTTTCTTACCAATTTGTAACTGTAGTAATCGGTGGTATCGTTTCGTTGCGCCACAGAATCAATCCGAATTGAATATATCAATCCGTTGGTGCATTCAAAATGCGAAACTGCATCGGTTTTCACACATTGATAGTTTTGAGCATTACCCCAAAAAGCCAAAGTCAAAATTGTGGCAATTATCAGGAATCTTTTCATCACACAAGGTATATGTTGAGCAAATGTAACGATAAAACAAATCACACCGAAAATAATCTGACCTTTTTTTCAGTCAAAACACAAATTTGTATTTAGCTTCAGATGCAACCCATCGCAAAGAAAGGTTTTGAAAATGTAAACATCTGTTGTTTTCCATAGTGCACCGAAAGTCATCAAACGAATTCAAAGTTTTGTATTTTTAGCAAAAATTTGCATTCATGAAACTACTTACCCTAACCCGTCATGCCAAAAGTGATTGGGACAACAACTTGTCCGATTTTTTTCGTCCGCTCAACAAGCGTGGCAACAGCGATGCTCCCATGCTTGCTAAATTTCTGTCGCAAAAACTGCCTGTGCCCGACCTAATGATTTCGAGTGCTGCCGAGCGGGCAAAACAAACGACACTGTATTTTGCTCCGGCGTTTGGTTACGAAATTGGCGAAATTGTGTTCGAAAAAGAATTGTACCATTGCGGCACCCGCGATTTTGTTAATGTACTGTCGTCGGTTTCGCCAAAACGGCAGCACGTCATGCTGTTCGCGCACAATCCGGGCATCACCGAATTTCAGTATTACCTAAGCGGATCTCTGATTTCGAACATGGCTACCAGTGGAACCGCCCACATTGAATTGTATATTGACACGTGGAAAGAGATATCGCAGGGTTGTGGCCGCTTACGGCATTATTACTATCCGGCGATGCTAAAAAAATAAATTACGTTTGTAAATAAAAAATGCCGAAATTTAACAGTTCAAAATTTCAAACATCATGAAACTAATTTCACTTGCGCTGTTTACTGTTTTATGCATCGCTGCTTATGGTCAGCAGCCAGCACTACAGAAAGATATTACCGAAATTACCGAAGCCGAAAAGCAACTATTGCTCAGTATTCCCGACCTTCCGGTACCCGAGCTGTATCAAACCAAGTCGATACCCTATGCTGTCGACAATTCGCAGCTGATGTTTTTCAGGCCGATGTTTACCCAGGCGGGTATGAGTTGCGGTCAGGCTTCGTCAACCGGCATTTGTTTTACCTATGAAATGAACAGGGCACGTAATCTTCCGGCAAACACCAATGCCAATCTCTACCCTACACACTTTGTTTACAATTGGGTTTCGGGCGACTGGGGGTCTAACGGTGCCAGTTATTACCACACTCTCGATTTGTTGAACAAGGTAGGCACTCCCAATCAGGAAGAATACGGTGGAACTATTGATGCCGGCGGCAATTTACGATGGATGACCGGATATAACCTGTATTACAGCGCCATGCACAACAGGGTGAAAAGCTATTATGCCATCAGAAACATGAATACACCTACCGGAATACAAACATTGAAAAATTGGATTAACGATCATCTCGATGGCTCGGAGCATGGCGGTTGTGCCATTTTTTATTCGTCGGTGCCCTATCCCGATGCCAGTCTGCCTGCCGGAACCGAAGAAGCCGGAAAGTATGTAATTACTACCCTTTCGGGAGGTACGGCCCACTCGATGGCCGTGCTGGGGTACAACGACAGCATTCGCTACGACTACAATGGCGACGGACAATACACAAACCACATCGACCTGAACAGCGATGGTATAATTGATGCCCGCGACTGGGAAATTGGTGGTTTTAAAATGTGCAACACCTATTCGGGCGGACCCAACTGGGCAAATGGAGGATTCAGCTATATTACCTACAAGGCCATTGCCGATGGAGCTTTTTGGTCGCATACTGTACATGTAATGAAGGTAAACCCCGACTATGAACCCATGCTGACCGTAAAATCGCGCATTACCTACACAAACCGCAAGCGGCTGAAAGTTGTGGTAGGCATGGCTACCAACCTGTCGGCAACAGTTCCCGAGTATTATCTCGATTTTCCGATTTTCGACTATCAGGGTGGCGACAGGTTTATGACCGGAGGCACCGCCGAAATTGATAAAACCATTGAGTTTGGCCTCGACATCACGCCATTTACGCATTTACTGGCTCCGGGACAAGAAGCAAAGTTCTTCTTAAAAGTAACCGAAAATGATGCCGATGCCTGGGGTGTTGGCCACATTAACTATTTCTCGGTAATTGACTATTCAACGGGTAGTGCCAACGAAACTGCATGCAGCCAGACCGATGTTTTTATCAATCACAACACCACCACCATGCTCAGTTTGGTAAAGACTATAAACCATGCTCCGCCGCAGATTACCGACAATGCCCTGCCCACAGGCGCTATTCTGGCCAATTACTCGCATCAGATGACAGCCTCGGGGGGAACAGAACCCTACACCTGGAGTTTCGATACCGATTATCAGGTTAGTCAGTCGGTAACAGAATTTCCAACAGGAGGAACCAGCCAATCGCTCAGTGGATATACGCAAATAAACCTTGGTTTTGATTTTCCGTTTGCCGGAAATCAGTATTCATCGATTTGGGTATCGGCAAATGGGTTGATTGTTTTTCAGTCGGGCTTCAGTAACACCTTACCCTACAACAGCGACGACGAAATTATATTTCTGCATGCACGCTGCATCGCCCCGTTTTTTAATACCACTGTTACATCAACATTCAAAAAGTTAGTTGCAGCCGATTATATTGTTTTGATGTTCGAAAATAGCGTACTCGACTATGCTGTAAAACTATATGCCTCGGGCGACATACAAATTATTTATAAAGACAATACCATGACGGCTCAGCAGCAATATGTTGCAGGCATTTCGAATGGCACCGGAGTAAATGTTCAGCGTTTGTTGTTTCCCAACCAGACATCGATAGCTAACGGTTTTGGCTACTACCTGCAGGCAAGGCTTGCGCCTGCCGAATTTAGTATCAGCGAAAGTGGTTTGCTAACCGGCTTACCTACGGTTGATTATGTTTCGGTCGATTTTCATTTTAAGCTTGTCGACAACAACAATCTCATCAGTAAAAAAACAATACCTTTCATTACCGACGGACTAACCATGCTATTTATTCCGCACACGGCCAACAACGACATACCCGAATACAGCGAAACCGTAGATCTCGAAATTATTGCACAAAACCCCATGTCGTCGCCGGTAACTAATATCAATGTAAGCATGCAAAGTTCCGATACTTACATTACCATTACCGATGCTGCTGCAAGCCTCCCCAACTTAAACCCCGGGCAGCAAACAAGTCTGCTGAATGCCATGCAGTTTCAAATTGCGCCAAATGTTCCCGATCAGCATGTTGCGCAGTTTATGTTTACAGTATCGTCGGCGCAAAACACATGGAATTATCAAAAAACATTTACCATTAGTGCCCCGAAAATACAACCCGGCACCCATAGCGTTAACGATGGTGGCGACAACCTGCTGGCCGCCGGTGAAACAGCTGCTGTTTCGCTGAATGTTCACAACAACGGGCATTCGCCTGCCGGAAACATTCAAATAAGCCTAAGCAGTTTAAACGAGTATGTAAGCATTGTTTCGCAACCGGCTGTTATTTCGGCACTTAACCAAGGTTCTTTGGTTCCCGTAAGCTTTCAGGTGACTGTTTCGCCCAATGTTCCGCAACTGCAGCAGGCTGTTATTCAAATGGCCATCGCTGCCGATAACGGATATACAACAACCGAAACTTTCACACTCATTATTCACACTCCGGTGCTTACAGCCGGAGGTTTATCGGTGCTTGATGGCTACGATGGCATATTAAGCGCGGGAGAAACTTCAGATGTAGTAATTCCGGTTTTCAACCAAGGCCTTATCGATGCTACCAATTTAACAATTGTACTGACTACCGCAGATGAGTACGTTACCATAAACAACAACACATACTCAACTTCGCTGATTAGTGCTGCTAACTCGGAATTTTGCACATTTAATCTCAGCATAAGTCCAACAGCACCTTTTGCACATTATGTGCCTTTCGACTTGCATATTACAGGCGATAACGGACTCGATATCACATTGCATGCATCAACGGTAATAGGTTTGCTGATTGAAACCTTTGAATCGGGCGATTTAAGTGCCTTTGAATGGGTGAGCAGCGGTACAGCGCCCTGGTATCCGGTTACCGATGTGGTTTACGAAGGCAATTACAGCCTTCGTTCGGGATCGATTACCCATGATGAGTCGTCGGTATTAAGCATCACGGTAACAGTGGTTGCCGATGGATTATTGTCGTTTGCCTACAAGGTGTCGAGCGAAAACTATTACGATTTTCTTGAGTTTATGGAAGATGGGCAGGTTGTTGCTTCATGGTCGGGAGTGGTTCCGTGGACGGTTTACAACCATCAGGCTACGGCAGGAGACCATACCTATGCATGGCGGTACCGAAAAGATTATACGGTAAGTTCAAATCAGGACTGTGCCTGGATCGACAATATCGTTTTTCCGGCCATCAACGGAAATCCACCCATGCTACAGCTCAGCAATAGCGAAGTATTTAAGGTAATGTATACCGACGAAACCGATACCGACACTTTGATAATGACCAACATAGGAGGGGGAATTCTCGATTATTCGGTTTCTCTCGAGTTTCCTCAGTCGAAAGCGCTGAAAAATATTACGGGTTCAACGCTTACCAGTAGCATTGAATCGTTTATGCCGGGCGAAACTTACGATGTGCTTTTTACCGTTCACAATGCATCTCCCGATCAGGAGTGGCTAAAAACCATTGTCATCGATTTTCCCGAAGGCTTTGTTGTAAATTCATATACCTCTTTTAACGGTGGTTCCGGAGGCCCTTTAAGCTGTAGCAGCAGTACCGGGGAGGGTGTTGAGCTTACATGGACGACTGATAATCAGTGGGGAACCATTTATGGAAACGAAACGGCAACTTGCACAGTAAATATTACGATTAATGAATCGTTCGGTAGCTCGGCAGCCGATATTTTCTATACTTTGTATGGCGATATTTACGGGTCGGAACCACACACTCTCGAAGGCCAAATTACCTGGGTGAATCTTGGTGATTTCTGGCTGGTTTTAAATCCTGTTGTCGGGTCAATACCATTCAATACTTCAGCCGATTTATACATGCATTTTAATACCGAAGGTCTCGATAATGGCTATTATTATGCCAACATTCGCATTACACATTCGGCTGGAGTAAGCATTGTGCCGGTTAGCCTGCAAATTATTAATGTCGGTATCGATAATGCATCGCCGGCATCGGGCTTGCATGTTTACCCGAATCCGTTCTACGATATTCTTCATGTCGACCTCGATAATAGCCCGGTTAAGTCGCTGGCATTATGCGATGTGCAGGGTCGCGAGTTGTGGAACTGGAGTGCAGAGCACGACTCGGGCAACCGCATAGTGATTGATGCAGCCGGGCTGAATCTTCGCCCCGGAATGTATCTCATAAAAATGCAAACCGAAAACGATATTGTTTATCGCAAGCTAACTAAGATAGAATAGTCTGATAACTTGCTGTTTAGGCCATCAAAAAATGCTTTAGCACCGATGCAAAGAATCTTTTAAATTCAATTAGTAAATGCGACAGAGATTGATTTTTCTCTCTTTCCGAAAT
>CAZEHA010000040.1:0-16731 GCA_964511665.1 uncultured Bacteroidales bacterium
GATTTTTAATTAACTGAATTTTAAACGTTTACAAAATTATATACACATGAAAAAAACTATTCTCGTTCTGCTGGTATTGCTTAATCTAAGCCTTACGGGTGTGCAGGCCCAGTTAAACTCAAACCTCGATTTTGCCTACGAAACACTCAGCCAAAGAGGTGAGTTCTATTTTAGCTTTTCGTGCGATGAACCACAGATAGTAAGAGAGCTTAGTACAAAACTATCAATCGATAAAGTGCAGGGCACTACTGTATTTGCTTATGCCAATGCCTATGAATTTGAGCAATTCCTCAATTATGGTTTCGATTTTGAACCCGTGAACGACTATTATTTTGCTCCCAAGGCCCTTACCATGGCTACTACGGTTGCACAAATGGCCAATTGGGACAGGTATCCTACTCACGCAGTGTATTTGCAAATGATGCAAAATTTTGTCACCAATTATCCCGACCTGTGCCGCCTCGAAACCATTGGATATTCGGTGAATGGTAAAGAAATTGTGTGCCTTGTAATATCTGATAATGTGAATCAGGACGAAGATGAACCCGAGTTTTTTTGGACAGGCACCATGCACGGCGATGAACTCACCGGATGGATTATGATTATGCGTTTTGCCGACTATTTGTTACAAAACTATGGTACCGATGCGCAGGCTACCACTCTTGTAAACGAAATGGAAATATATATTAACCCATTATCGAACCCCGACGGTACCTACTACGGGTCTTCAACCTATACAAATGTTGCTACATCGAGGCGTGCAAATGCCAATGGTATTGATTTAAACAGGAACTTCCCAACTGTCGATGGTTCTCCATACACACTGCAGCCCGAAATAAACATCATGATTGACTATGCCACCAATAACGATTTTGTGATGTCGGCCAACACACATGGAGGGGCTGAGCTTGCCAATTATCCCTGGGATGCATGGACAAAAGGATATCCCGACTATAACCCACATCCCGACGACAACTGGTGGTATTATGTGAGCTGGATATATGCCGGTCTTGCCCAAAGCAATAGTCCATCAGGCTATTTCGACGACGAAAGCGGTGTTACCGAAGGAGGCGATTGGTATGTGATAAAGGGGAGCAGACAAGACTATATGAATTGGTATCACAATTGTCGTGAAACAACTCTTGAGCTTTCTACAACAAAAAGGCTGGGTACCGAATATTTGAATGCATTTTGGAACTACAACCGCCAGGCCATGCTCGACTATACCGAGCAATGTTTATACGGATTCCGTGGCATTGTTACCGATGCTTGCACCGGCACTGCACTCACCGATGTGAAAGTGGAGATCATTGGCCACGATGAAGATAATTCGTGGGTATATAGTTCTGCCCCCGTTGGCAACTATCACCGCCCCATTTATGCCGGCACCTATAATGTTACTTTTTCGAAAACAGGATATGTAAGTAAGACCCTTCCGGTAACAGTTACCAACAACAACTCTACCCGCCTCGATGTGCAACTGGTTCCTACTTCGGTGGCTTCGCCGGCTTTTACGGCTTCGCTTACTTCGGTTCCGGTGGGTTCTACCGTAAACTTTACCGACCAAACATCGGGCTCGGTAACTTCGCGCAACTGGACATTTGAACAAGGCAATCCGCCTACATCTACCGCTCAAAATCCGGCCGTGGTTTACAATACTGCCGGTATATTCGATGTTACACTGCAAATTACCAGCGCCGGTTGCACCCTTAGCGAGGTAAAAGAAAACTACATAAATGTATATGTTCCCGGAGCACCTACCCCCGATTTCTCGGCCGATGTTACCGCTACATGCACCGGAATAGTGCAGTTTACCAATGCCTCGGTTGATGCTACTTCGTATCTGTGGGATTTTGGCGACGGAAGCACTTCTGCCGAAGAGAACCCGACTCATGTTTATACCGCTAACGGTGTTTATACCGTTTCGTTGTCGGCTACCAATGCCTACGGAACAAACATTATGACGCTGAACGATTACATTACGGTTGATATGCCGCTTGCACCGGAAACAACCGGCGACAATAATTGTGGACCCGGTGAACTCACACTGAGTGCATCGGGTGTAGGTGTCATCGAATGGTACGATGCCGCTGTCGACGGTAATATGGTATTTACCGGCGAAAACTATACACAAAACTTTTCCGAAACAGCCGTATTCTTCGTGCAATCGGTTTTAGAACCAAACGCTCAGTATGGCGGTAAACCCGACAACAGCGGAACCGGAGGCTATTTTGGTAATCCGGACGCCATTCACGGGCTCTATTTTGATGCATATACCGATTTTAACCTGCAGTCGGTAAAAGTGTATGCTACCGGTACCAAAGACAGAGTAATCAACCTGAAAAATTCCGACAACGATATTATTGCTACCCGCACTCTGAATATTCCCAACGGAGAAAGTCGTATTACACTTGACTTTGATATTGTGGCAGGCACCGGATATCTCATCGAAGGAGACGGGGATATAGATCTTTATCGTAATGGAGGAAACACCGCCCCTGTGCTGCCTTATCCCTATGTGTTAAGCGATGTTTTCAGCATAACAGGTAATACAGCCAATAACAATCGCTATTATTATTTCTTTTACGATTGGGAGGTTGTGGTTGGCGATTATTGCATCAGCGCCCGCACTCCTGTGTCGGCAGTTATCAACGAAATTCCTGCCGCCTTAAGCGTTGAGGGCGGTGGTTCTTTCTGTGGCGGTTCAGCCACATTAACGGCAAGTGGAGCCGGAGACCACAATATATTTTGGCAGGGAACCAACCCCGATGGCACCGATGTTACCAACGAAGCCGATGAAGTGGAAGTGAGCACCAGCGGTACTTATTATTTTAGAGCTCTTACCGGATCAGGCTGTTGGGGGCCATCGACAGGGGTTAGTGTTACAATTAATCCCCTACCCGAAGCAGTTGTGGTAACGGGCGGTGGAACACAGTGCGAAGGTGCGGCAGTGTTAAACGCTACCGGAGGAACCGGAGGAACCATCTACTGGCAGGGAACCACTACAGGTGGAACCAGCACGTCAACACCCTCGGCTTCACAAACTGTAACTGCCAACGGAACTTACTACTTCAGAGCGCGCTCGGCCGAAGGCTGCTGGGGGCCCGAAGGAAGTGCCACAGTAACACTGGTGCCGGCCCCTGAGGCTGTAACGGTTAGCGGTGGCGGAACACAATGCGGCGGCAGTGTTACTCTAACTGCTGGCGGCGGCGCCGGTGGAACCATTTACTGGCAAGGAACCACAAGTGGTGGTACAAGCACAAGCACAGCATCAACTTCGCAGACGGTATCGGCTTCAGGAACTTATTACTTCAGGTCGCGTTCGGCCGAAGGATGTTGGGGACCCGAAGGCAGCGCCACGCTTACCATAAATGCCGTTCCGGCTCTTGTAACAGTTAGCGGTGGAGGCACACAGTGCGGCGGTACAAGAACGCTCACCGCAAGCGGGGGAAATGGTGGAACAATTTATTGGCAGGGCACCCAAAGTGGTGGCACAAGCATATCGACACCTTCGATAACTCAAAGTGTATCAGCTTCGGGAACATACTATTTCAGATCGCGCTCATCGGCAGGATGCTGGGGGCCCGAAGGCAGTGCTACCGTGGTAATTAACGATATCCCAGAGCCGGTAACGGTGTCGGGTGGTGGCAGCACATGCAACGGAAGTGAAACATTGTTGGCATCGGGAGGAACCGGAGGAACGATTTACTTCCAGGGAACTACCAGCGGTGGTACAAGTACGATCAACCCAACAAATACATACACCGCTACAGTTTCGGGAACATACTATTTTAGAGCCTATTCAAACGAAGGATGCTGGGGACCCGAAGGCAGTGCTACGGTAACATTATTTCCTGCACTAAATGTGAGCATGAGTATGACTCCCGAGTCGTATGCCGGTGCCCTCGATGGTTCGGCAACTGCTGCGGTAAGCGGTGGTTTAGCGCCTTATACTTATTCATGGTCAAACTCTAACGAAACAAACCCCATAGTCGATCTTGAAGCCGGATATTATTGTGTTACGGTTCTCGATAGCAATGGCTGCAGTGCCGTTAACTGTATTACGGTTACACAGGGCGATCAGCCCAATCCGCCGGTTGCTCAATTTGCTGCCGATATTCATAATGGATGTGGGAACCTTACCGTTCAGTTTACCGACCTCAGCACAAACAATCCCAATGAGTGGCTCTGGAGTTTTGGTGATGGCAGTCAATCGGACGAACAACACCCGGTGCATACCTATTCTGAGCCGGGACATTACACCGTAAGTCTGGTAGTTTCTAATGATGATGGTGATGACGATCTTGTGAAAAACCAGTTTATTCACGTGTGGCCAATAGTAGAAATCGAACTTATATCTACCGAGGAAAGTGCTGAAGGCAACGCCGATGGCACTGCCGGTGTATCGGTACTGCAGGGTATTCCTCCATTCACCTTTTTGTGGGATAACGGTGGAGAAACGGCATCTATCGAGGGTTTGACAGCAGGAATATATTGTGTTACCGTTACCGATTCTGTAGGATGTATGGCCAACCAGTGTGTTGAAGTGTATCTTCAGACAACAAACCCGTTAAACGCCATGTTCTCGTTCGACCAAAGCGGGGTATGTGGCACGTCAACAGTTAGCTTCTACGACGAAAGCACCGGCGAAATCACGTCATGGTTATGGGACTTTGGCGACGGAACTCAATCGAATGAGCAAAATCCTATGCATTATTACTCAGGGGCCGGCATATATACTGTGGTATTAAACGTAGGCGACGGAAGCACTGAAGATAGTTTCCAACAAACTGTTACCGTTTTCGAAATACCACAGCTTGGTTTCGAGGTAACACCTGTTAGCCAGGAAGGAGCTGCCGATGGAGAAGTAAGCCTAACGATTACAGGAGGAACTGCACCATATATAGTGAATTGGTCAAACGGTGCACATACCACAATTATCAGCAACCTCGAGGCAGGTCTCTATTCGGTGGGTGTGATTGATGACAACGGATGTATGGCAACCTCGAGTGTAACAGTGCATGTTGCAACAATTATTGCCGGCGAAAAAGCAGCTCACATATTGGTTTATCCAAACCCTGCCGGTGAAATGTTGTATATCGACTCTGAAGTACATGTAAAATTTGTGCGTATCTTCGATATCTCGGGGCGTTGTCTGATGCAGAAAGAGTTGATGCAAGGTGTGAATGAAGTGGTAACAGGTAATCTGGCCACCGGAAGCTATTTGCTCGAAATTCAAACGGGTGATGAAATTATATTGAAACGATTTAACAAAGAATAACCTAATACATGTTTTATGAGAATAAAAAGTTCACTTATTGTTGCAGTGATATTATGCATTGCTACATCGATTTCGGCGCAACGAAAAGGATACGAAGTTTCGTCGAATTATCTGAATGCCGAGAGTTTTCAAATTGATGTGAATGTTGACCCTGCCAGCATAGCTGTTGTTGCTATCGATGGGGTTCAATATTCGAAGATTGTTTTTAAGGGCAATGTAAATACACGAAAAAAAGGTTGGGCCGAATTGCCTTACATAGGTATTCCGGTTCAAATTGCAAACGACAGAAATGTTGACGTGGCTCTTGTCGATGAATCGTTTTACGAACTCGATCTGGAGCATGCTTTGTTGCCTTCGCGGGGCGTGATTTACCGTAACGAGAATCCTGCCGATATCCCTTACGAAATCGATCCGCAATCGCTGGTCGACGAATGGTATCCGGTCGATTTTACCGAATCGTCAGACCCGTATATTATCAGAAATGTGAGGGGCCAGGATATTTTTGTATATCCTTTCCGATACAATGCCGTGCAACAGAAGCTGCGTATTTATACTCATTTCCGTTTGCAGGTAACCGAGAATTTAAACGAACCCGTAAATCCGCTGATTACCGACATTGCTTTGGTGAATCGTGAAATGGTTTCTGTGTATGAATCGATGTTTGTGAACTTCAACCAAAACCCTGCCAAGTGGACTTACGAAATTGCCGAATACGGCGAAATTCTGGTCATTTATACTTCGCGTGATGCTACCGCGATACAACCCTGGGTAGATTGGAAACAGCAGAAAGGTTATACTGTACATCAACTGCAGGTAGCTACCGGAACCAATGTGGTAAGCACAATTCTGAATGCCTACAATGCCAATAAGCAGATTCTTTATGTGCTGCTGGTAGGTGATTGGGCCGATATTAAAACCGATTTAGGGCCAGATGATGCACCTACCGACCCCATGGCCGGCTGTGTTGAAGGCAACGACAATCATCACGATATTATTATAGGTCGTTTTTCGGCAAATTCCACAGCACATGTTACAGCACAGGTCGATAAAACCATTAAATACGAACGCGATCCCGATATTGGAGGTGTTTGGTACACACGTGCTTTGGGTATTGCCAGCGACGAAGGTACAGGCGACGATAGCGAAACCGATATTCAACAAATCAACAATATTCACGATGCACGTTTACTCGCTACAACCTATACCACCTGTTATGAACTTTACGACCCGGGTGTTACTGCTACTCAGGTGGCCAACTATATCAACAGTGGTGTGAGCGTGATTAATTACTGTGGACATGGAGGGCACAACGCATGGGTAACCAGCAACTACAGTACAACGAATGCAGCTGCTGCAACCAACACATCGCAATACCCGTTTATTTTTTCGGTATCGTGTGTTACCGGCGAGTTCCACACCGGTGCCGATTGTTTGGCCGAAGGGCTTGCAAAAAAAGCCAACGGTGGCGCAGTAGCCTCCTGGAACTCCACAATAAACCAACCTTGGAATCCTCCCATGCGCGGACAAGACTATGCCAACGACCTGCTGATACAGGGATATAACTATGCCGCTAATCCGGGAAATGGAACCAGCACTACCTATGGAAGAACTACCTTTGGGTCGATAACCTTTAATGCTGCTGCACTAATGGTTACCGAATCGGGAGGTACCGACGACTGGAACACTTACAAAACATGGACTGTTTTTGGTGACCCGTCGGTTCAGGTTCGTACCGACCAGCCCAAGCCTATAACTATTACCAATTTGAATGTTAGCCCCGGTGTGTATGCAACGCAGATATTGGTGAATGGTACGCCCTTCCCAAATGCCATTGTGTCGCTGTGGCAGTCGGGTTCGCAACCTGCATCAGCACTTACCGATGCCGAAGGCAATGTTGAAATAAATCATGAATTTGCAGGAACCGTAAAACTTACTGTTACCGGTTTTAATCTGGCAAGCTATTCGGCCGACCATGTTGTAGCTGTCCCCGATCCACCGGTATGCGACTTTGTGGGTAATCCTGTTGAAATTACGGCAGGTCAGTCGGTGCAGTTCACCGATTTATCAACCAATTACCCATCAGTGCGCAGCTGGACATTCGAAGGCGGCAGTCCGGCATCATCATCTATAGCAAATCCGGTTGTAGTGTATAACACCCCGGGTACCTATACGGTAACACTGTTTGTTGAAAACAATGCCGGCGACGACGAGATGACTAAACTCGATTATATAACCGTGAACCCGATAACTGAGGCTCCTGTTGCCGATTTTGAGGCCGACTACACCACGGTTAGTATTGGATCAACGGTTAATTTCACCGACTTATCAACAAACCTTCCCGATTCGTGGGAATGGGTTTTCGAAGGTGGAGTTCCATCGGAAAGTAACGAACAGAACCCTGCTATTGTCTATAACACTCCCGGTGTTTATACCGTAAGCCTGATTGCAGGCAACGACTTTGGAACAGGCGAAATGGTTAAAACAGGATACATCACTGTAAACCTGCCCACATATTGCGATGCCGGAAGTACGAGTGATGCCTATGAGCATATATCGCAGGTGGTAATGAATTCGCTTACGCATAGTTCAGGCTCATCGACCTATTCCGACTTTACCGATCAAACACTGCAGGTGTACCCCGGCGAAGCCATTCCTGTTACCATTACATTAACCAATGGGTATGCTACCGACAGGGTTATGATATGGGCCGACTGGAACCGCGACGGCGATTTCGACGATACCGGCGAAACCTTATATACCTCGGCTACTGGTGTTGGACCTTTCTCGGGACAATTCACTGTGGCTGCCACAGCAAGCGCCGGACCGGTACGTTTGCGGATCCGTCTCGAAGATGTGAATTATTCGCCGGCAAACTCAGCCTGCGGTTTTTCTACCTACGGCGAGGTAGAAGATTACACCCTTCAGGTGATATTGCCCGACCAGCCACCAACAGCCATGTTCAGTGTAAGTACCACTGAAACATGCTCGGGAAGTGTGCAGTTTACCAGCGAAGCTACGCTGGCCGAAACCTACCTATGGAATTTTGGAGATGGAACCACGTCAGAGGAGATTAACCCCTTGCATACATTCACTACCAATGGCTCGTTTAGCGTTAGCCTAACAGTGTATAATAGTTATGGCGACGATACATATGTATTTGCCGACAACATTGTGGTTAACATGCCTGAAGCACCTCTTACCGAAGGTGCTGAACGTTGTGGCCCCGGAAGCGTAACGCTTTCGGCTACAGGCAATGGCGAATTGAACTGGTACAACTCGGCAGTGCAGGGTAGCTTGCTGCATACCGGAAATTCATACACCGCTAGCTTCGATGCTACAACAACACTCTATGTTGAATCGGAAATTCTGCCTGATATTTACGAAGGTGGAAAACCCGACAACAGTGGAACCGGTGGGTATTTTGGGAATGCCAGTTACATTCACGGGCTTAAATTTGATGCCTATACCGATTTTACGCTTCATTCAGTACGGGTGTATGCCAATAGCACAAAAGATCGTACAATAAACCTGAAAAATTCATCGGGAACCATTATCGAAACTAGAACATTAAATGTAGTCAATGGCGAAAGTGTTATTGTTCTCGATATGTTTGTTCCTGCAGGTACTAACTATATTCTCGAAGGCGCCGGAGTTATCGATTTATATCGCAATGGTGCAAGCACGTCACCAATTTTGCCCTATCCCTACATTATCGAAGACGTTCTCAGTATTCACGGCAACACTACTACCGATGCCAATCTGCGCTATTACTATTATTTCTACGATTGGGAGGTGTATGTTGGCGAACACTGTATCAGTGCTCGTACACCTGTAAATGCCAGCATTCTTGAAGCTCCCCAAATCAGCACAGCTTTGATGTACGAAAGCTGTGGAGAACCCGTGGTTTTGAATGCAGGCGAAGGATTTGTGTCGTATAGCTGGAACGGAACACCCGGTGAACAATACTACACAGCCAATACACCCGGAACATACACATTGCAGATAGAAGGCGAAAACGAATGTGTTGCAACTCATGAAATAGAAGTTGTTTTCCACGATGCTCCCATCGTTAATCTTGGCGACGACATCAC
This sequence comes from uncultured Bacteroidales bacterium, assembly GCA_964511665.1. Taxonomy (GTDB): domain Bacteria; phylum Bacteroidota; class Bacteroidia; order Bacteroidales; family ML635J-15; genus JAGOEF01. Next base: position 9,373 of record CAZEHA010000040.1, read on the forward strand.
GGTTTGCGATGAAATGGTTAGCTTAGATGCCGGTCTGGGATATGTTTCGTATGTGTGGAACGGGACGCCCTATCAGCAGGTACTAACGGTGGGTGTTACCGGTGAATATACGGTTATAGTTACCGATGAGCACGGTTGCACAGGCAGCGATGCAATCATGGTAACAGTGAATCCGGTACCTTACATCACTGTTTTGGCTACGCAGGAATCGGTTTCGGGAGCAAACGACGGAACAGCCAGTGTCGATCTTACATTTGCCGGTGAGGTTGCTTCTATTGCATGGAGTAACGAAGCCGATACCGAAACTATCGAGAACCTTAGTGCGGGTAACTATTGTGTTACAGTTACCAACAACTTCGGTTGTAGTGCACAAGAATGTGTGAGTGTTACAATTAGTGGTGTTGATGATATTGATGCGACTTTTACAACTGAACAGGCCGGTTATTGTGCCGGATCGGAAGTAAGCTTTACCGACGAAAGTGCCGGTGAGGTGGTTTCGTGGAGCTGGGATTTTGGCGATGGAAACACTGCCGACATACAACACCCTGTGCATACTTATGCAACTCCAGGGGAGTACGAAGTAGTATTGCTGGTTAGCGATGGCGTTTTCAGCGACAGCTACAGTGCCTATATTACCATTTATGACTTACCGCAAATTGCTTACGAAATGAGCCCCGAAACTGCGGAGGGAGCCGCCGATGGCAGTATCGAATTGTTTGTGTCGGGAGGTTTGCCGCCATATACGTATGAATGGCAGAGTGGACCTGAAACACAGCCTATTACCGGCCTCACAGCCGGCTGGTACACCGTGGTGGTTACCGACTACAACGGATGTACTGCAACACAGAGCATTGAGGTTACAGTTGAAACACTTGTGCTTGAAACACAGTCGGGGCGCATTATGGTGTACCCCAACCCCGCACACGATGTGTTGCAACTGAATTCGGAACTGAACATTACTGAAGTAAGAATTCTTGACTATGCAGGGCGCATTATTTTGAATGAAAAAGTGATGAATAATAGTGCCAAAATCAATATTGGTCATCTGGCCAGAGGAATGTATTTAGTTCATTGCAGCGATGGCGACCAATTGTGGATGTTTAAGCTGACATTGGAATAGAATACAGGTTATAAATTTAAAGCCTTTAGATTTCGAAAAACGAAATGCTAAAGGCTTTTTTTATGCCTTGAAGCTATTTGCAAATTCTTTTATCGCATCTGTTTTAATATCGGATACCGATTCGCTGATTTTTGCAATTTTCTTGATAATGGCTTTTTCGATGAAATTCATTTTATCGAGGCGAAACTCACCGCCAAAGCAACCGGTGGCGATAGCCTTTTCGAGCAACGCGGCAGGGTAGGAGTTTCTCAGTTGTTCCTGCTCTTTTTCGCTGCGATCCATACAACAAATAAAATAACCGGCACGTTTGGTCAGCAGGACATCTTTGTGTGTTTCGCAAAACTTTTTTACTGCTCCCTGAATATTTCCGGCGTGAATGCTGCCGCCTACTATCACAGTGTTGTATGCCGATAAATCGGTTATTTTTTGTTTTTTTATGTTTACCAAGTCGATTGCGTCGGCTCCGAGTTCGTTTTTTAGTAATTCGGCTGCCCGGGCTGTGGTGCCGTGGTGGGTGGCAAAGGCAATAAGTGTTTTCATTTGGTTTAAATCAATTAATGAACAATATTCAGGTTGTTGCGCTATTCATGCTTACTTTGTGGTTCCGAAAAAAGGATTTTATTGTTTAAATTCGCGTTGTCGCATGGCTTCGAAGCAAATCACGGCGGTTGAAACCGAAACATTCAGCGAATCGACCTTTCCCCTCATGGGAATTTTTATTTGCCGGGTGCAGTGGTTTAGCCAGAACTCACTCAAGCCAAAGGCTTCGCTACCCATTACCACGGCACAGGCATCTTTCAAATTGGTTTCGTGATAGAATGCTTCGGCAGTAAGTGCTGCTGCGTATATATTACACGATTTGCTTTGTAAAAAGTTGAATACTTCGTGGTTTGAGGCTATGGCAATGTTGCAGGTGAACAAGGTGCCTAAGCTCGACCTTACCACATTGGCGTTGAAAATGTCGGTGTGTGGGTCGGCCACTATCACTGCATCAACGTGGGCAGCATCGGCGGTGCGAAGAATGGCTCCGAGATTACCGGGCTTTTCGACCGATTCAACCACCAGAATAAAGGGTTTTTCGGGTAGCACAATATTGCTAAGCCGAAAATCTTTCATCCGGGCAACGGCAATCACACCATCGGAGCTTTCGCGATATACCAGCTTCGAAAAAACATGCGTTGCCAGTTCGATACATTCGTTGGCTGCGGGTAACAATTGGTGTATCTCGGCAGGGTTTATCAGCTGCCCCGAATAAAAAACATCTGCAATTTCGTAACCGGCCTCCACAGCCAGCTTTAGTTCTCGCAGCCCTTCTATCACAAACAACGATTCCTGTTTGCGCAGTTTGGGTTTTGCCAACTGCTGCAGCCACTTCACACGGGGATTTTGCAAACTGGTAATCATGTTTTTTGTGGCAAAGATACATCAAAATGCACATCGCTATGTTAAAAGCATTTTAAATTCTTGCATACAGGGTCAGGCTAACTGAAGTTTTGTTTTCACTCAGGTTTTTATCATATTTGCAGTATAAAACTCACAGGGCATGTTGTTACTCCAACCCGATAACTTTCAGAATTATTCGCTTATCGACACAGGCAAAGGCATGAAGCTTGAGCAGTTTGGCAATGTGGTATTGTCGCGTCCTGAGCCACAGGCCATTTGGAGTGCGCATTGCAACGAGGAATTTTGGCATAAGAAAAGCCATGCTGTTTTCACAAAATCGCTGAGTAACGACGATTTGGGTCAGGGAGAAAAAGGCAATTGGAAGAAACTTTGCAATTTCGACGAGCCTTGGCATGTGCATTACAATTTGCAGGGGCATGGTTTGAAGTTTGCACTAAGTCTTAGCTCGTTTAAACATGTGGGTTTGTTTCCCGAGCAGGCTGGCAACTGGGAGTTTATTTACACTGCAGTAAAGGCCATGCCCAAAGCTTGCAGAGTACTCAATTTGTTTGCCTACACCGGAGCTTCGTCGCTTGCGGCATGTGCAGCAGGTGCCGAGGTTGTGCATGTTGATTCGGTGAAACAGGTTATTACACGTGCCAACGAAAATATGCAACTCTCGGGTTTGAAAGGCATTAAATGGGTTGCCGAAGATGCCGCAAAGTTTGTTCAGCGCGAGGCAAGGCGTGGTTCTCTCTATCATGGCATTATACTCGATCCGCCGGTTTACGGACGAGGCCCTGCAGGCGAAAAATGGTTTTTGCAACAACATCTGCTTCCGCTGCTTGAGGCATGTAAACTCATATTGCACCGCCAAAATGCATTTGTATTGCTCAACACCTATTCGCTGGGATTTTCGGCCCACATAGCCGACAATTTGCTAAGAACGGTTTTTAACCCAACAAGCACCGAGTGCGGCGAACTTGGCATTCCCGATAAGGCACAACGAATACTGCCACTAAGTACGTTTTCGCGTTTTGTGAGGTAGGCGAAATGTTTTACTTGTTATTAAATCTCAAAAGTGACATTACTTCAGCAACATCCTGAAACCTACATTAAAATACACTTCGCCGTCGATTTGGGTAAAGGCATCGTCGAGGTTTTGAATATCCTGCCCAAGCAGATTATACACATTTAGCATGAACTCGTATTTGTTGGCGATATGAAGCGAAACACCTGCGTCGATTTTTTGATAATTGTTCAGGTCTGTAATAAAGCCATCGGGGTTCGTCTGATCGCTTCCGGCAGCCGGTTTCCAGTTCCATGCGCTGCGGCCATACACTGCTTTCATGCTGATGTACTCGTGAATACTTACATTACCAAAAAGTTTCTGGCTGCCATGCAAGCGTATGCCTGCCGAGCTGCCCGGCTGATAGGGCAATTGCCGGCTTACATCGATATGCGTGTTTTTCGATATGGTGTAACTGGCATATAGGCCGTAATTATCGAGAAACTGCCATCTTACAGCAGCTTCGCCTGTTGTGATATTGGCTTTGGCAATGTTTTGCCGCATCCATACATTTACAATGGGGTTCATTTCCCATGGACCCATATAAACCGGAACTATCATGTTGGTGATATTGCTGTAAAAGCCTGTAAGGTTGGCAAAGAAATTATTTCCGATATTATATTCTACACCGGCAGAAATCTGTGTGTTGTATTCGGGCAGAAGATTGGGATTGCCAAAGCGATAGGCGGTGCCACCGTGTCCGTAACCCATTTCGTATAATTCAAACAGACTGGGGGCGTGAAAGCCTCGGCCGGTCACCAGACGAAAACGTAAATTTTGGGTAGCAGCAAACAGCAGCGAAAGTTTTGGACTGAAAACAAGGTTGAGGTTTTCGGGTTTGTCGGCGCGTAGCGATATCTGCCCTTGTAGGCGTTTGCTGAATTTGTGTTCGTTCTGCACAAAAACACCCCACGAGGTTTGTTGATTGCCCGCCACAGCAGTACGGGTGAAATATGCCTGCGAAAAATCGGCACCGGCCAGCAATTGATTGTTTTTGCTCAGGGCGATATTCGACCATATTTCGGGACGCAGCAAACGGTTGTGCTCGTTGTTGGTTTGGCTGTACCAATTGGTGTAGGCCAGTTTGGCTTGTAGTTTTACATGCTTACTTACTGTATAGCTAAGCGAGGCATCGGGAATAAACAAATGGCTTTGGTTTTGCTTGCCTTGCCACAGCATGGTAGTTTTTGTGTAGCGGCTGCAGAGGCCTAGGCTGATGTTGTTACTGATAGTTGCATCAATTTTTTGAATATTATGCAGGTGTGTGTAGTTCATTAGCCCTTTGCGATGAAGGGGGAACAGCAACGGTAAACCGTCAGACTCATCCCAGCCGGTATAGCTGTACACAGCAATGTTTTGGTTCACATGCGATTGCAACGAAACGCCACCGCGATAACTATTGTAGCTGCCTCCCTCGGCGTGCAAAAGCACCTCGGGTGCTGCACTGCCTTTCTTGGTTATAATATTAACCACGCCTGCCAGAGCATCGCTGCCATATTGGGCGGAGGCTGCTCCTGTGATTACTTCGATACGTTCGATACTCTCTACGGGTATCAGGTCGATGTTCTGCCCCGTGTGGATATGGTCAGATAATATGCGGTTGCCATCGACAAGCACCAACGTGTATTGTGCAGGATATCCGTTGAGGCTGACTGTGGAACGTTTTGGTTGCCCCGATCCCGTGCCTGTCTCAATATTAACTCCAGCAACTTGCTGCAACACTTCGCCGGTGCTGCGGTAGTTGAACCTGCCTATTTCTTCGGCGGTGATTACTCTGATAATTTCTGGACTGTTGCGCAATAAGCGTTGCTGACGCATGGCACTTATTTCTACTTCATCGAGGTAGTTCACGGTTTCTTGAGCTCCGATATTGTAAAATGCCAATATCGCACCCAGTGTAATAGCAAGCATAAAAGTATTCTTCATCTTATTCGATTTTGGGTTCAAAAATAGTGGTTTATTACCAATGTGTAATTATCGTAACGTTAAGTTAATGTAAAACAATTCTTTACAAAGGACAATTTCGTTGTATGATATCGCTTTGGTATGTGCAGTAATGGTTGAATTATTACATTTGTAAAAAATTGCATGTACATCGACATTCATACCCACAATAAATCGGCATTGTGTGCAGTAGTCAATCTGTTTCATAGCGAGGCTGTTCCTACTCATGGTGTTTTTTCGGTGGGTTTGCACCCGTGGCATATCAGATTGCATGACAGTGAAAGCCTAGGGTTTGATTTGCTTGATAAATTTGCTCAAAGCAATGTTGTGGCTATAGGAGAATGCGGCCTCGATAGGCTGAAGCCTCCTGCGCTCGAAATTCAAACTGAGGTTTTTCGGTGGCATGCCGAACAGTCGGAGCTATTTGCTAAGCCTTTAATAATTCATTGTGTGCGGGCATTCGAGGAGCTAATTGCCATAAAAAGGAGTTTGCAGCCATCGCAATACTGGGTGATTCATGGGTTCAGGGGGAATAGGAATGTGTTGAACCGATTGTTGCAGAATGGTTTTTATGTTTCGCTGGGTGCAATATTGCTTCAGCATCGCGATAAGTTGGTTGGTTATTTGCACGATATTCCGCTGAACCGCTTGTTTTTTGAAACCGACGAGTATGCACCTGGTATAGAGTCATTGTATTGCTTTGCAGCCGATAGCCTGAATATGGATGTTGAAACACTGAGTTTGATAATTTCTGATAACTTTGCCCGTGTTTTTAAACTGAATGCCGATGCATTGGAACGATCGTAGCATATTGCTGCTGGGCGAAAGCAAGATTGAGAAACTGCAACAATCGCATGTGCTGGTGGCCGGTTTGGGTGGGGTGGGAGCCTATGTGGCCGAATTGCTTTGCCGTGCCGGAGTGGGTAAGCTTAGCATTGTTGATGCCGATGTGGTGAATGTGTCGAACCTGAACCGCCAGTTGCTAGCCTTGCATAGTAGTATTGGTAAGTCAAAGGCCATGCTCATGAAGCAACGATTGCTCGATATAAACCCCAATGTAGAGATTTATGTGAGCGAAGTGTTTTTGAAAGATGAAATAATTGACGAAATGTTGGCACACGACTACGATTTTGTGGCCGATGCAATTGATACCTTGTCGCCTAAAATAAATTTAATAAAAACTTGTATTCGGAATCGGATTCCGCTTGTGAGTTCAATGGGAGCCGGAGGGAAAACCGATCCTTCGAAAGTAAAAATCGATGATATTTCGAAATCGTATAATTGTAATCTTGCACGCATTTTGCGTAAGCGCTTGCATCGTATGGGCATTCGCGATGGTTTCAACGTGGTGTTCTCGAGCGAAAAAACCGATAAATCGGCAGTGATAGAGGAAGAAAGCCTGAATAAAAAATCGAATGTTGGCACTATATCTTATATGCCTGCTGTTTTTGGTTGTTTTATGGCTGCCGAAATCATCGGGCAACTCACTGCCGAAACAGAATAGCGGCAGTCAATTTTTTGAAATTTATAAACGGCACTGGTTTAAGCAATGAGCTAACAAGCCCGTCTTTGCGAGGAGCTCTATAGAGCGACGAAGCAATCTGTATTCGACGGGCTCAATGCAGGCATTTCGGCGGGCTAAGGGGCATCGCCATTGTGTCAGCAGATTGCTTCGCTTTGCTCGCAATGACTGTGGGGGTTTTGGGGTGTTTGCTTCGCTTGCCCTTTGTTGTTTTTTCTATTAAACCGCTATGCTTCTCCCCGCTCTACCTGTTTAATGAAAAAACAAACAAGCCCGTCTTTGCGAGGAGCTCTATAGAGCGACGAAGCAATCTGTATTCGA
>CAZEHA010000040.1:16831-35929 GCA_964511665.1 uncultured Bacteroidales bacterium
GCGGGCTAAGGGGCATCGCCATTGTGTCAGCAGATTGCTTCGCTTTGCTCGCAATAACTGTGGGGGTTTTTGTCGGGGGCTGCCCGCGTAGCGTTGCCTGAAGAGGCTTGTGGATTTAGGGGGTTTGTTTGTTCGTTTGAGCGTTCAAACGGTTCTGTGGGTCGTACAAACGGTTCTGTGAGTCGATCAAACGTTTCTGTTAGTCAATTTTAAGAAAAAGTGCAGCCGCTATTTGCTGTAGTAATTGGTGCTCTCGAAAATTTTATCGGCCGACTTGGCAATAAAGCCGCGATAGAGTTTTCCGTCGATATCGGGGTAACGGCGTGCAAACTCATAATATGTTACGGGTACTTCAAATTCGCCTTCAAGAAACCGGTGCTTTACTATATTGGCTTTTGTGCTCGACTGTTCGAGAAGTTCGGCCGGGCTGCCTTTTATTTCGCCACCCGAATTGTTGAGAACAAATCCTTTGTGTTTTAAGAATTCGTTTGTTTTTTCGATACTTCCCAGTTTGTTGAGGTGCGATACGCTTACAGTGAAATGATTTACTGTGAAACCCCAAAGATAGAGCCATGCTGCATATTCCGATTCCTGACGAAGTTGGTTGTATGTTTCGTGCGAAGGAAGCGTTTCCCAGACATTACCGGCTACAAGAATTTCGGGCGATTGCAATAATTTGTCGGGTACCTGTTGCACCAGTTCGCTTACTGTATTTTGAAGATAATTGCTGAAATGGCTGCAAATAAGTTGCGAGATAAATACACGAGGGGCATTTTCGATATCGCGATGCTCGAAATGCCTGGCAAACAGATGCTTATCTTCGAAGAAATATTCGCCTCGGGCTTCGTAGCCAATATTCAGAAACCAACGCGAGAGTACGTCGATATTGATGCGGGGGTGGTCGAAGGTTCTGAAAGCAATGTGGTCGTTTACAACATTTTCGCCTTCGGCTGCAAAAAGTTTGTAAATATCGCCGGCTATGGGGTTGCGGGTAGTATAATCGCGCCATAGCGATTCAAAAAGACTGTTGTAGGTGTTCATGTTTTTTGTCTGGTTTGGGGTTATAACCAATAAGTTTCTATTATGTTTAGGTGCAGGTAATTTTCGTGATTCGTGTCATGGCGTATTTCGGGCAATATTGATTTGTTTCGATGTTTGCATTTTGAAATTGACCTGCCGTAACCGCAACCCCATTATTAAACCCATAATCACCCAATTCGATGATTGCGTGAATAATCGTATTCCACCATCCGTTTCGAACGGTTCAGGTGCAGATTCGGGTTCATTTTCATTTTCATTGTTTCTCCACCCTTACATTCTCTATTCGGTGGCCATAGTATAACCTCACCATGTAGGTTCCCAGAGCCAGTCCACTGATGTCTAACCGGGTTGTTTGTGATTGCAATGACTGCACCAACACGGTTTGTCCCTGCATGTTGAGTATTTTCACAAACGAGACCTCGTTTTCATCCGGCAATTGTATTTGTAGATAATCAGTTGCAGGGTTCGGGTAAACCTGTATGGCGGCTGTTTCGCTTAGTGGTTCTGAGCTTACATTGCAATCGACATACACAGGCAACACTATCTGATATGTTTCGCCATATCCGTTGGTAATAGTGACACTTAACTCCGGACCTTCGTAATTATACGGGACCGTAATACTGAAAGGCATTTCTATTTTATCATCCGATGGGATTTCCGAATATAACGTAGCTGAATTGTAGGTATGGTAATAAGTATTTGTTCCTACATGTACCGAGAAAAATCCTGTACCCTGAGATTCGGGTATAAATATTGGCGGATAATACAAGTCTTCTATTATTTCGCCTGTGCTAAACTCTATCGTATAAGGCGCCGATTTACCCTGTACGTGCAACTTGAAATTATTAGGTATCCCGCAAAATATTGTATCCGGCAGATTGACGCACTCTATGTTTTCGGGTGGCGGGGCTAAATATAACGACCCTTCATTACCCAAACTGTCGGTTTTTACCAGCCATGCCTGTTGCCCGGGGTCATAGGTTCCGTCAAAATCTCCATGTCCATGCAGTATATATCCTCCATCTTCAGTTTTCTTTAATGATGCAGGAAAATTAAACCCAAGAATTTCTGAGGTCTCAAGCTGTTTTGTCCATTGTATTTCTCCATGTCTTGTAAGTTTTATCAATGCAAAAATATCGCTCCAATTTTCTCGCTTTATTGATAATAAACCGGTAAAGCTTCCGTCTTCTTCCTCCAGAATATCTACAAAATAGGTATTCGAATACCACATTTGGTTTTCGTTTTGGTTAAACACAAAAAAACGATAAAAGTACTCATTCAACAGGGTACCCGAAGTATCTACAATGCGCATGCAAGCTTCAAGCAAAGCATCTCCAGACCAATCATTGCAGATTCCCTGCCCACCACACAACATATAGCTGGTATCACTGACTTGAAGCATTCCCGATATATATCCGTCGTTTATCACAGGGTTCCCATAATGTTGCTGCCATATCATATTCCCAATACTGTCGGTCTTTACTAAATACCAGTCCTGGGCAAAGTTCCCGCTGTTAAAACTAAAGGTATAACCTCCAAGCAAGATATTATTACTGTTTGTTTTTAGTACACATGTGCCTGTTTCTGTTTCAAATAAGCTACCGCCTCCAATATTTATTTCATCTTCTATTGTCTCGATGCCTATGTTATATAGTATCAAACTCATATCGTACTGTCCTGATACAATACTGCTACTTACTATTGCATAAACGGAATCATTGAGCTTTTCTATATTGTATGTCCCATATATTGCTGTATCTGGTTCCAACAACAGAAAACTTAATGTATCCAATTCCTCATCTAAAACCACAACAAACGGATACTTATTCTGGTAATCATACGTAATGGCTATGCCACACATGTAATAGGTATTGTGGAGGCTGTCATATTTCATGCAATTATACCCCTCTAAACACATAAAGTTATCTTTTCGGTATTTCTTTTGTAGAATGATATTGCCTTGTAAATCGAGTTTTGTGAAGGCTATTCCTCTTTCTCCATTTACTAATGAGCCGGTAAGAACTACATAAGAATCGTCATGTGCTATCACCGTATTCCCGATATGCGGGTCATTGTCGTAAATAATCTTATTAAACCTCTCCTGTGCATAAGTTTCCATGCACAGGAGAAGGAATACCGCTATACTGAACAGTTTCATCGGCTTACATTTTCGTGAATTTTTCTACTGCATCACCCATTATAGATGAAAAACAAATTCACCATGCTAAGATACAAATATTTGGGTTGTTGGCGTTCGATGAGGGGTTTTTTCGCAAGGTTTTTTATGCAGGCACAGGATTATTACCATGCCCCCGGATTATTCCTGATGTATTCCACAATACGTTGGTATTCCGCATCATTGCGGATGATACGGTCGTCGTAATCGGTTTGCCAATTTTTCCGTCCCGCCGTATTTCGGGCAATATTGATTTGTTTGGATGTTTGCATTTTGAATTTCCCCATGATTTTCGGAATCAACATATTCCGGCGCGATAAACGGTATTGTTCCCGGGTTGGGAATTTCGGCAGGTCAATTTCATGAAATTGACCTGCCGTAACCGCAACCCCATTATTAAACCCATAATCACCCAATTCGATGATTGCGTGAATATGGTCGGGCATGATTACCCATTCGTGCAAAACAATCCGGCAATGATATTCCGGCAATTTCAACAATTCCTGTTTTACAATGCGGCCACATACCGATAAATACATTTCTTTGTTTACCACATCGCCAAACAGGTATGCCCTGTTCTGTGTACATTGGGTAATATAATACCTGCCCGGGCGCGAATAATCGTATTCCACCATCCGCTTCGAACGGTTCAGGTGCAGATTCGGGTTCATTTTCATTTTCATTGTTTCTCCACCCTAACATTCTCTATCCGGTGGCCACAGTATAACCTCACCATATAGGTTCCCGGGGCCAGGTCGCTGATGTCTCACTCCCGCTCCGAGTCACCGCTTCGAGACTCGGAGCCTTTCTCCTGCTTTCACAAACCCATTGGGTATTTTGTTCTAATGCCTGCATCTTTTCATTTTCATTGTTTCTCCATCCTTACATTCTCTATCCGGTGGCCATAGTATAACCTCACCATATAGGTTCCAGTGGCCAGGTCGCTGATGTCTAACCGGGTTGTTTGTGATTGCAATGACTGCACCAACATGGTTTGTCCCTGCATGTTGAGTATTTTCACAAACGAGACCTCGTTTTCATCCGGCAATTGTATTTGTAGATAATCAGTTGCAGGGTTCGGGTAAACCTGTATGGCGGCTGTTTCGCTTAGTGGTTCTGAGCTTACATTGCAATCGACATACACAGGAAGTGTAATTTCGTAACTTTCTCCGATGCCGTTGGTTAATCCTACGCTAATGGTGGTATCAGTATAGTTCTCAGGGACAGTAATTGAAAACGGGATTTCAATATAATCAGGAATCGATTCTTCGTTTTGCGTTTCGTTAAATATGGTCGCTGAATCGTAAGAGTGAGTGTAATTAGTTAGTCCAACTAACACATCGAAATCTGTTCCGGTTTCAATCGTTGCCGATAAAAAAACAGGAGGATAGTATAGCGAATCTATTTGTTCTCCTGTACTAAAATTAAGTGTGTAAGGCGCCGACTTTCCCTGTACCTGCAATTTGCAGCTATAAGTTTGTTCACAATACAAGGTGTCTGGCAAACCTGTGCAGTTTATTAGTTCAGGGGGAGGCTGGGGGTAAACAGAGCCTTCAACTCCCAGACTGTCAGTTTTTATTAGAAAGAATTGCTGTCCTGATGGATAATTTGCATACCCATGAATTATAAATCCGCTATCATGTGTCTGTTTAATTGACGATGGCTCGCTTAGGCCCAGCTCCTCATAGGCTTGCAAACGTCTTGTCCAGATTATTTTACCGTTTGATGTCAACTTCATTACCAAAAATCTTCCATTGGTGTAATAATCTGCATAATACAATAAGCCGGCATAACCGCTATCTTCCAATTCAATGAGATCCGTAAAATAGGTCATCGAATATCTTATCTCATCTTGCATTTGACTATATAAATAATGCCGGTAAAACTTTTCCCATACCAGGTTCCCCGACGTATCTACCATACGCAAAGCTCCTTCAAGAATGGCATCTCCATTGTCATTGCAGATTCCCTGCCCACCACACAACATATAGCTGGTATCACTGATTTGAAGCATTCCCGATATATAGCCGTCGTTTATCACTGGGTTCCCATAATGTTGCTGCCATATCATATTCCCAATACTGTCGGTCTTTACTAAATACCAGTCCTGGGCAAAGTTCCCGCTGTTAAATCCAAAGCTAAAACCTCCCAATAATATTTCATTATTTGTTGTTTTAATTACTTTTCTCGAAGCTTCATTAGAAGTATAATCCGGAACACCATAGCCGATTTTCAGTACAGTCTCATCATAACCATAAATCATTAGCCCCATCTCTGTGTCATCAGGTGTAATAATTTGACCAGTGATTGCATAATGAGTATTATCTAGTTTTATAACATCTACGGTAGTGTAAACAGAATCAACTTCAATTATTTTAAAAATAATTGTGTCTAAATTTTCATTTAATTCAACAAAAAATGGATACTTATTTTGATAATCATAAGTCATCGCTAATCCACATAAATAGAATAAATTAGTAATGCTGTCATATTTCATACAGTTATATCTTCCTTCATAACAGAGGTAGTTATCTTTTCGATATTTCTTTTGCAGAATTACATTGCCCTGTTTATCAACTTTGGTTAAAGCTATCCCCCGTTCTCCGTTTACCAAAGTACCGGTTAACATAACATAGTTGCTGTCGCAAACAATCACTGTATTCCCAATATGCGGGTCATTGTCGTAAATAATCTTATTATACCTCTCCTGTGCATAAGAGCCCATGCACAGGAGAAGGAATAATATAATGCTTAACTGCTTCATAAGTTTACATTTTTGTGAATTTATTTACGGCATCGCCCATTATAGATGAAAAACAAATTCACCATGCTAAGATACAAATATTTGGGTTGTTGGCGTTCGATGAGGGGTTTTTTTTAAATGGTTTTTTATGCGGGTTGCCTTGCATTACATCATCTCCAATTGATGGTACTTTGCTTCCATCACCGATTTGTAAGCCATTTTCATTTCATCGGAGAGGAAAGAGATATCGATTAAACGATATGCATGGGCTTTGTTTTTTATCATCCTGCGAAAGATGCTTTGAATTTGTTTATCAGTAAGCCCCAAATCGGTTCCGAATTGCTCAAAATCGTTTCGTGTAAATCGTTTTTTTCGTCCTCTCATCGGAAGGGCAAGCTCTTCTTTATCGTCGGGCAATACTATGGCAACATTTAATAAATCGTAAGCCGGTGAGAGCATCCAGCCCGAAGAACTTTTGATTAACGAAAAGTTTTTGAGGTGCATGTCGTTGTTTCCTGTCAAAAACGAGAAAAGAACCAATTCGAAGTAAAACACTTTATCGAGCAAGGTATTTACTGAATATTCTCCAATAGCCTTCCCGATTTTCTCCATCGAGCTTTTATATTTATCGTTGGCTTCGGTAATCTGAAACATATCTATCATGTGTATCTTTTCGCCGGAATCGGTGCGATCGATTCGTTTGGTTATATACGACAATTCGCCCGATGCCAAACGGATTAATGACGAAGGAACTACCCTGATACCAAAACTTCGTGCAATTCGCATGCTGAGGTGTTCGTTTTGTGGCATTTCGCGATAGTGTTCCGAAGGGGGTTTAAAAATATACTGTCCGCCCAATGCACCAACAATCGTCAAACGCTTATCTGCTGTTTCTTTTGTTTTTCTTACTAGCGATAAGGATAGTTTTGCCTGAACTCCGGGCACCGAAACACTGCGTTCCACAACATTCTTTGCCAACTCATCCATCTGACTCAACGAATACCCGATGTTGGGAGCTGCAGCTGTCCCAAAAAACTCCATAGAGCAGTTTTTATGATAGCTGAGTCCATTCTCAACAGGCTCGTAACAATACAAACATTTATTCGCCATCGCTTCCTCCTGCAGTTATAGGTTTCACACTAACAGCCCCGATGCAATTCTGGCAACAGGCCAGCAACAAACCCATGCGGTCGCTTTTATTGATTTTCCAGTTCGAGGCTGCAATATCGAGCAACCATCCTTCGGGGATAAGTCCTTCGAAAAATGGAAATAATCGCGGCGATGTATAAGCCCCTTGTGATACCGGCATGGTGAATGTGATGAAATCATCCGGATGCGTATTTATGTATTCAGCATCGTAGCGAAATACATATTCGCCGTCGTCGGTTTCGGTTAGGATACCAGCCGGGATGTCTTTATAAAAAACTTGTCCCTGTCTCATTTCTTAAGCTCTTTACTGCTAACCGGTGCCAGTTCGTGTCCGAACATTTGCAGTACCAGGTTCACCTTGTCGAGATTCATATTGGTTTTCCCTTGTTCTATTTTCCGAACCAGGGTCAGGGCAACACCTGCACGTTCAGCAAACTCACTTTGCGTTAGTTTAACCTCCCTGCGGCGCTCTTTTACAAATTCTGCCAGTGTTTTCATTATATGCTTATGAATATAATTATCTGCAAATATACACAATTATATGCAATTAGATATAGTTGGATTAAAAATAATTAAATTATATGTTTTGGCATATAATTCGTTAATTCACACAAAGCAAGTCGGCGCGTTCCACAATTTCTTTTTCCCAAAACAGCAATTTGCGCCATTCTTCGGGTATTGATTCGTATCCGTAGAAAGCACCTGCCAGTTGTCCGGCCACGGCACCAACGGTATCGGCATCGTCGCCCAGATTGACCGCTTTAAGCAAGCATTGGCTGAAATTTTCGCTGTGCCATAATGCCCACAAGGCAGCTTCGAGAGTTGCAATGCAATAGGCACTGCTCACTATTTCGTTTTCGGTTTTGTTCATGAAAGAACCATGCAAAATGCGTGAGATGTTGCTCTCGATATTGGGAATCAACAATTCGGCTTTTTGAATAAACGCGGGGCCGGTAATTGTGGTTTTATCGGAGCAATCGATGAGTTCTTTCAGATAGAGTGCGAGCAACATACACGACTGCAATGCTTCGGGGGCTGCATGTGTGGTTTTACTGCTGAGTGCAGCATATTTCATTAAATCGTTTGTGTTTTCATAGTATTTTATTACCACCGGAGCCAAACGCATAATACTTCCATTACCAGCAGTGCGTGGATTGTCGCTGCCCGAGTAGGCCTCGGTGGTTTCTTCGTAACGCATCAGGGCATTTCGGGTGGTAAGGCCAATGTCGAAGCAACCACCGTCGGAACTGTTGTAGCCATTGCGATACCAGTCGATATATTTATCCATTTGGTCGGCGGCGTCAAATCCTTCCTGCTCTATCAGGCTGTCGGCAAGGCACAGTGCCATCGATGTGTCGTCGGTCCACCTCCCGGGCTTAAGCGAGAAGGGTCCTCCACCCCTGATAGTGTCGACAGGTTTAAAACTGCCACGGGGCATAAACTCAACACTGGTTCCCAACGCATCGCCGGTAGCCAAACCAACCAGCATTCCCCTGCACTTTGATACTCTCATTGTTACAAACTTTTCACACTGCGAAATTACAAACTATACGCATATAAAATAGCCAATGTGAATGTTATTTAACAAGCCTACATGAATAACTTGCAATATGCTTAGATCGGTTTAAATGGCTAGAGTTTTACGACCCTGTACATTACAGAATACTGTTCACATCGAATTCTTACGAAATACACACCCGAACCAAAATTGCGTAAATTGATAACTGAGTTGGCTTGCGATAAACAAGTGTTAAGTAATGGTTTTCCGTTTACATCAAGTAATTCACATGAGTAATCGCGGTTTTCTGCAGTAATTACAGTGAATGCATCGGTACATGGATTGGGATAAATCTGAATTCCGGCCTCTAACAAAGTTGTTGGTATAGCAACATTGTGTTCAACAATAATTTCACCGGTGAATTCACAGTTGTTGGCATCGGTAATGGTAAAACTATATAAGCCTGCCGTCAGGTTCTGAATTGAAAACGCGGTTGAGCCATTACTCCATTGTATTTGAAAAGGACCATTTCCTTGAGTAACCACTATATCGATGCCACCGTCGGAAGACTCGGGAGTGGAGGTGTTGTAGGAGTTTGCGCTGTAAAGCAATATGTCGCCTTCGATAAGTTCTATATTGCCCTGCGCCTTGCATCCATACATGTCGACCACGCTAATAGAATATAGCCCTGCTTCCGAAACCACAATACTTTCGCTATTGTCACCTGTGCTCCAGTTATAGCTGTTAAAACTACCCTCGGGTGCCAATTGAATACTGCTGCCATAGCATATTACATTGTTATCGCCCAGCGACACCTGCGACGGCGAAATTATTCCGTGAACAGGCACGCGGGCCGTAATGCAAGTACTCTCGAAGCCTTCGTGAACTTCGATGTCGTAGAAAAAATAATAAAAACTGTTGCTGTAGTTGTTGCCGGTTATGCTGATAATACCCGGCACAGTGAACGGGTATCCGATGTTGGGTCCGCCATAATCGCCGGTGAACGAAAGATTGTTGGCCTGACTCACATGAATGGCATATGAGTTGCCTTGTGCGATTTGAAAATTTAGGTCGATGCGGCTTTCGCCGTTAGCGATGTTTATTATGCGGGTATCGAGTACCGTTCCCTCCGAATTTTTTAAAATAATGGTTCGGTTTCCGCTTCCCGAAGCAAATACTTTGGCCGATACAATGCTCATATCGCAAATAGCATTAAAATAAATAGCCCTGTCGATATTGAAATTGAAAAATCCTCCCGCACCGCTGTTGTCTTTTAGCCCGAAATAGGTAGCTTGCACCGATGTGATGTTTTCGTAGAAAACTGTAGTGTTTTCGGTAGGAGAAGCTATTGTAAAACTATTTCCGGTATGCACATAGTTTGTTTGATTGGCCTGTGTGTACCAGAAAACATCGGTATCGGGATTGTCTGCCGAAAATACCAAATCGTCGCCTTCACAAAAGTGCACATCATCAATATGCTCAGGCAGACTTCGGTTAACCAACACATAGTTGGGTATAGATAATGTGTGGTTTCCAAAGGCATTAGTAACCTGAAGTGCGATAGTGTAAAACCCATTTATATGATATGTGTGCTGCGGATGTTGTAGTGTTGAAGTACTTCCATCTCCAAAATCCCAAAGCCAGGATGTTGCCGGTGGATTACACAGGCTGTTGTCGTAAAACTGAATGCTTCCCGAGCAATCGTTTAATGCCGATTTCGAAAAGTTTGCAACTGGAGGCCCTGCTGACGCTGCAATACAGAAATCGGCGGTGGTAGAATGCGTGAAATTACAACCCGTGGCCAGCACTTCGCTTGTTTCGGTATCGGTGAATCTGAAAAAACCATCTCCATAGCCGGCACAAATACCGTCGCCATATGTGTCGTAGATGATGAAATGATAGCATCCGGCAGTTAAACATAAATTTAAGCTGTACAAAGTGTTAGACGCATACGATCCTCCGGTGGCAATTTGAATATTGTTGGGGTCAAAAAGCTCCCATGAGGTTTCGTTCCCAAAGGCATCGGTCATCAGTTCAAACAAAACCTGTTTACCGGCTGCATAGGAAAACGACAGGTTTTTTGAATCGTTTAACAGATTAATATCAACTTCTCCGTCTGGGTACATGGTTCTGAATTGTATGGCATGTTGCCCCGAATTTACCGCAATAGCATCGAAAACTACCACAGCTGAGTCGCCCGGAAATATCTCGGCATCAAATTGCTTTTCGACCAATGGAAAAAAATCGAGACGATAAACTACTGTAAACGATTTCACGGGTTGTGTTCCATAGTTTTTAACCCAAACTGTGGGTGTAAGTAATTCTGTGCCACAATACTCGGGCTGCGGCGATTCTATTAGCGAAACACCAATGTCGCGTTGTGCTTGTAGTGTTGATGCGAACGTAAGCGCCACAATACCCCAAAAAACTATACTTGTTTTCATCGATTAAGGTTTATGAAGTAAAAATATTAAAAAAACATTTATAACTGATTTGTTTTCGAAATTTAGTTTTTTGAATCGAAAAATCTGACATCTTTGCAACAATTGTTTTATAATGAGGTTATAACAATAGGCTGATTGTTTTTTTTTACATTGAAATTATGGGAACCGGGTACCGCGCTTTTCTGAGAAATATGTACAGAAAGTTGTCAATGGTTGTTGGCATAACGTTGTTGATGTTTCTTTTCTCGCAAGCCACAGCGCAGCAATCGCCTTATGCAGCACTTACTTTAACCAATGCCGAAGCAGGATATTATCCTTTTTTTCCATCGATTACCCGTTTGAACAACGGAAATCTACTTATGGTATATTACTGGAATACTGCGCATGTGAACAAAACGGGCGGTAAAATCATGGCTAAAATCAGTAAAGACAATGGCGTGAGTTGGTCGCGTCCGGTTCCGGTAGCCGACTATACCCATTTGGGCCTCGATTCCCGCGATCCAAACCTTAGTGTTCTGTCGAACGGAATTATTTTATTAAGTTTTTTTACCGGCAAATATGATGGCTCGGGCTTTGTACCAACCGAATATCAAGATCGCGTTGTAGAAACAAGAGTGATGCGTTGCACCGACGGCACAGGGCTTAACTGGTCTGAACCTGTGGTAGTTCCCACGCAAAAGTATAGCAACGCAACATCGGGGTCAATAATTGAGACCGATGCCAAGGTAGTTTTGTTGCCGAGCTACGGGAGATATGCAGCAAAAGATGTGAACAAGGCTTATGTAAGTCGCAGCACCGACGGTGGCCTTACCTGGCAAACTGAAATATTGGTTACCGACGACAACAACAACGGGCTTGGCTACAACGAAATGACACTCGCTTATGTAAACAATGTAGTGTATGCCGTTACCCGCCCCAGTGGTAGAATTTTTAAATCGTTCGACCATGGGCTTAATTGGCAGCCGCATCATGTTAATGGACCACCCATGCATGCTCCCGATTTAATAAAACTTGATAATAACACACTGTTTCTTACATGGTGTTCTACGGGGCAAATACCCGAGAATTCATCAAGGGCTGTTTTTGGTAAGGTTTTCAATCCCGATATTGACTGGGACGATACGCCAACCTATCTTATATATTCTTCCAACGATTGCATCGACATGGGTTACCCCACAAGCGTTCAAATGGGCGAAAACATTATGACTGTGTATTACGATAAATGCAAGGGCATGTTGGCAGCATCTATAATACCGATGAATACGATAAGCACCGACGAAATGCCTGAGTTTATTTTGTTTCCCAATCCTGCCACCGACTTTACTAATATACTTAGTATACATAAAGAACTCCTGATACTCGATTATCAATTGTTCAACAGTTCGGGCATGTTTGTTATGCAAGGCAGGTCGAACATTATTCCGCTGTATGATCTCGAAAAGGGCTACTATTATTTATTTACCGAATTGGGCATCCAAAAAATACTGAAGCAATAGTGCGTAAATGCAAAGATGTTGCAACAGATTCGTTAAGCAAGCTGCCTAATCTTGATTAGCGATATCGTTGATTTCATCACCAGGTAAATCGGGTATTTTTTCAATCGAAACCACATCATCGTCTTCTTGATTCCAGGTTTCGGTGCCATTTTTTATAATTTGCTTTTCGCGAAGTTCGATATTGTAAACACACATATCGTCGATATTGGGGCAATAAAAGTGAAGACTTATAGCTTCGTTGTAGTTGCTGGGGTTCAGCATTTTATGTATAATGCCCTGAGGCAGGTCGAAGGTGTCGATAGCGGGAACGCTCCCAAATCCGATATCTCGCAAATAGCTGTCGTAAATCTGAAAATTTAGTACACCCGACAGCACTCTAACAATCCCATACGATTTACCGTGGTCGTGAATAATACTTTCGGAAAGAGGCCGCCAACGAATTAGTACCAGTTCGAGTACTTCGTCGCGATACAGTTGTTTGCGGGCAAATGGGCTGTTTGAGCTTGGGTATTCGGGCAATTCAAATTCATCAAAAGGAGTTTCCAAATCTCTTATTATTGAACGCAATTGATTGATGTTGAAATTCTCGCCCAATTCCTTGCTTCTGATGTTTACTCTTTCAATTATACTATCTAAATTTTTCATTGTTTGTTGATTCGGTTTTAACGGGTCAAAAATATAAGGATATGCGAATTGAAAAAGTTAATTTATACAAGACAAACAATTAATGAGGGCACAATGTTTTAAATTCACTACGTATAAATATTCTTTGAAAAGCCCAATTAAGGGGTAGTGATAAATGCAAAAAGACTAATTTTGCCCTATAATACAATACAATGGCCGATTTGCTTCAGGCGCGCGATATTACAAAACGTTACGGCGATAGACTTTTGTTTGAGGCTGTGAATTTTTATCTCTCCGAGGGTGATAAAACGGCAATCATTGGACTAAACGGAAGCGGTAAAACAAGTTTACTTCGCATTTTGGCTCAGCACGAATCGCCCACCCAAGGAACGGTTACCTGCAAAAAAGATCTCAAAATATCGTTTCTCGAGCAGGATTGTGCTCTCGACGAAAACAAAACCGTTATCGAAGCCATGTTTCACGCCGATAACAGTATTGCCCGTTGTGTTGCCGAGTACGAAAAGGCTGTGGCAGGAACCGATAAACAACTATTGCAGCAATGCACCGACAATATGGATCAGTTGGGTGCCTGGCAATACGAAAACAAGTTGAGAAAAATACTCGATAAACTGAAAATAACCAACCTGTACCAAAAAATTTCGGAGTTGTCGGGTGGTCAAAAGAAACGTGTTGCTCTGGCATCGGTGCTTGTCGAAGAGAGCGATTTGCTGATTTTGGATGAACCCACCAATCATCTCGATATCGAAATGATTGAATGGCTCGAAAAATACCTCGATGAAGAGGTGAATTCGCTATTAATGATAACTCACGACAGATACTTTCTCGACAGGGTATGTAATGGTATTGTAGAAATCGACAACCACGCACTTATGTTTTATAGGGCAAACTATAGCCGTTATGTTGAATTGAAAGCTATGCAGACAGAAGCCATGCAGGCCGGTGCCGATAAAGCGGAAAACTTGCTGCGTACCGAAATAGACTGGTTGAGGCGAATGCCCAAAGCCAGAACTCATAAACCCAAGTATCGCGTTAAGGCAGTTGATGAATTAGTGAAAAAGGCCAATTCGGTTAATCGGAATAAAACCTTGGAAATTAACATGCAGGCCTCACGCTTGGGTTCAAAAGTGGTGAATTTAAAAAATGTGAATAAAGCCTTTGGCGATAGACCGGTTATCAGAGATTTTTCATACGTTTTTGCACCCTACGAAAAACTGGGCATTGCCGGCAATAATGGTTGTGGTAAAACTACGCTGCTAAAGCTTATTACAGGGCAGTTGAAGCCCGATACAGGTAAAATTAGCATTGGCGATACCGTAAAATTTGCCTATTACTCGCAAAACGATATGGCATTTTACGACGACGAACGGCCGATTGATGCGGTAAACAGAATTGCCGAGGTAGTGAAACTTTCAGACGGAAATACTGTGTCGGCATCTGCTTTCCTTAATATGTTTAAATTTCCGGTACCGGTGCAATTCGAGAAAATCAGCAAACTAAGCGGTGGCGAAAAACGCCGGCTCTATTTATGCACTGTATTGATGCAGCAACCCAATTTTCTGATACTCGACGAACCTACCAACGACCTCGACATTATTACGCTTCAGGTGCTCGAAGATTATCTCATGAGGTTTAACGGTTGTGTGCTTGTGGTTTCTCACGACAGGTTCTTTATGGATAAGATTGCCGACCGTGTTTTTGTTTTCGATACGGATGGCCAAATCCGCGATTTTCCGGGTAACTATTCCGAATTTCTAAACTCAAAGCCTTTGATGCATCATAAAGCATACAATTCGGGTAAGAAAAAGCCTGAGCAACAAGAGCCAATTTATTCTAATTCGAAACCAAAAAAAGGACTTACTTTTAAAGAAAGACACGAATTGGTACAACTTGAGAAGGATATTGAACAGCTCGAAAACGAAAAAAAATCTATTGAAGAAGAAATGAATAATAATGGGGCAAACCATACACTGCTTTTTGCGTCTACCCATAGGCTGGCAGAAATAATTGCCCTGATTCAGGAAAAAGAAGAGAGATGGCTTATATTAAGCGAAAAGCAGGCAGATTAGGCAATTGTTTTTAACTTATGCTTGTAAATTTGATTTTATTTTTTATTTTTGAAACATTGAAAATACTGTTTGTTATGAGATATATTAAAGCTTTTTCTTTTTTGTTTGCTTTGTTGTCAATTGTGCATCTGCAAGCTCAGACCGATTGCAGCAATGCCGTAAATCTTCCTTTTGCCGACTACAGTACTTGTGGTAGCCTGGCAATGCAGTCAATCGATTTGGGCGCGGCTACGGTATCATCAACCGCTCCTGCTCCCACATGTGGGAGTTTTTCGGGAACAACCGAGGATGTATGGTATACGATTACGGTTCCCGCAGGTGTTAATACACTGGCATTTCACATGTTTAATTCTAATGTTACTCCGATTTTTTTTAATACATCAAAGCCGGGAATGGCAATCTACCGCGGTACAAACTGTAGTAATCTGACATTGCTCGACTGTTTTACCGATGGAGGCAGTTTTCTCGAGAATGGCGAAATTCGCTGGGAGCCTGTGAGTGGATTAATACCTGGCGAAACGCTCTATATTCGTGCATGGGATCAAGGAAATCTTGCTCAGAGTATTTTTCTTATTGCCTCAGTCATTCAAAGTCTTCCCGAAGACAACTGTCTTACACCCGCCCCTCTGGGCACGGGTGGTTGTAATATTCTTTCTACCGGCGGAGATATTCCTGCCCCCGACCAATGCGGATGGGGAACTACCGATAATTCGGTTTTTTTCTACTTTACTGTATATCCCGACGACCCACAGCCCTATGTAATTACCGCTGAAAACGGCGAGTGTTGGTCGAACTCGGGAGGAGAAGCACCCGAAATTCAGTTTGCTGTTTACACATGGAATGGAAGTAATTGCAATGGAATTGGAGGCGCAGGCAGCTCTTATATGGGATGTGCCAATGGAACAGGATTGGTTACATTTTCACAAAACCTTCCTCCCGGAAACTATATGCTGGCATTCGATGGTTACAGCATGTTGTCGGGGAACTCTCTGTGTGTATTTGGCTTTGAAGCACCTTTTATAAACCCGGAGTTAACAGTGTCATTAAATACTACAAATGCCATTTGTGGCACCAGCGGTTCGGCCTCAATCACCGTTTCTGCTTCCTGCACAGGCAACCCCACCATACAGTGGAGTAATTCTACTACAGGGTATATTGCACAAAGCCTGGCCCCCGGCAATTATAGTGTTACGGTTTCCGATGGCCCTGAGTGCGGCGATACGGTAATCAACTTTACCATTACCGACTCGGGCACACTGAGTGTAGAAGCTCAGGTAACGGGTGATCCCTGCGAAGGAAACTTAAGTGCAACAGCAGTGGTTACCGGTGCCGACCCTGCACAGTGTAGTTTTTCGTGGAACACAACACCCCCGCAAAATACCCAAACAGCAACCAACCTCACAGCCGGAACCTATACGGTGAATGTAACACTGGGAAGCTGTCAGGATTCCGATCAAATAACGGTAACTGTGTTCGACAATATAAGCGTGAGCAATCTTACAACAACCTGCAATGCCACCAATACCGAATACACGGTGAGTTTTAATGTAACCGGTTCGCAGGGCAATCCTGCTCCGTTCAATGCCAACTGGGGTACAGGTAATCAGGGTTTTACAGGAACCTTTAGCCATAATTTCACTACAGCTACCACCTACAACATTACTGTAACCGATAACAATGGCTGCGATGAATTTATACTTACGGGTAATGTCGATTGTGGTTGTATTACCAATGCAGGTACTATGCTAAGCCTTGACCCTGTGCATCTGTGTTCCGGTGAGTGCGCCACTATGGTTCAGCACAACGACGACGAAAGTCTCGATGCCGACGATATACTTCAGTTTATTATTCACACGGGTGGATATCCGGCCACTATTCTTGGTCGTAGAAACAACCCGTATTTTTGCCTGAACGACATTGCAGGAGGCGGACAGTTTGAAACCGTATATTATATTTCGGCAGTAGCCGGTAATGCCTCTTTTGGCAATGTTGATCAGACAGATCCATGCTACAGTCAGTCGGTAGGAACCCCTGTTATTTGGCATCAGAGCCCGGTTGCGTATGTCAACGGCACTGAGCTTGAGACCTGCGGTAACTCAATCCATTTGAGTGCAATGCCAGCAGCTCAGGGCATGACTGCTTACTGGTCGGCCACGGCGGAGTTTGTTCCCATGGGCGGTAGCTTGCTATCGAGTCCCGAGATCAATGTTTTGGTTAATTCCTATGGTGATGTGTGGTTCTACTGGAATGTAATCAATGCCAGTTGCACAGCGCGCGACAGTATTTTGGTACATTTCAATCAAACTCCCAGTGCGTTTGCCGGAAACGATACCATAGTATGTGGTAATAGTCTTGATTTGGATGCTGTATATAGTCTTTCGGGAACAATGGGACAGTGGTCGGGAAATGGAGTTGTCTTTTCTTCCCCCGATAATCCGAACAGCTCAGTAACAGCCACTAATTTTGGTACTTATGTCTTTACTTGGACAGAAAGCAACGGTGCGTGTTTCGATCAGGATTCGGTAATAGTAACATTTATACAACCACCTATGCCAAGCACCACTATGAATCACGACACGGTGTGCGGAGTTACCTACACGCTTAACGTAATGAACGTTCAATATCCGGGACAATGGCGTGCTTATATTGACGGAGTACAAATATTTCCGACCTATATCAATGGCACCAATCTGAACACTCCAAATGCCACGGTTGTAATACCGGGTTACTCGGGTTTGTATTCCACGGTTTTTTTCGAATGGACAGAGGTGAGTCAGTTTGGAGGCGTGCAGTGCTTTGGCAATGCTGGTCTCGAAGTAACTTTTGCTCGTGAGCCGTCAGCCAGTGTAGGGAGCGACAATCACCAGCAGGTTTGCGGTAACAGTTTTACCTTTTCGGCCGATACCATTGGTTCGGGCTGGGCCTATGGCACGTGGGTAAACAGCACCGTAATAGCCAGTTTCGACGACATCAATTCACCTACAGCTACCGTAACTATCGATTCGCTGGGAAGTTTTGGCGACACCGCCTATGTAGAGGTCCCCTTTTTATGGGTAATGAACAATTTCGGCTGCACGGCCATCGACACTATGTATGTAACATTCTATCGTTCACCTGTAGCCAATGCAGGCGTAAACGATTCTATATGTGGATTTGAATATCCGTTAGAGGCTTTTTACAGCATAGCAGCATCCGATGGCTATACTCCAACCGGCTGGTGGAGTTATCTCGACGGACCGGTTACCCAGGGAGTAAACATATTTAATCAGAATTCGCCGGGAACCTTGGTGACTGTCCCCACCGAGGGTACATATCGATTTGTGTGGCGAGAGTCTAACTCCCAATTGCCCAGTTGTTTTTCCACCGATACTGTTATCATAAAGTTTGTTGAGGTTCCAATAATAAGTGCCGGAGTGGATTTCAATGTATGTGGGCAATGCACGCAGTTGAATGCAATCACAGCCGGTTTCCCCGGAGGTTGGCAACCATTGCCCGGCATAACCTGGGGAGATCCGAACGATCCAAACACTACCATCTGCAGCAGTTTGTATGGCGACCGGTTGTTTATCTGGCAGGAGACCAACGGCATGTGTTTTGCCCGCGATACGGTAAAAGTTACTTTCTGGCGCCGTCCCAACGCGCAAATACTTACCGATGCTGCCGATTCTACGGCCTGCGGATTGTGTTTTAGACGATTGCAGGCAGGCATACCGGCTCCGGGTGTAACCGGCATGTGGCGCGACTTGAACGAGCCTAATGCGACCTTTACCCAATTCAGCCAGATGAACCCCGATACAGTATGTGTAACCCAATATGGCGTGCATAATTTTATCTGGGTCG
>CAZEHA010000041.1:0-33742 GCA_964511665.1 uncultured Bacteroidales bacterium
GAAAAGTTTTTATTAATAATTATTCGTTCATATCTTAGCGCCTAAATAATTACCAAATATCCTTCGATAGAGTTCAGTGGCGATTTGAGTTCGTGCGATAACAACGACAAGAATTGAAAACGGATTTGTTTTCCCTCTTTATACATTTTCTGAGTCATTTTTTTCAGAAAAATCTGTTTTGTAACGCCTTCAACCGATGAGCGCAATTCCTGAGGTGTAAAAGGTTTCGGCACAAAATCGAAAGCGCCTATTTTTGTTGCCTGCACTGCCAATTCGAGCGAAGCATAAGAGGTAATCATAATCACCTTGGTTGTTGGCGATATGTTGTTGATGTGTTGCAATACCTCTATACCTTGAATTCCAGGCAGTTTATTGTCGAGATACACTATGTCGAAGTTGTTTTCGGAAAGTTTTTCGATGGCTTCCTCTCCGGTTGAAGCATCGATAACGTCGAATCCAATGGCATCGTCCATAAAAGGATAGTCGACCACAAACTTATCGAGTACCCTGTGCACACCCATGCGAATACCGGGTTCATCGTCAACAACCAAAATTTTCAGGTTTTCCATAATCAGAGTTTTAACAATTGTTTTATAGTTTCTACAATCACCTCGGGTCTTGTTCCTTTTTCGAGATAGCAATCGGCTTTTATCCAACCCGATACATTACCACTGCCAAAGTCGAGACCTGTTTCGCCGGCCACAGCGGTTGCAATAATAACAGGAACTTCGGGATAGGCTTTTTTAAGCTTATAGGCCAAGATAAAACCACTATCGTTGTTTTCCATCATCAAATCGAGAAGAGCCAAATCGGGTTTCGAAGAAGAAATGATTTCTTCGGCCTCGGCCTGGCTATCGGCTCGTATCACGTTGAATCCGGCATTTTCGATATGATAGCACATTTGAAACAAATAGTCGAAATCGTCGTCAACTACTAAAATTGTAATATCTTTAAAATCAAGCTTTTTCATTAATATATCGTGGTATTTCGATTATAAACTTAGTTCCTGTAGGCCCTGTTTCGGGGTCGGCATTGGTTACAATATTTATTTTCCCCTGGTGCATTTTAATTATACCGTAGGTAGTGGGCATTCCCAAGCCTGTACCTTTACCCTGTGCTTTGGTGGTAAAGAAAGGGGTAAATATTTTATCCATGTGCTCCTTTGCTATTCCGGTTCCTGTATCTTCGATCGAAATTTTAATAATATCGTTCAGATCAGACAGATTAATACAAATATTCCCTCCATTGGGCATAGCTTCGATAGCGTTCTTCAGAATATTTGTTAATGCCTGTGTCATTTGTTCGGCATCAATCGAAGCCAAATCGTTTTTCAGCATAAAGCTGGTTTGTACTTGGATGTTGTTGGGGACAATCACCGATTTTAAAGCACGGTTAATAAAGGCTGTTAACGAAATATTATCGAGACGTAGTTTGTTTTTTCTCGCGAAATTAAGCAATCCACCAACAATATTTTTACAACGAAGTGCCTGATCGGTAATCATTTTCAGATCTTCGGCCATGGGATTGTTGCTGTCGATTTCATCGAGAAGGATATTGCTGTACATGATAACCACGCCCAGAGGGTTGTTTAACTCGTGAGCAATACCTGCCGAGAGCTGCCCGAGATGCGCCAGTTTTTCGCTTTGTTTCAATGCTTGCTGCATCGAAGCCAGTTTATCGTTTTTCAGATTTAGTTCTTCGATTGACTGGTGTAGTTTTTTAATCATATAAGGCAAGCACATATCTATTTCGGCTAACCCACGCAACACGGCCACGGCATGCTCTTCGCACGATTCGTAACCACAAGCCTGGCAATCGAGCCTGTCGGCAGGGTTAATTTTATCCATCGAATTCCAGATCGAAACAATTTCTTCGTGCGAAGGATAAACAACCCGGCTATCGTCGGGGAGAAAACTTCTGCTAAGGTCGATTGATTTGTGTTTTGCCAGCGAAGACTTCCATTCTTTACGATTGGCTTTTTTCAGTTTCTCTTTTACATAGCGAGTAACGTATGCTCTGCTTTGATATGGCCTACCCTGCACCGACATTCCGGGTCCCATGATGCAGCCTTCGCAACATAGTAATTCAAGGTGCTGGTCGGCAATAAGACCATTGTCGAATTCGTTGATGGCTTCCTTGAAATGATTTTTACCATCGGCCACCACCACATTGCCATCTACAAAGTCTTCCGATACATTAATCGATTGAATAATACCTCTCGAAACAGGAAAAATAGCACCTCTCCCACTGTACGGAGGATCAAAGTCTGATGGCTCTACGTTATCGTGGGTTATATTTTTCAACCGGAATATTTCGCGTATTTCTTTAAACGTGAGAACCAGTTCAAGCTCCTCCGATTCTGATTTTTTTGCAATGCAGGGTCCAACAAAAACCTGACGGTAATTGTTTCCATACTCATTTTTTATTACACGGGCCATAGCCATCATGGGAGAAACAACGGGAGCCAGATTATCGGTTAGGTGCGGATGGTATTTTGTAATATAGTTTACAATGGCCGGGCAATCGCTTGATATGAATTTTTTTTCGTCGGGGTTGTTCAGCAGTTTCAGGTATTCGCGGGCTACCAAATCGGCACCATAAGCTACTTCAACCACTTTATTGAATCCCAAAGCCCTGAACATACCCACCACTTGTTTGTAATCGGTTGCTTCGGTAAATTCGGCAGGGAAACTAGGTGCTATGCATACCACCGTTTTACTATTGGTGTTGAGTACATCGAGTAGCTCGCTTGTTGATTCGACAAACATTTTTGCTCCACGAGTGCAAACCTTCACACAGTTACCACAAGCAATGCAGCGTTCCTGTATTACCTGAGCCTGACCGTTACGAATACTTATAGCTTTTGCAGGGCAAACGCGCACACAACTGTAGCAGACCTCGCATCGGTCTTCGACAGTATAAATAATATTTTTATTCACCTTACTCATCTCCTTGTGTATTTATATGGGTTAAGCGGTGTAATAACTGCTCCATTCTCATTCCTTTTACGATAGCATTTTGCACTGAATGGGTCAACAAGCCGGTTCCCTGAAAGTCGAGTAGAATTTTTGACATAACCGGTGAAGCTATTTCTAATTGGCTCGAACCGTTAATGCAGCCGCCCGTACAAGCAGACATCTCGATAAAATCGGTTGTGTCGTCGTGTGCATAGGTTTCAAAATATGTGTTGATGGCTTGCATACCATTCAGTACCACAAAATTATAATCTCTATCGTGTAGGGGAACTGTAAGGGTTTTTACATTTTTATTAGTCCGTAATTCATTAAGACGTGTGTCAACAATAGTTTTCCCCTTTAGCACCTGCAAATTTTTAATAAGTGCCTCGCTAAATCCTCCGTTAAATTCGTGCAACATACTACCGGCACTGTATATATTATAAGGCTTTTCAATCAGGCTACGCTTCGGGAAAGGCACATATAAACCTCTTGTTCTGAGAAGCCGCAACAATTCGTTTGTACTTACAACAAAATCGACATCGGGCAATCCTTTGCTAAAATTGTGCACCTGCATTGCTTCGGTTTTACGTGCAATACAAGGCATTACTGCAACTACTGTTTGGCGGCCTTCGGCAACATCGTTCTTCAGCATTCTGGCAACAATTTGAAGCGGTGCGCGCAGTGGAGTAAGCAACGACACACAATGGGGGTGTTTCTGACGTATCCACTGTATTACGGCCGGACAGTCGGTAAGGATTATTTTTTTTGATGTATTTTGATGATGTTGCAGCACCCATTCGGCCAATTGCGAAAAATAGATATCGGAGGCGAATGCATCGGGAAGCACTTTCGAAAAACCGGTTTCTTTAAGAGCAGCCACGAGCATTTCGAGTACTTCGTCGAATTTTTTGATACCAAACACAGCCCCGATCGATGCGATACTTGCTGCCGATAGCACAACAGACGTTTTTTCGGATGGCGAATATATTTTTTCGGTTATTTTCTCAATACCTGATTTTTCGCGTAATGCACCCGTAGGGCATACATTAATACACTGTCCGCACTGAATACATGAAGAATAGTACAAACCTTTACTCATCACTGTTTCAACGGAAGTATTTTTACCTCGAAATACATTTTCGAGAGCACTCACCCCCACAATTTGATCACATATTTTCACGCATCGGCCACACAAAATACATTTTGAATGGTCGAACACCAGGCCCTGACTCGATCTGTCGGTGCGGGCTTTCTTTTTTGTACCGGTGAATAGTCTTTCTCTGATATGCAGTTCTTCGGCCAACGATTGCAGTTCGCAACTACGGTTCTTGTCGCAATACAGGCAATCGTCGGGATGGTTTGTTAAGAGCAGGTCGACAATGGTTTGCCTACATTTAAGCACTTCGGGTGAATGGGTATGAATGCGGAGACCTTCGGTAACAGGGCTTGAACATGCCGGCATCAACTCGCCTGTTTCGTCGTTTTCAACAACGCATAAACGGCAGGCACCGGTGGGATTTAATTCGGGCAGATTACAAAGGGTTGGGATTTTTACACCATGCCTTTTCAGGCTATCGAGAATTGTCTCTCCCTTTTTTGCCGTAAGGCGGTTGTTATTAGCATAAAAAACAAGCTGCATACTAATTCTTGATTATTGCATTAAACTTACACGAATCGAAACATAAGCCACAGGCAATACATCTTTCGGGCACAATATAGTGCACCTGCTTTAAGCTTCCGGCAATGGCATCGGCAGGGCAACGCTTTGCGCATATTCCACAACCTGTGCAGTTTTCGGGATTAATGCGAAACATTTTTAGGTTTCTACACACATCGGCACTACACACTCGCTCGAAAATGTGCTCTTCGAACTCATTCCTGAAATGCTTTAAAGCCGACAGCACAACTCCCGGGGCATTTTGACCCAATCCACACAAAGAGGTACGAGTCATCACTCCTGCCATGTGTTCCAACTGCATCACTCCCTTAAATCGCAGCAATGTTGCAAATTCCTCGCTATCGTCGGGTCGGGAAACAATTCTACGGAATATTTCCGACATGCGCTGCGAACCTTCGCGACAGGGGATGCATTTACCGCAACTTTCGTTTTCGATGAATTCCATGAAATACTTACACACATCAACAATGCAGTTGTTTTTGTTGAGAACAGTAAAACTCCCCGATCCCAAATACAGATTCATTTGTTTAAGATGGTAATAGTCGAGAGGGGTGTCGAACTGCGAAGCCGGCACAAAACCTCCCGAAGGGCCTCCTAATTGAATGGCCTTCAATTCACCGGAAAACATCGACTCGTTGGTAGCATCAATTACTTGCTGTATGCTGGTTCCCATCTTCACTTCGACCACACCACCAACACGTGTGTTACCTGCAACCGAAAAAAGCTTTGTACCCGAATTAAAGCTATTACCCAACGACTGAAACCATTCGGCTCCATGCAATAGAATTAAAGGGAGGTTGCACAGTGTTTCGGCATTATTAACAACAGTTGGCATGTTTAAGTAACCCTTTGTGGCAGGGTATGGTGGTTTTGGTCGCGGCATGCCCCGATTGCCTTCGAGATTTTCGATAAGAGCGGTCTCTTCGCCACACACATAAGCCCCCGGACTTTCGTAGATACTAATATTCAAATGCATACCACTATCCCAAATATCATCGCCCAGCACATGAGCTTGATACAATATTCGTATTGCCTCACGCAAACGCTCAATGGCCAGTTGGTATTGATTTCGGATATAAATAATGGCTTCGGTTGCTCCCGACGCATAAGCAGCTATGGTAATGCCTTCGAGTAACATAAATGGTTTACTTTCTATCAGCAATCTGCCGGAAAAAGATCCGGGGTCGCTTTCGTCGGCATTGCAAATAAGAAATTTCTTATGGCTATGATGCTGCAATACTGTTTTAAGCTTAGCACCGGTGCTATAACCTCCGCCTCCTCTGCCAGTCAGGCCACTTTGTGTTATTTCGTCGCAAACCGCTGCCGGAGAGTATGTATATAATGCCTTACGCAATCCATCGAACCCCCCAATTTGCTGATATTGTTGGAGGCTAACCGGTACAAGGCTTCCTGCATCTTTTAGCAAAACGCGATGTTGCAGCGAAAAAAATGGGAGATCGTCAATAAAAGGAACTCCTTCCCATGGTAATCCGTAACCGGAGCTATATTGCCCCAGAATAAAGCAATTATCGGGTAGAATATGGTTTAACAACGAATCGAAGATATCGGTTACGGCATTTGCATTCAGTTTTTGCAAACTGATTTTTGCACGGCCCGATATCTCAACATCCACCACCGGGTCAGAAGAACACATTCCCATACAACCACATTCGTAAACCTCGGCTCGTACTTGATGGATTTGGATGTAAGACCTAATTTCACGAGCAGTTTCTAATATCCCTGCTATAATGCTACATGTACCAATCTGAAGGAATATTCTCACACCTGTATCGTGATTGTATGAAACAGTGCCAGACGCTTCGGGGGCATTACCACTGACAGTAGTTTTATTCATATCAGGTGCTTTATCGCTCATTGCTTATTTCATTTGAATAATTAATCCTCTGTCGTAAATTTTTATTCAGACTTCTTCAATAAACCACTAATAATTTCGCTTAATTGTTGTGTATCAACTCTTGTATAGTAGGTCTCGTTAATTTTCACAACTGGTCCTTGTGCACAAGCTCCCAAACAATTCACAAATTCAAGCGACAACATCCCATCTTTCGATGTTTGGCCTCTGTATAGGCCCGTAAGCCTACTTACTTCGGCATACAAATCGTGCTTGGTTTTTACGTGGCACGAAGTGCCGTTACACACTTCGATATGGTATTTACCTTTGGGTGTAAATCGAAAGAAATTATAAAATGTTGCCAAAGAATACACCTTGCTTTCGGGAACGCCAAGGTATTTACTGATATCGGAAATGTTTTGGTGGCTGATGCATCCCGATTCAATTTGCAACAATTGCAGCAACCTCAACACATCGTTGCTGTTTCTGATATTGTTTTCGCTAATTAATCGTTGCATCAAATTGCTTTCCATATGAATAAATTGTTTTTACAAAAATACAAATATTTGTTAAACAATAAACACTGTTATTTCAATAACAATTAAATAACATAAAATAATGCAATGTTTTTTCCATTATCTAGCACAGGATATTTGAAAAGCGATATTTTTTTATATATTTGTAATAAATCGATTACCACTGCAATGATGAGAACCGACTGTTTCGAAAACGAACTCGCCGACATGCGAGAAAGCCTGCTACAAAGAGCGATGAATCTTTCAAAAAACTATGAGGAAGCCGAAGATTTAACTCACGACGCCCTGCTAAAAGCGATTGTTTTCCGCAAGAAGTACCATGCCAACACCAATTTGAAAGCCTGGGTTTTTACTATTATGAAACATCAGTTTATCAATCAACACCGCCGAAAACTACACTATAGAAGTTTAATGACTAAGGCTGCCATTGAACCTAATAGTATATTGAATCCCGATGCTACCCTAATGCCTTCGGCCGAAACACGACTTTTCTTTTCGGATGTAGAGCGATGTATTGCAAAATTGAACGATAAATACAGATGTCCGTTTACCGATTATGTTCATGGCTATAAATACCGTGAGTTATCGGAGAAATACGGTCTTCCGATTGGCACCATAAAGAGTCGCATACACTATGCACGTAAGCATTTGCTGAATACATTGGAATAATTGCTATAGGTTTTGTATACAGTGCAATTAATCCTCGTAAAGCACTTCGGAATAATCTTCTACAGAGCCAATTATGCGAAACTCGGTACGGCGGTTTTTTGCGCGCCCGTCAGGGTTGTCAGATCCATCGGGATGGGAATTGGGCGCAATCGGAAGGCTTTCGCCATAGCCTTTTGCAACAAGCCGATCGCTACTTATGCCTTTACCGATTAAATAATTCACCACACTCTGAGCTCTGTCTTGCGACAATTTCAGGTTGAATTCATCGGATGCCACGCTATCGGTATGTGAACGGATTTCGACAACTATCTTCGGATACTTCGACATCAGGCTATAAATAGTTCTATCAATTGTGATCTTTGCTTTATCGGTGAGTCGCGACATACCAAACTCATAATAGATATTGTTCACAATAAAAGGCTGAGTAGGTATAGTATTCACCAAAATAGCATCAAGCACCAGGGTATCGCTGTGGGTTATATTTTTTGTAGTAAAATCGAGGCGCTTTTCAACCCTGTTAAAGTCTTTCACAGTAATAAAGTAATCGACTCCCTGTTCAAGGTTGAAAAAGTAATATCCATTGTGTGTGCTATCGGTCTTTATAAACATCTCCTTTCCTGTTTTTTTATCTTTAAGGTAGAGCGAAACAGGATAATTATACAAAACCTCAACCAGATTTCCTGATTTATCGATGTTCTCAACATTCAAATGAAAATCTTCTTTGTAATCGTGCTCTATGCTCTTATAGAAAGTACTGTCGGTAATACCGTACACCTGCCCGGTAACAGCAACAACAATATAATCGGTATAAACGAATTCGAAAATATCGTCGCAGCAATTTTCGTGTCGTATTGAATTGGCCCCTGTGCGATTCGATACAAAATAGCCTTTCTGGCGTGTTGAAGTAAGTATATAGTACAAATCGTCGAAACTACTGTTCACCGAAGCCCCCAGGTTTTCGAGGCCTTCCCATTGCCGTCCTTCTCCAACAGCTTTGAATACGTCGTACCCACCCAGACCCGGGTGCAAATCGGAGCTAAAATATAAGGTTTTAGTATCGATGTTATAATAAGGGGTGATTTCGTTTCCTTGAGTATTAATGGTTTTTCCACAATTTTTGGGAGTATCCCATGCGCTTTTACGATCGTTGTAAATCGAGTACCAAATATCGAGCCCTCCCCTACCGTCGGGCCTGTCAGAAACAAAATACAACACATCGGTATTTCTGTTCGAAACACCTAAACTTGGCATGGTTGAAGTGTATTCGGGCATATTAATCGGCTCGTCGAGCAAAACGGGAGTTTGCCATTCGTTGTGCACATTGGCACTATAGTAAATTTTACATATCACTTTTCTTTGTTCGTTGTTTTCGCAACGGGTAAAATAAAACTTCTTGCCCGAGGCCGAGAAGGCTCCGTTGCCGGTATTCACATTGTCGCCATTAATTGTAGCATCGAATTCGCCAAGATTCACCCATTTACCATCTTTGTTGTATGCCTGATAAAATTTGCGGACAGGCAGTTTATCGGTAACCGGATCGAAATACTCAAGTTTATCTTGTTGCAACGATGCAAATATCAGTTTACCATCGGCAGTGGGTATGGGCGAAAACTCGATATGCGCTTTATTAACCGTTGTGTCGAGATGAGAAATAACAATTTTCTGCGTTTTTTTTGTTAAAGCAGGTATATCTTTAAAGGCATCTAGGTGCAGCCTTGCCATTTTTCCGTATGTGTTTTTATGGTCTTTCTTTTTAACATGTTTCACAAAAATCGAAAACTGCTTCTCGGCTTCTTCGTAATTACCAAGAGTTTTCAATGCCATAGCGTAATAGTATTGATCGAGAATATATTTATCGCGATTGGCCCTGAATGTTTTCCGAAAACATTCGGCAGCCTTTGCATAATTGCGCTCGCGATAATATAAATTACCAAGCTGATGCAGTGCCGGAATGTTTCCCGGATGCTCTTTCAAATACAACTCATAATGGTCTATTGCAGTGAAAATATCTCCCATGCGCGCGGCAATTTTGGCATATTTTTTAATCTGATGCGGCTTCATATAATTCGCATCTGTCTGAGCGATGAGACATTGTGAGAATGAAACTGCCAGCAACACAAATAGAACGATGATGTATCTAATACCTGTCACAGGGAATGGTTATCTGATTAAGTGTTTTTACAATATCCTTATATACAATGGTAACTTCGAAGCCTCCTCTGAGGTTGCTTACTCTGGCAAGATTCGAGATGTTGACATCGTAACTGATTCCTACTAAAAAGTGGTAAACACCAATGCCTCCCGAAAGAATAAGTGCATCGTAGCCTGTTAATGCAGTTCGCAAACCCGCTCCAACATATACACGTTCTACTGTGCTTTTCAAAGGAAAAAGATATCCAAACTCGGCCATTGCAACGAAATCGGAAGCCTGTTTTTGATACATGCACAGGAGGCGCGGTTCCACATACAGGTTTTCCTTCAACATCATATTTATGCCGGCATTACCGGCAACACGCATATTCAGGGTATTGTCTTCGCGCAGAAACGATACTTTGGGTTTGTTTGCGTGAAATAAAGCAACACCGCCAAAAGGCTTCATCTTTCCATCGTTTTTACGATACTCTACCCCAACGTTAATATCAGGATAGTTTACATTCTCGTCCCACTGGTTAATATCGTTTGGCAGGCTGGCGTCATAAACTCCGGTAAGGTTGTTGAACTGCGATGGAAAAGTAAGATCTTGTAACGAGAATTGCTGCACTGCATATAGCCCTTGTATTCCAAAACCCAGATAATGCCCCGGTTTTAGCCTGAAATGGTAGGCAAACGACACCCCTGCTTTGTTAATATGAAGAGCGGCGCTACCCGAACGATCGTTTAAGAACAAAAAACCCAGAGCTACATAGCCCCTACGGGTTCTGAAAGGCTTGTCGAAGCCTGCTGATATGGTTTGGAAAGGAATCCCAACGGAACTCCACTGGTTTCGATAGTTATTAGAGAACCTCCAGTTTCCGTCGAAATTACCGGTATGGGCAGGGTTCAAGCTAAGAGGACTGTATATAAACTGACTAAAATGTATATCCTGAGCATTAAGGTTTATTATACCTAAAAACACACAAAGAATAACTACCAATATTCTCATTAAATTCTGCAATTTTACTTTTTTTGTCCGTCAAATATAGTATTTTTGTTTAGAACAAAAAACCGAATTTTAATAAAATAAAAATGGGCTTTTACGGGAATAAATTAATTGTATTGGCTGCACTCAGTATTATTTTTCCTTTATTGAGTAATGCTCAGGTTAGTGTTTCTATTCATTCGAATGTGGTAGAAGGCTGTGCTCCTCTCGAGGTGTCTTTTTCTGCCGATGTTCAGAATTGCACCGGAACAATAAGCTATTCCTGGAATTTTGGGTTTAGCGGTGGTAATTCATCATTGCCGTCGCCCAGTACGCTTTTTCAAAATCCGGGAACCTACAACGTAATTTTAAATGTTAGTTGCACCGAAGGCAATGCCTCCGACAACCTACAAATTATTGTTCGACAGCCACCAACCGCCGCCATAGCCAATAGCCCTGTTACCGGTTGCCGACCATTGGTTGTTAATTTTATTGATGGCAGCACTCCAGGTGATGGAGATATAAACTATTGGGAATGGTTTTTTAATGATGGCACCCCCTTGTCAAATCAACAAAACCCTCCTCACACCTACAATTTCCCGGGCATATTCAATGTGTTACTTAACGTTCGTGATGAATACGGATGTACTTCAACAGCAACTGCCACTGGGCTTGTGGCTGTTTCCGACACTCCTTCGGTGGCTTTCACTGCATTTCCTTTAAGCTATTGTCAACCACCACTCAACGTCACTTTTCAAAGCATAGTAAGTACCAACTTCAATTTACCTTTTCAGGCTTTCTGGACGTTTGGCGATGGCAACAACGCATCGGGAGCAACGGCACAAAACAATTACACCTCTGCTAATATATACGATGTTTCTCTAACGGTGATTGATGATTATGGCTGCACCAATTCGGTTACATACAACGATTATATAAACATAACGGAACTAGTACCTGATTACAGTATGTATATTGGCAGTACCCCGGTTGCAGCCGGAAGTACAATATGCACCAACACTACCATTCACTTTATGAACCTTACATCGCAGCCATGTAAGTGGGATTTTGGGAATGGACAAAGTTCGCTGTTAAATATAGTTAATTACACTTTCAATCAGCCGGGTACTTATAATATTCTGTTCACAGTTCAACCGGACGGCGATTGCGAAAACTCTGTTTCGTTTCAACTCTTTGTTGAGGATGTAAGTGCTTCTTTTACTACAAACCCCCAATCGCTTTTTTCGTGCAATACCCCCTTCGATGTCACATTTACCAATACATCAAGTAGCAATGCTACAGGCTTTAATTATACGTTTGGGGATGGAGAAAGCTCTTCGTTACCAAATCCTGTACATACATACAACAGCAATGGCACTTTCCCTGTAGTTTTAACAGTAACCACCAACAATGGGTGTTCTGAACAATTCTCAACTCAGGTAGTTATAACAAGCCCCGATGCATCGTTTACAGCCGATGAGGGAGAAGGATGTGCTCCACTTGCTGAAGTGTTCACCTATACGGGAACTTCGGGAGGCTCTATCACCAATTACCACTGGGATTTTGCCGATGGAACCGTAATTACTGATGGAAACGATACCGAAAGTCACGTCTTCGCCAACGAAGGCGAATACGATGTAGTGCTAACGGTTACCGACAACAACAACTGTGTTGCGTCGTCGACTGTTACTGTTAATGTAGGAACTCCCATACCGGGAAGCCTTACCTTTCAATTATTCGATGATGTACTAAACGACTGGTTCGATGTTACAGGAACTGTATTTTGTGCGCAGGATACCTTTAGAATAGTAAATCCGCTGTTCGACAACGAACTGATTGATGATTTTGAATGGCAACTCGATTCTATTGACGAAGACAGTCAAGAAGAATTTACCTACTGGGCTTTTGACCAGGACACCGGTTTTGTTTCGGTGATGTTTGTTACCAACTACAATGGATGCCGCGATACCTTACACCTCGATTCTATTTTCTACATCAACGGACCGGTTATTCAGAGCATAAACCGTATATACGATTGCGAAAATCCGTTCGATTATGTTTTTAGCGTTGACATTATTAACGACGAAGATGATCTTACGCTGAACTGGGATTGGTTTATAAAGCAAGGGCAAACGGCATCTGTTCTGCTGCATCAGGAATTGAATTCAACCAACGAACAACTCAGTTATACATTTCCGGGTACCGGGGTTTATTGGGTTAAAGTGCTGGCACGCAGTTCAGAAACCGGGTGCGATTTTGTCGATTCTATGATGATAAACGTTAGCCTACCCATTGCCTCATTTGTAGCTTCCGACAACGACTTCTGTGCCGGCACCACAATTTACTTTGATGCATCGGCCTCCTCATCGGATGTTACCTACCATTGGGATTTTGGCGATGGCAGCACACAGGATTATTCCGATAATCCGGTTACCAGTCATCAATTCAACGACTATGGCGACTTTACAGTAGTGCTTACGGTGCAAGATGTGAACGGATGTACCTCTCAGGACTCGATACAAATTCATAGCTCGGGTCCTGTTGTAAGCATTATCACCAATCCCGACCCCGCACATGGCTGCAACAGCCTTACCGTAGACTTTTCGTTCGATCTGATTTCTGACTTTCCGTTGAACTACAACGTATGGCAAATCAGTAGTATTCCACAGTCGTTTTACTCGCTCACTGTTCAGCGAACTTTCGGGCCTGGAACCTACGATGTTACATTAACGGTAAGCACTACCAACAATTGCAGTGCCACTGTTACTGTTCCGGGTATTGTGGTAGTAAGCAGTATAGAGGCTGCCATTTCAACTCTCGACCCGGTGGAATGTACCAACACACCTGTTCAGTTCTATGCCGGTATCGAAAACCCTGAATTAAATTATTCATGGGAATTTGGCGATGGAGGCACCAGCAATCTCATCAACCCGACCCATATATACACCAACGATGGCATATATACTGCAACACTTCAGGTTGACGACGGATTGGGATGTGTTGATAACGACGAAATTCAAATTGAGGTTCAGGGGGTAGATGTGAACTTCAGCATTGCACAAACCATTTTCGATTGCTACCCGGCATTCCTCGACATTACGAACCACACCGACCCCGATTTATATAGCCCCTATTGGTTGTGGACTTTTAACAACGGCGATACGCTACCGGTTTTTGAACCGCAAGACTATTTCATCAGTGCTCCGGGCGTTTACTGGGTTAAATTGCTGGCCTACACATCACATGGCTGCGAAAGCTCCGACTCCGTACAAGTAACTGTAAATGGACCTGTTTTTAATTACTACTATTCTCCCCAAACTATTTGCGTAGGCGATGAGGTGCATTTTGAAGTTACCGACATGAATTCAGATTATGATGTTCGTTGGTATATACGAGGACAACAATTCTTAGGAACAGAGGTTGACTATGTATTTACCGAAATGCCCCCCGAAGGATACACCGAGGCACAGCTTCTGGTTAGCGAAGGTGGCTGCGAGGTACCAATTTCACTACCTGTATACATTCAACAAGTTGTATCGGCTTTTGGCATCATCGATTCGTTGGGGGCACCGGTAAATTCGTCATGTAGTCCTTTTGACTTTGACCTGATTAATCAAACTGCAGGAGCAGACACTATTATATGGACAATAGGCGGTGTTGTTTATCCCGGTTCCGACACCCTATCATTATCTATCAGCAATCCTTTTCACGTCGACTCTCTGATTCAGATTCAGTGTTTCGGGCAAAACGAACTGGGATGCGTTGATTCTATAACACAAACAATCACAGTTTTTGCTACGCCCAACCTTCAGATTTCGAATGACACATTGATTTGTCTTGGCGACCAGATTTCGGTGTATGTGAGCGGTGCGAACAGTGTTGTGTGGTCGCCCGATTTGCACATTAGCGATATAAACTCGCTTACACCTATTGTTTCTCCCGAACAAAACGCTGTATACACGGCTGTAATAACCGACATAAATACATGCACAGCAACCGACTCGGTATTTATTGCAGTGCAACAGGTTCCCGAAATAGATGTGACACCGGCTTACGATACCATTATGGTGGGCGATTCTATATGGGTTACTACACTTAGTAATCAGGATGGGGTTAACTTCGTATGGACACCACAATATGAAATTTCTTGTTTGAACTGCCCTGAACCTTACCTCACGCCCAAAGAAAGTACCCGTTACACTGTAACAGTTGAAGATTCAGCAGGCTGTTTCAGGCACAATTACTATGTCGACATTTATGTTATTGAATCGTACACCCTCGATGTTCCTTCGGCATTTACACCTTTAGGTGCCGAAAGTAACCGTGTAGTGTATGCCAATGGCTTTGGAATAAAGCGTTTAATTGAATTTCGCATTTTCAATCGCTGGGGCGAAGAAGTGTTTTTCACCGACGACTTAAACATTGGATGGGATGGCTATCATAAAGGCGAACTACAAAACATCGATACTTATAAGTATTTTGTTCGTGCCGAGATGTGGAACGGAGAGATATATGAAAGAAAAGGCGACATTCTGTTGATGCGATAGGGGATTATACAAGATTTGCATATGCTCCATGGTATTGGGTATCACAGGGTTTATTAAATATTAATTCATTACATACTGCCTAATGAAAAATCAATTATTATTCGTGTTGTTTTTATGTATTCATATTAATATGTATGCACAAGTGCCCGAATGGTTGGTGTCGAACCCCGGCATGGGCGAAGACCTTGCTATAGATCAATTCAACAACACCTTTACCTGTGGTCAGTTTGTTGGCACCGCCAGTTTTGACGATTACAATTTCACAAGCAATGGTGCTCAAGATATTATAGTTGCAAAGTACTCACCCTCAGGAGCATTATTGTGGGCAACTACTTTTGGTGGTTCAGGCAGCGACTTTGTTTCAGAAATAGTGTACGATGGCTATGGCAGTGTTTGGGTTACAGGGCAATTTACCGGAACCTTCGAAGTGAGTGGAAATCAATATCCTTCGTATGGTGGATCTGATATATTTCTTATTAAGATTAATGCTGCAAATGGAGAAATCGAGTTTTTTAAACAATGCGGTGGAACAGGAAACGACACAGGAATTGGCCTCGAATGCGATGACTGGGGTAATCTTATTTTTTCGGGAATTTTTATAGGTAACTTCTCATACGGGGCTTTTCATTTAAGCGGTGGAAGTTACGAAGTGTTTGTGTTAAAACTCGATATTTCGGGGAATTTAATATGGGGTAAGCAAATTAGCGGATCGAACATCGAAAGCATCTGGTGTGCCACTACCGATAATTACAACAATATCTATTTGGCGGGGTTTACCAGTTCATCAACAGTGCAATTCCCCTCACTATCAGTCGATTTTCAGAGTTCAGGTCAATTTATTGTAAAGCTCGACAATCAAGGCAATACTGTTTGGGTTACCAAAGCGCAATTTACAGGCGAAATATATAGCATTGCCGTTGGTGAGAACGGACAATTGGCAGGAACCGGTAATTTTGATAACAACGCCACATTTGGTTCTTTTCAATTGACATCGGCCGGAAACGACGATATATTTATTTTTAAAATCGACAATACCGGAAACTATCTGTGGGCTTTCGGGTATGGAGGAACAGGTATTGATTCGGGCTACGTTATTGACTTCAATTCAGAAGGTGATATCTTTGTAGCCGGTTACTTTCAGGGAAATTTCAGTATCGGCAACACTCCCCTTATTGGAGGGTCCAGCTTGAAATCGTTTTTGGTGAAAACATCCCCTCAAGGAATTCCCCTTTGGGTAATTCAAACAAGTGGATCTTCGCAATCGTCGCATTATATAAGAGGCATTTGGGTTGGCGGAAACGATTTATTGTACGTATCGGGCGTGGGTGGCGAAGATATTATCATGGGAAATTTAAACATCCCTCTTACCGGTGGATTCCTTGTAAAATTATTCGATGACGCCAATGTAATTCAAGGTTTTGTTTTTAACGACAATAATAACAATGCAATATTCGACGATAATGAAACAGGAATTCAGAACATCGTAGTAAGCCTCAACGAAGGTATATCGGTAACTGCATCGGGAAGCAACGGAGAGTATCATCATTACACAAACCAAGGCATGCAAGTGGTTAGCATCGATAATATGCCACTATATTATAATGCAAGCACTCCAATGATGTATTCAGCTGAATTTTCGGGTATGGGGAATTATGTATCAGAAAATAATTTTGGGCTGGTTGCAATTGGCGATATTAACGATCTCAGTATCGATTTAACACAAGTAACTGTGGCTAAAGCCGGGTACGTACTTAGCTATTTAATCACTTGCAAAAACATTGGAACAACTAATTTGAATGTCAGCGTATTGTTACAACCCGACAACAATGTGTCGTACCTATACTCATCACCTACTCATTCGGCAATAACAGGGCAACAAATTCAATGGGAACTTAGCAACATGCTTCCTCAACAGATTTTTAACATATTTGTATATTTCAATGTTCCACAAAATGCAGTTATAGGTGACCAAATTCATGCCGTTGCACAAGTGCTCCCTACCGAAAACGATGAGAATATTTTAAACAACACATTTCAACATATTGCTAATGTGGTGGGTCCGTTCGACCCCAACTATAAAACAGTAAATATTCAGGAACTCAACGATGTTTCGCAACCCGACTGGCTCGAGTACACAATTCACTTCCAGAATATTGGCAACCACACGGCCTACAATGTGGTGATAATCGATACCATATCACCGTTTTTAAACCTCCCCGATTTCGAACTTATTTCGAGCAGTTTTCCTGTAATCGTTAATTTTAGTCAGCAGGCCAAAATGGAGTTTCGGTTCGAAAACATTATGCTGCCCGATTCGGCTTCTGACCCGGTAGGTTCGTGCGGTTTCGTAAAATTTCGCATTAAATATAAAACCACCATTCCGCTAAACGATTCCATTACCAACTGTGCCGATATATATTTCGACTATCAGCCTGCCATACGAACCAATACGGCTGTTACCCATTATCGCGAAAGCGCCACCATTAAAAAACCCAGTACAGAAACCCTGTTATTGTCGGCATTCCCGAACCCTGCTGCAAACGATTTGTATTTGCAGATAGAATCACCTAACAATACAACCAGCAATGTTGCCATATATAGTATTAATTCTGTTAGGTTGATGAATTTTGAATTGCCTTTGGTTCTGGGTAACAACACAGTGCATCTCGACATTAGCAATTTCGACAGCGGCATGTATATAATTGTGGTTACCACGGGCATTAGAACCTACTATCGAAGAATTATTAAAACCTGATTTATCAGCCTGTTGCGACACACAAACAACAGCATATTAAAAAGTTCTTTCGAACCCGGTCGAAACCCGATTCGAAAGAACATTTTTTTTGACGGCTGCCACAAACTGCGTTAGCCCACAGTATATGTATTTGAAAAATGTCTATTTCAGTTTGGCATCCATAATAATTTTCACCGATGCCAGTGCCAACGAAACGGGGCAATTCTTTTTGGCTACCTCGGCCAGTTCCATGAATTTATCGTGCGAGATACCGGGTATTTTAGCTTCTAAGTTGAGGTGTATTTCGGTAAACTCAAAGTGGCCATCGATATTGTCCATGCTTACCGATGCCTTGGCTTTCAGTTC
This sequence comes from uncultured Bacteroidales bacterium, assembly GCA_964511665.1. Classification (GTDB taxonomy): domain Bacteria; phylum Bacteroidota; class Bacteroidia; order Bacteroidales; family ML635J-15; genus JAGOEF01. The sequence goes on from CAZEHA010000041.1 coordinate 18,458, forward strand.
GTCGGCGGTGAAACCGGCACCATTCAGCTGAAAACTGAGTGCCATAGCAAAACATCCTGCATGAGCTGCTGCTATAAGTTCCTCGGGATTGGTGCCCGCTTTACCGTCTTCGCTCATAAATCGTGCTGCAAACGAATAGGGTGTTTCGTTTAGAACTCCACTGGTTGAACTTAGTATTCCTTTTCCCTCTTTTCCGGTGCCGTTCCAAACGGCTGTTGCTTTACGGGTAATTGCCATTTTTACAAATTTTATAAGTTATACAATTCAAACAAATTTAAACAGTAAATGTTCAACAGTAATAAAGAACCATTGTGCACATATTACAACATTATTTTTGAAACACACCATGCGCTATACCATTCAAATTTGTACTTTTATCAAATGAATCGCAACGTTATGAACTATACCATAGAAGTGTGCTGTGAATCGCTGTATTCGGCGCAAGTGGCGGCCAATGCAGGCGCACACCGCCTTGAGTTATGCACAGCTCTCGACCTCGGAGGCCTTACGCCATCGCAGGGATTAATAAACCGTGTTTGCAAATCGGTCGAAATTCCGGTGTTTGTACTCATACGCCCGCGACGTGGAAATTTCTGCTATTCGGCCGGCGAAGTCGATGTAATGCTTTCCGACATTGGTATTGCACTCGATTCGGGAGCAGCCGGCATTGTGTCGGGGGCACTTGATACATGCGGTAATATCGACATTGAAACCACATCGGCACTGATGCATGCCTGCAAGGGCAAACCGTTTACTTTTCATCGCGCTTTCGACCGCACAGCCGATAAATTCCAAGCACTCGAAAAACTAATAACAATGGGTGTGCAACGTATACTCAGTTCGGGCGGTGCAAGTACAGCACAATTGGGCATTGCAACACTCAAACGTTTAATAGAACAATCAGCCAATCAGATTATTGTCATGCCGGGGGGCGGGATAAAACCCGAAAACATTAGGGAAATAGCAGAAACAGGAGCAAAAGAGTTTCACTTTTCGGCGCGACAAGCCGTTGTTTTACATAGCACACTACCACAATCGGTTGTGAAGCTAAACAATGGAGAACTCGACGAAAATCAATACTTTGAATGCTCAAGCGAAATACTGCAGCGCATTATAAAACAATTAACACACTAAGCTTTTCGCAATATGAAACACCTATTTCTGGTTCTTATTATGGCAGCACTTGTGCTTGCATCGTGCCACAGGCAAGAGCCGCAACAAACTCACGATTACTATGCCCTGGTTAATGAAGACTTTAAGAAAGTAGAACAACTTACCAAAAACAGGTCGAATCAATTGTACAGTGTTTTTTCGGAAGATCTTACTGGGGATGAGCAGAAATACCTGAGATTTTTGTATGCCTACATGCCACTGTCTGATTTAGCCGATAACGACGGTAAGTTCTTTTTGGCACAGGTGCGCACTGCGCTCGAAGCACGAGCCTATTTTTCGTGGGGAAAGCAAATTCCCGATGATATTTTCAGGCACTTTGTGCTGCCATATCGTGTAAACAATGAATATCCCGACTCGGCTCGTCAGGTGTTTTTCAACGAATTAAAATCGAGGGTGGCAACACTCAGCATGTACGATGCAGCTTTGGAGGTGAACCACTGGTGTCACGAAAAACTTAATTATCGCGGCACCGACGAAAGAACCATCTCGCCCCTCGATGCCATGCGCTCCACATTTGGCCGCTGCGGCGAAGAGTCAACTTTTGCAGTAACGGCACTGCGTTCGGTGGGTATTCCGGCGCGGCAGGTGTACACACCACGATGGGCACATTGCGACGACAATCATGCCTGGGTGGAGGTGTGGGTCGACGGAAAGTGGTATTTTATGGGAGCCTGTGAACCGGAGGCAAAATTGAATAAAGGGTGGTTCGAGGCGCCTGTGTTGCGTGCTATGCTGGTTCATACCCGTGTTTTTGGTCGTTACAACAGCAATTCGAATGTGATGATGGAGTATAGCAATCATGCCATTATTAACGTTATCGACACATACATTGAACCCGTAGAATATCACATTGTTGTTACCGACAGCAGTGGGAAGCCCCTGCATCAGGCCGAAGTAAGTTTTGGGCTCTACAATTATGCCGAGTTCTACCCTATTGCCCGCTTGAAAACCGATAGCACCGGACACTGTTGCCTGAATACCAATCGCGGAAGTTTGTTGATTTTTGCACATAAAAATGGCAGCAGTGCTTATGCAGCATATCGTATTGCCGATAATAAAAAATCGGACACCCTGAACCTGAGCCTGCACTACGACACCAATACAGAGTATTTCGAAAATATCGACATTATTGTTCCCGAAGCCAACAATGTATCGCCCGATACAAGCGGAAACTTTGCCAATTCAATACGTTTGCAGTTCGAAGATTCAATCCGAAAGGCATATGCAGCGAGTTTCCCAAATACCAGCGATATCGAAAACTTCGCAAAAAGAGTCGGAATTAAAACTACCGATATCAGCACTCACATACAATTAAGCATGGGTAACTACAACGAAATCATGCAATTCATCGAAAAGACTTCGGTAATCGACAAAGGTTTATGTGTCGATTTTTTGAACCTGCTCAACGAAAAAGATCACCGCGATGCCCGTGCAGCAGTGCTTATTAACCATTTTAACAATAGGCCCGTAAAAAAATACAACAACGAGATATATCTGAGTTATGTATTGAACCCACGTATTGCTAATGAAAAAATGAAAGCGTGGCGAAGTGTTTTCGGGAAAGAGTTTTCAAATAGTTTTACCGATTCTTGCAGAAACAATCCGGACCTCATCGTTCATTTTATCAACAACACCATTAGCATCAACAACGAATGGAACTACTACGGCGTGCCCATCACTCCCATTGGTGTTCACGAAATGAAAATAGCCGACACGAAAAGCCGTAATATTTATTTTGTGGCAATTTGCCGCAGCATGGGTATAGCTTCACGGCTGAATCCGGTTACCTATCAGCCTGAGTATTACACCAATGGAGTGTGGAACAGCGCGAATTTTGAAACAACAACAGTTGAAAATGCTACCGAAAAAGCCGGCCTCACACTGGTAGCAAGCAACAAATCGATGAAGTATTACAGCGATTTCACACTGGCACAATATTCGAACGGCAAGTTTACAACTCTCGATTACGGCTGGGACACTCCCTTGCACGACATCGAAATGCCTTTGCAGCTTGCACCCGGATATTACGTAATTACTACCGGAAAACGATTGAACAACGGCGATGTGCTTGTATGGCGTAAGTATATCGATTTGAAAGTAGGCGATAACAAATCGACTGAGGTTATAGTGCGTGAATCGGGTTTACCCAAACCCTTGGGGAAACTTAATAATTTAGAAGACGTAAAGCCTAATATCGCAAAAGACTTTTACATGATTGCATGGATCGACACAGGCAAAGAACCGGGCAAACATGTACTGAACGAACTCAGCAACAACAAACAACACATTGAAACCCGTAACCTGGCCATTCAGTTGCTCACTGTAAACCACGAAAAACAGCTTTTCGAATACTATTCGCTACCCTCATTATGCAATTCGGTGCATGTTAGCGGCAAACCCAATTTCGATATGCTTCAACTATACCAAACCTCAAGCATCAACAACTTGCCTGTGATAGTGCTTTGCGATGCAAAGGGGAACATATATTACTACCAAAGCGGTTATAAGGTTGGTATGGTAAATCAGATGCTATCGATTATCGACCAATTACAGTAAAGCAAAAAAGATTATTCTATTGTTCAACCGAAGACTTTAAAACATCATCCGACAGATTTGCCTGTATAAGATAGTGCAAATTCGAAAGAAGCCGATATAAGGTCATATCGTTAATTCTATTTCCCTTTTCGAGAAGATCCCAACGCGGAGCAATTTTAAAGCACTTATCAACTACAGAGGGGTAATCGAAGTTTCCTTCGAACGAAATATCGATAACAATGGCATTTTCGGGAACAGCCGAAGTAGGTATTATAAATTTTGATGAGGGAACAGCCGAAATAACAACATCCGACAGGGCTACCGACTTTAAAATATGTGAAAACGCCGTGTATTTGTGGCACACTTCAACACTGCCGTGTTCGTTGAGCAGCATCAAAGCCAGCGATCGGCCAACAGCCAGACTGTCGTTGATTATCGTGAAACGTTTACCCTCGATATTGAATGGATTTGTTTTGGCATGTTCCGGATAAAAACCCTGTAGATCGAAGAACTCCTCGTAGTCGAGAAAATTGCGTTTCAATATGCTGAGTATTCCTTTTGCCGTAGGTGGAATTACCAGCTTTCGCAACTGCTCGGGGTCTTTGAAACGCTCAAACTGAACCAAATAGCCCAAATATGAATAGTGCAATCCTTCAACATCTTTAGCCGGAGAAATCATATTCATAAACTTTACGTCTTTTTCGCCATAAGCGGTTGGGTACATCACTATGATGCCATGCACCGAGGCGTCGTTGTTCAAATGGGCTATGGTTTTCGTCAGCATTTCGGCATCGCGGGTTTCATACACCTGGCACTCTACCTTATTCTCGTTACAAAAACGGGCAATACCACGAACATACGAACGACTACCCGCGTCTTCAGATGTAAGAATTGCGGCCAGCACCGGCTGAATTTCCAATTGTTGGAACAATGCCCTGTTACAACTAAATTGCGGGATATCGTATTTATTAATAATTCCTGCTACGTGCAAAACTTTCTTCTTGTCTATTGGCAATATCATAAGCTCTGTCGTTTAATTTCTAAAACATCCAGATCGACTATTTGTTTATGGTCGATTGAAAAACGTACAGCTGTTTTCACTGTGTGAATCCCCCGGTTACCTGCAGCACCCGGGTTAATGTGTAACATCCGGAGTTTTTTGTCGTAGATTACTTTAAGGATATGTGAATGGCCGCAGACAAACAAGCCCGGTGGGTTTTTAAAAATTTCAGCTTTTACTTCACGGGCATAATTTCCGGGATAGCCGCCTATATGTGTTATCCAAACATCGGTTTCTTCAACTGTAAAACGAGCGTGTTGCTTAAATTCAACCCTGACATCGTAACCGTCGCAATTACCATAAACTCCCCTTAAGGGTTTAAAGGCCCTAAGCCGGTCGGCTACACTTATATCGCCCATGTCGCCGGCATGCCAAATTTCGTCGACATCGGCAAAGTAATCGAATAGAGCATCTTCTATATGACCGTGTGTATCGCTTATTAAACCTATGCGTATCATTCCTGCAGTTTCAGATTGTTTTACAAAACAGGCTTGCAATATAATACAACTGTTAAAGTTTTTGTACTTTTGACCGGAGAACATAATACACCGAACGATGTTAACAACAATATTACTAATACTAACCTGCACTATATCGCTTGCAGTACTCATAGTAGTTTTATCACTAGGTCGAAATAAGTCGAATTATGAAGCTCTGATTCGCGAATTACAGCAACAAATACAGAAATTTGAAACCGACATTCGAAACGAGTTCCGAATTAATCGTGAAGAAAATGCGGCCATTGCCAAAGAAAACCGTCAGGAATTGAGTAATACCTTAAAGGAATTTCGTACCGAGATGAGCGATAGCCTGAAGAAAACCATGGAGATTACAGCTACCGACAACAAACAGATGAGAGAAGAACTGTCAGTAGTTTTTCAGCGTTTTCAGGACAGTTTCGACAAGAATGTTCACTCTTTCAACGAATTACAACGAGAAAAGTTTTCGCAGTTGGGCGAAAAACAACAAGCCCTCATAGAAAGTACCGAAAAGAAGCTGGAACAGATGCGTGCTACAGTAGAAGAAAAGCTTGAGAAAACACTGAGCGAAAGGCTTGGGCAATCGTTTGAAACTGTAGGAAAGCAACTGCAAGCGGTGCAAGAAGGCCTTGGCGAAATGCGTATTTTGGCTCAGGATGTTGGCGGATTGAAAAAAGTGCTGAGCAACGTTAAAGACCGCGGTGGTTTGGGCGAATTGCGCCTCGAGATGTTGCTTGAACAATTATTGGCGCCCGACCAATACGCAGCCAACGTAAAAACCAAACCCAATAGCCAGGATATTGTAGAATTTGCAATAAAACTACCGGGTCGCGACAGCGATATGTCGAACGTATGGTTGCCCATCGACGCCAAGTTTCCGAAGGATGCCTACGAACAACTGCTCGATGCTTACGATACTGCCGAACCTGCGGCTATAGAGGCTGCAGGTAAACACATTGAAAATGTCATAAAAAAGATGGCCCGCGATATTCGCGATAAATATGTTGAGCCACCCTATACTACCGATTTTGGCATCATGTTTTTACCATTCGAAGGATTATATGCCGAAATAATACGCCGTTCGAACCTGATGGAACAACTACAAAGGGAGTTTAAAATAGTAGTAACCGGTCCAACAACTCTGGCTGCAATATTGAATAGTTTGCAAATGGGTTTCAGAACTTTGGCATTACAGAAACGCAGCAGCGAGGTATGGACAATTTTGGGTGCCGTGAAGTCGGAATTTGAGAAATTTGGTGAATTACTGTCGAAAGCTCAAAAACATATCGACAATGCCGGCGAAACTATTGGGCAGCTGGCGGGAACCAGAACCAGAGCCATAAACCGTAAACTAAAAGAAGTACAAAGCCTTCAAACCACCGAATCAGCACAGGTGTTTCCCGAAATTGGCACAGGTGAAATTGTTGACGAAGAAGAATTGTAAGAAAATAACAACATGCAGTTATTCTATTCCAATAATATAACAATCGACAACACCGGAAGTTTACAAACCACCGAGTCGCTACACTGCATAAGAGTACTGAGGCATAAAACCGGCGACATGATTTATGTTACCGATGGCAAAGGCAATTTGTTTCATGCTCAAATTACAGACGACAAACCCGGTGAATGCAAGTTTCAAATTATTTCTCAGCACACCGGGAGCGGTAAAAGAAACTACTACAACCATATTGCCATTGCTCCAACAAAAAACATCGACCGAATGGAATGGTTTGTTGAGAAGGCTGTTGAAATTGGGATTGATGAAATCAGCTTTTTAAAATGTCGCTATTCGGAACGTAAACACATTAATATCGACAGAATTACGCGTATCGCAGAATCGGCCATGAAACAGTCGCTGAATACTTATTTGCCTAAAATCAACGAACTTAGCGACTATAGTAACTTCATAACGCATAACCAAAGTAAAGCAAAGTGCATAGCCATCTGCAGCGAAACGCCGGTATCTTATTTAACCGATATAATTACTGCGAAAGAGCAAAGCCTTGTTTTAATAGGTCCCGAAGGCGATTTCTCGAACGAAGAAATACAATTGGCCCTGAGTCATCAGTATAAGCCTGTTAGTTTGGGGCACAACCGATTAAGAACCGAGACTGCCGGTATAGTAACTTGCCAGATATTGGCATCGCTCAACTACTAGAACATTACCAGGTTTAGCTGCAAGCCTATGGAAAGATGGCTTAAGTCGGCTCTATTCTCCTTAAATATATCAACGGCGTTGTAGCGTGCATACAAGGCAAACTGATTCCATCCTACCCGCACAAATGCACCGTAGTTTTGGTCGTTCAAATATTGATTCCCCTTTTGCCTGATTTTAATAAAATGGGTATCGCTGTTATCTTTATAATATGTACCCAGATTCATCACATAAGAATAATAAGCACCAACATCAAGGTACCAGCCAAAATCGCGAACCCTGTCACGTTTAAAATACAAGCGATTATAGAAGCCGCCAACCAGATTATTCTGATAGGTTCTTACAATGTCGAAAGTGGCAAGCTCAGGCACCATCGAACGTGTTTCGGGCAGGTTTTTTAAACGGTGAAACTCGTTTTCGTATGACACATCAACACCAATATCCCATAAATCAACAATCTTAAGTTTGTACGACAAGCCAACTGCCCAGTTTCCGCTATAAAAAGGTTTTTCGTCAACAGCATCCTGCATTGGAACTGCCATGGCATAACGGACGAAATAGTAGGAATAGTGCCTCATTTCGGGACCCCAAATGGTTCCTGTGTAATATGTTTCAACCTCGTCGCTTTTTAGAACTACGGCTTGCTGAGCCAAAACCACCAGCGCGAAACAAGACGATAAGATGAAAACAATAATTTTTTTCATTCACCAATATTATGGTTCGCTCAAAAATATAGAAAATTTGTGAAGGCAGTACAAAATTTTATCAACAACTAGCCCAAATAAGCTTTCAACAGTTTGCTTTTGGAATTATGTCGCAGTCGCCGAATGGCTTTTTCTTTTATTTGCCTTACTCTCTCGCGCGTTAAACCAAACTCCTCGCCTATTTCTTCGAGGGTTTTTTCCTGACATCCAATGCCGAAAAAATATCTGATAATGTCGCGTTCGCGTTCGGTAAGCGTAGCCAGGGTACGATCTATTTCACGGCTAAGCGATTCGTTGATAAGAGAAGAGTCGGTATGCGGACTGTCGGTGTTTTCGAGAACATCGAGCAAACTGTTTTCTTCGCCCGAAACAAATGGGGCATCAACCGAAACGTGGCGCCCTGAAACCCTCATGGTATCGGCAACTTTTTCAACAGGAAGGTCGAGAACCTTCGCCAATTCCTCCGAAGTAGGTTTACGTTCGTTTTCCTGCTCGAATTTGCTGAATGCCTTGTTTATTTTATTCAGAGAGCCCACCTGATTCAGTGGAAGACGAACAATGCGTGATTGCTCGGCCAATGCCTGCAATATCGATTGCCTGATCCACCATACGGCATACGAAATAAACTTAAACCCGCGGGTTTCATCAAATTTCTCGGCCGCTTTAATTAAGCCCAGATTTCCTTCATTAATAAGGTCGGGTAGACTTAATCCCTGATTTTGATACTGTTTGGCTACCGAAACCACAAATCTTAAATTGGCACGGGTAAGTTTTTCTAATGCAATCCGATCGCCCTTCTTAATGCGTTGCGCCAATTCAACTTCTTCTTCAACCGAAATTAGTTCTTCTTTACCAATCTCCTGCAGATACTTATCGAGCGAAGCACTCTCGCGATTCGTAATCGATTTTGTAATTTTTAATTGTCTCATTCTTTCTGTAAACTAATACTATACTATCTTTTCTACTTGATTTAAGCCTTGCTGTTTTTATAGTTACGTGTACAATACGTAAATAGTTATGAAAAGGTTATGTTTATTTCAGTTTTTTTTTCTTTTTATTCAAAATATGATAATAACATGGCCAAAAAAATATTTTCAAAGACCAAATGCATAATAAGCTACAGTACCATTGGGGTATATTCCTTCTATAAAAACAGCTCCATCCGACTCTTTCAAGGCTTTCTCTATATCTTCGACCGTGTAAATATTGGTATTGTTAATTTTGGTGATGATATAGCCTTCGCGAACACCTTTGCTAAGTAGTTTTCCTGCTGTAAGCGTTTTTACCTTCACACCATGACCAAGTCTTAAGCTTTGTTTTTCGTTCTCGGGTAAAGGTTCAAAACTGGCACCCAACACTTCAACGCTTTTTGCCTCAACAATTTTTGTACTACCGTATTTATTGCGTAAGGTAATTGTTGTTGATTTAATCTTACCATTGCTAAGGTATTTCACATCCACTTTTTTGCCCGGACGATATTTGCTGAGCTGCTCCATGAGCACTGACACAGAATTCAGTTTAAAACCGTTTATTTCTAAAATCACATCTCCTTTACCAATACTAATATCTTTTCCATTGGCATCATTCCATACTCCGACCACATAAACTCCCTCTGGCCTCAGCATATTCAACGATTTAGCGATATTGGCATCAATATCGGTAACTTCTATTCCCAAATATGCACGTTGCACATCGCCAAATTCAATAAAATCGGCTACCACCTTGGCTACAATATTCGATGGAATTGCGAAAGAGTATCCTACAAATGAACCCGTACGCGAAGCAATAGCGGTATTAATACCAATCAATTCTCCTTTCAAATTTACCAAAGCTCCCCCACTATTACCCGGATTCACTGCAGCATCGGTTTGTATAAACGATTCCATGTGCAAACTTTGACCGAGAATACTGATATTACGCGCCTTTGCACTAACAATACCTGCCGTAACCGTTGATGTAAGATTAAACGGATTACCTATGGCCAGCACCCATTCACCCAGTCTGATAGCATCGGAATTGGCATAGGCCAAATACGGCAGTTGGTTCTCTTCAATTTTAAGCAAGGCCAAATCGGCCACCGCATCCTTACCTATTATTTTTGCATCGTACATTCGTTTATCGTTCAAAATAACCTGAATAATTTCGGCCTCTTCAACAACGTGATTGTTTGTAATAATATAGCCGTCGCTCGACAATATAACACCCGACCCCGAACTCATTACAGGTGTTGAATATCGCGGTGAGGTGCCAAATAAATAATCGTACAATGTATAATTGGGTGCATTAAATTGGGTTTTAATATGCACTACCGCATTCACCGCATTCTCGGCAGCCATTGTGAAGTCGGGAATCTCCATATTGTTTTCGGAAAAAAACAAACTTCGCTGCAACGGTATTTCGTCACGGATTTCTTTATATTGTGCAACCAAATATTGCGACCCGCTATATTCAGTTTTTTGATGTAACCAATAGAATGCCGGTAACATTATAAGACCGGCACCAAACATGCCCGCCAACAAAGATATTACAACAACACGCGACTTCATAACAATAGAAATTTAGTTTCAAAATTTTGTGTACATTTACGATTATTTAACGTAATAGCTTCAGTATTGTTTCAAAAAAAGTACAGCTTTAACAATTTTTTATGGAATTAAAATTTGATAAATATCATGGTGCTGGCAACGATTTCATAATTATCGACGGACGCTTTGGGTTGCCGGATCTAACACAGGAAACCATAGCATCGTGGTGCAAAAGAGCCACCGGTATAGGTGCCGACGGTTTAATAATTGTGCACAATAATGCTGATTATGATTTCGAAATGAAATACTACAATGCCGATGGCCGCGAAGGCAGTATGTGTGGTAACGGAGGACGATGTATTGCAGCATTTGCCAATAAACTAGGCCTATGCGCAGAACAAACCATATTTTTGGCTTCCGACGGCCTACACCATGCCACTATTCACTCCGACACACTGGTATCGCTGGCCATGAATGATGCATCAATCCCCGAATTTTTGGGCGATGGCTGGTTTGTAAATACAGGATCGCCGCATCTTGTGCTTTTGGTTGAAAATATCGACACCATTGATATGATGCAATATGGTAAAGAACTGCGATTCAACAATCGCTTTGCGCCTGATGGCACCAATGTAAATGTTATTCAAGAAAAGAACAATGTTTATTTTATAAGAACCTACGAAAGAGGTGTTGAGGCCGAAACCTTATCGTGCGGCACAGGTGCTGTTGCTGCTGCACTGAGTCTGGCCACAGCCAAGCACATCAATATGGGCAGCATTGAATTAAATGCACGCGGAGGATTACTTATGGTTTCGTTCAATAAAAAACAAAACAATTATACTGATATTGTATTACATGGACCGGTTCATTTTGTTTACTCGGGGCAAATTCAGCTATAGATGGTAACTGGCATAATACTTGAATACAGAGAAAAAAACATCATCAATAACCTAACAAAATAATTATGAAAAAAATAGTATTAATATCAGGAATTGTGTTGTTTTCGGTGTATGCATGCAAAACGGGTTCAGAAACAACTGCACCTATTCAAAACACCGATGTAAAAACCGAAAAACCAACCGACAACACAAAACCAACTCATCAGACAAACACCATGCAAAACGAAAAAAACCACGCAGAATCGGATGTAAGAAAAAATGACCCCATTCTCACTGAAGGAATGACATCTTTCGCATTCGACTTTTTCAAGCATCTTTATAGCGAAAACCAGGGGAGCAATTATTGTTTTTCGCCGGTATCGCTCAATGTAGCTCTCGGAATGGTTTATATCGGTGCCCGTAATCAAACACGTTCCGAAATGAGCCAAACACTTGGCTTTCCGGTCGATACCATTAATTTTATTAATCAGTTCAGTATTTTTTACCAAAATCTGAAGCGGATGTCTGCCGACACAGCATTGGAATTTAATTTGGCAAACCGTATTTTTATGGAACAAACTTACCAGGTACTCGATTCGTATCGCAGCAAGATAATTGAATATTTCGACGGAGCCTTCGAAACTGTTGATTTTTTGAAGCAGGTACTCATGGTTGAGCAACGAATAAATACATGGGTTGAAGAAATGACCAAAACCCGAATCAAAAATCTTATTCCACGTGGTACTCTTAGCAACGATACACGTATGGTTTTGGTAAATGCCATATACATAAAATCGAAATGGAAATATGCATTCGATGAGAAGCTGAACAAAAAGAAAGATTTTAATGTGAGTAACACCGAAAAAACAGAAACCGAATACCTTGTAAAACGACAAGAAGGCATTAAATTCTTCAGCAACGAACAAATAAGCGCCATCGAGCTGAATTATACAAGCACTGAGTTATCGTTAATATTGATAAAACCTCATCAAAGCGAAATCGACAATATTGACACTTACATTCCTAACGCTGCATTATATAATGAAATTCTACGGTCGATGCGCCCTCACGAAGTGTATATGGAGATTCCCAAATTCAAAATAGAAAGCTCGTTTTCGTTGGCTGACCCGCTTATCGAAAAAGGTATGAAAGAAGCCTTTTCGGGAAACTCCGATTTCACAGGGATTAGCAGTAAGGGAGATTTGGCGATTGACGAGGTATTGCAAAAAGTGTTTTTCGAAATCGATGAAAAAGGATCTGAAGCTGCTGCTGCAACAGCAATTATAATGCGGACGACATCATCGGCAGGTCACCACGAAGCACCTAAACTCATGTATTTTATTGCTGACCGTCCGTTTATTTTTATTTTGAAAGAAAACACTTCACACACACCACTTTTTGTGGGCATGTATGTGAAGCCTTAATCGCGTACCAGGGTTAAGGTTCCTTTGCGTTGTACCACATTACCCGATTCGAATTCGGCAGAAATGATGTAGAAATACACACCTTCGGCGGCTAAATTGTTTCCATTAATACGGCCATCCCATCCTCCGGCAGCGTCAGTCCAACGATACAATACTTCGCCACGTGTATTGGTTATTGTTGCCTGAAAGCGCACAGGATTATCAACTTTTACAGTAAACACATCCGAAATGCCATCTCCATTGGGCGAAAACAAGTTAGGAATAAGTAAGTTTTCGTTGGCAACATACACCGTATTTACAAAGGTATCGGTGCATGACTGCCCATAGCTTGCTACAAGCATAATTTGCTGTGCGCCATAAGTTAAAAACTCGTAATCGGGGTTCTCAGAATAGAATCTCTCGTTTTCGATAAACCATTCAAAACTCATATCACCAAAACGATTGTATGAACGGCTGTCGATTACGGTACGATTGGTAAATTGTATTTTCGTTGGGTTTGTTCTATCGAACTGATAATTAAACGATGCAACCAACTTTTGGTTTTCGGGTATTTCGAAGTCGATGGTTTCAACACAAGAGCCATTGTATATCATAACAACACTGTGTTCTCCGGCAGATAGATTTTCGAATTCCCCACTTTGATTTTTGATATTTCCGTCGAGAATAAATGTTGCATCATTACGATTTGATACAATTTTCACCTTGCCATTACTGAGATTACAAGTAGCCGGTTGAACTACAGCCTTAACTTCTACTTTTTGTGGTATTTGTAACAGCAACGATTCACTGCACGAACAATGTATTCCTACCGAAGTAAGTACTACCCTGACATTAGAGTTTGAACTGCTTTTAAAGACAAGCCTGTAGTTGTTATTTCCAATTTCTAATACCTCGGCACCGGGAACCGACCATTTCAGAGTTTTACCGGAAGCATTCTCAACATGAACAATCACAGAATTCCCATCGCATTTTGTATCTTGTTGTACAGAAATAATGGGTTTCGGAACATCGGCAAAGCACAGCTTCATACTATCTAATACCTGAATCTGGTTTTGGGTATTTTGGTATTTTAAGTAATACACACCCGGTTTTTTTGAATGTACACGCAACAATCCCTGATAATATTCGAGTTCAAGCCCTGCTGCCGAGAAATACTCGGGGTTTTCGCCGGCTATGTTCAGTTCAAAGCTATTCCCACACACAATGGTATCGATATTGACAAAATAGCCTACTGCATTTTTATAACTATTATTGTAAACCTGTGTGTTGTTGTTGGCAAGCTTGCGATTTACCACAGCTACTCTATTTTTATTTGGAGCAATTTGTTTGTACGATAAATCAACATCTATGCGTTCTATATAACGTATTTCACTAACTTCCAATTCATTTTGTTTCGGTTCTTTATTATTCATTACAATTAAAGCTACTACACCAACAATAGCAATAGCAGCGACCAAGACTATTTTGCTTACATGAAGCGATATAAAATCGCCGGCACTCGGTTTTGGGTAATGAGTGCGTAAGCTATCGAGCACAGCATCGGGCGCCTTAGGCCGATAGTTTTCAAGCTGACTTTTTATTATATTTTCAAAACTCTCGCCCATCGTTGTCATTTCGTTTATGTAAACGTTCTACAAGTGCTTTTTTTGCCTTCAGGTATTGCGATTTCGAAGTACTTTCGGAACAACCGAGCATTTCGGCAATTTCTTTATGCGGATATCCTTCTATAGCAAACAGGTTGAACACTGTTTTATATCCTGTTGGCAAGGTGTCGATAATCGCTAGAATATCTTCGGCATTCATCTGTTTTATTATTGAATTGTTTATCGAATCGGTTTCAGCCAGCTGTTCTTCGCGCAATTCTTCAACACACAGGTTCCGATTTGTTCTTAAGCTATTAATGGCTTCACGCACCGTTAATCGTCGCAACCATCCTTCGAAGGATCCTTCGAACCGATAATATTCAATTTTATCAATCACCTTAATAAAGCAGTCTTGTAAAAGATCTTCGGCTTCAGTGCGGTTTTTGGCATACCTAAGACAAATACCGAAAACCAAACCGGAGTATGTTCGATAGAGTTCATCAAAAGCCTTTCTCGACTTTTTCTGACATTGCCTGATTAGTCTATCGTTATCCGGCATACTGTTGCGCTATTAAGACACATTTTCATTTAAAAAAGTTGTCCGGGCTTAAAAAAAAATACTGCCAAAATCGGGATTTTGGCAGTATTTTTTATTTCGACTGCTATTTTTCCCTCATCAGGTGCAGCGGACCCTGAAAGTCGTATTCCACTTCGTCGATGCCTACGGCCTTGATGATATAGAAATACACACCCGGTGATGCATCGC
>CAZEHA010000042.1:0-33739 GCA_964511665.1 uncultured Bacteroidales bacterium
ATTTCCTGTTTGGCTGTATGCATGCCCGATTGAGCGCTTATCTGAATTTTGGCCACACCGGTTTTTGGGCTGGCTTTCAGCTTGAACTGCACATACTGCTCACCTTTTTTATCGAATACAATGGTTTGCGAGCTTTCCCCGTCGATACTAAGCATGTCGTTGGTTCTTACCTGCAAATTCACCGATTTTATACTATTATCCATGCTAAAAACACTTACAGGCAGGTACACCTCTTCTTCGGGCCCCAATACACGTGGCAATGTTCCCAAAAGCATCAGAGGCTTGGTTACCGGCGTCGATTTTTCGGCAGAACCATATGCTGCTTCGTGTCGCGCAACAACCATAGTACGAACCGATCCTACGTAAGCCGGAATTTTTATGGTATGCTGTGCTGTTTTTCCTTTTTCGAGGTAGAAAGGCCCAATAAAACGTACCATGGGTTCGAAACGATTGGCTTTGAGTTCGCCCATACGTTCTTTTAAGTTATCGCCGCCGCCAATGCTAAGCAAACGCTCGATGTCGACACCAAAAGCGCCTATCACAAAATCGTACATATCCCATGTGTTAACACCCAGTGCTTCGCGACTGTAGAAATGCGACCACGGATCGGGCGTTTTGTGGTTGGTGAGATACAAAATGCCTTCGTCGACCACCGCAATGGTGTACGACATGGGTCTGCCATCCTTTTCGCTGATCTTAATAGTTACATCGCTTTCCGATTTAAGCTCATTGGGCATCGAAATTACCGGATGTAAATGCGTTGCCGGGTCTTCTACCGTTACCGGTATCACACCATACATTCTTATGGGCATATCGTTGGCCGTTTGACTATGCGGTTGAAACAAACTGATGTTTATATACACATTCGGAGTCATATCGGCCGTAGCCTTAAAACTAAATTCGGTAGATCCTGAGCCGGTTTCTTTCCAATAAGTCTTAAGCACTTTGCTGCCGTTTTCTATCGAAATAAGGGCACGCCCTTTCACCGAAGGAATATTAACAATAATGTCGTCGCCAACGGCAAATGTGTCTTTATTCGCAGTAAGTATCAGCTTGTCGATACCTTTTTGCGAGATATCATCATCGTAGTAGTAATCGTAGCTGCTTACATAAAAACTCATCGATGCGGAATGTCCACCCTGTTTGTCTTGAACCATCAGAATGAAATTTCCGTATTCCGATACCGGCACATCAAAATCTACCGAACCCTGACCATTTTCGATTACAAAATTTTTACGTGCAATTGCATTGTTGTAGTTGGCCGAAGCATAGTTGGTTTTGGTGTTTTCGTAATCGTACCACCACGAATAATTATATTTATACATGGTCAGCTCCAGTTCCTTCTTTCCTTTGATTTTATCACCGTTTCTATCGACAATAACCACATCTAATTTCTCGGTTTTTCCCGATTTCAGATACGAAGTTTTCTCCAGAGTTTTATTGTAAATACCAATGTATTGCGAATAGGGGTGATATGCAATTCCTTTTTCGTAAATACTGAAATTACCTCCTTTTTCGAATATTTTGGCTGTAAGCTTTGCGTGTAGCTTACCCGGCGCCAAATTGCCCAGGTCGAGATTTACCGCTTGATGCAACTTGCCATTTTCATCGGTAAGTCCGTCGAAAAGGGTTCTGGTAGTAAAACTGAATCTTTTGGTAAAATCGATAAAAGTGTATTTGGGGAACTTATCGAAACCGGTATACGATTCTTCGAGACTGATATTGAGTGTGGCTTTTAAATCTTTGGCCACGGCACCATGCAACCAAAGTGCGGTTAATGTGGCAATAACATCGCCGTCGCCCGAAATATAAGCTTTGTTGAAGTCGATATTTATGTTAATCCTGTTGGGTTTAATGGTCTCTACCGGTATGGTTTTATAAAACACCTCGTTGCCCACACTTATTTTAACCGTATAATAACCGGTGATGTCGTTCTGCCCGGTTTTCAGCCTGAAAACATGATAGGCGTTGGTATTTTTATTTTGCACTTCGCGATATACCAATTGGCCATTCGGGTTGGTAAATTCAAGAACTACAGGGTGTCCTTCGGGTATAAGTTTATCAATATCCTGCAATATAAAACTCACATAAATTGAATCGCCTGGTCGCCACACTCCACGTTCTCCAAACACAAATCCTTTCGAACCACCCGAGTTGGCTCCCGAAACATTGAATTCGCTCAGCGATAAACTCAATGAATAGGTTAGACTTACATACGCTTTGTGCTGGCCGGTAGAAGCAACCACAAAATAGGGCTTTTCGTTGGCAGGCACCGATATTTCAGCAATACCGTTTGCATTAGTGGTGCCCGAGGCCACCACCTGCATCTGATACGAATATATATTAACCTGAGCATTGGCAACAGGGGCTGTAGAATGCAGGTCGTTTACAATTGCCGTAATTACATTAGCTTTACCTTGTTTTACTGTTAAACCAATGTCGGAAGCCAAAATATTACGGGCAATGGCATTTTTATAACCATAGTAGCTATCGGAACAAGGGTCTCCTGAATTGGGGGAATAACTGTCGTAGTAATCGTACTCGTAACCATAGTCATATTCATAATCGTAATAATCGGAAGAATACTGATATGAATAATCGGTATATCGTTCCCAAAAACGCGACTCATCGTCATTTGTTACTGTAACTTGCTCAGCATTGTTGTCGAGACAGGGGTATAAGGCATTCTTTTTTCTGAAGTTAATTTCTATGCGGTAAATGGCGCCGGGCTCAGCCTTTATCATTTCATTCAGGTCGAGGGTAAAACGATTCCAAACGCCAAAATCGGTAATTCCGCTCTGCGTCAAATCGACGGTTTGTTCTTTAATAACCTTGCCAACACGATTAAGCTGATAGATCTCATCGAACGAATTGCTTTGCAGAAATTGTAAAATATTGTTTTCGAAGATTTTGGTAATTCTTACGTCAACGGCTTTTACATTAACAGCCTCAAACGGAAAAACAAGACCGGCATCGGTTTCAGGCAGTATAACACCTGTGTTTACAAGCCTTACCGCAGGTTTTAATAATTCGAAATACAATGGTTTGGTTAGCCCTGCATCCAGATTTTTCCCTTTCAGGTTTCTAATCCCTGCGTCCACCACCAAATCATACTGTCCGTTCAGTCGTTCCCCCGGAATTATCTTTATTATATTATTGCGGATAATATAACTGGCATTGTTGATTGTTCCCAACTGTATTAATCCTTCGAGAAACTGTTCCGACATCAACGGGTCAGAAAACTGCAGCACAACCTGTTGTTCCGGAAAATTTCTGATTTGCACGTCCATGATTGAGAAATCGCCCAATGCCGGCAATATGTATTCTAGGTTTTTACTATAACCGACACCAATGGCACTGCCATCGCAATCTATTCTCAGTTTTTGCTTTTCGGCGGTTCGTGTTATGTTACTTATTCTGTATTCGTAGGTTACATCATCAATTCGTTCATAGTTTATCTTACAATTGGTACTACCAATTTTGGCTGTAAGCATTTTTTTAATATCCTCTTCTTTTTCAACATCAGCAAATTTTATAGTCCCCACAACTTCTTGTTCCGAAAAATCGTCGAGATTAGTTGTAATAAGCTCCTGAACCGAAATGTCGTAGTTTTGCCTTTTTACCTTCAATTCAAAATTAAACGTACGAAATTCTTTGCCGATATCCTTATCTAATGCTTTTAGGTTTACACTTACCACATAGTTCTGTCCCGAAACAAAAGGCTTATCGGGAGTAAATACAACGGTGTGTTGGTCAACCCAGGTGGTTTTGCCTGCTAACTTAGGGCTTATTTCTATTACATTTTCCGGTTTCTTATTATCGCCAACCTGTTTCATAAACTGGTCGGTAAACTGAACAATAACCTCACTGCTTTTCGAAACTACTCCTCCGCTATAGGCAGAAATATAAGGTTCAAACATCAACGGATCAGAAAGGCTGGTTTTACGAGTACCACCCAAAGTAATAATAAGTATGTAAACAAAAATTGCAGCAATTAATACTGCTCCAAGATAATAAATCAGGTTTTCCTTTTTCATAGCTTTTATTGAAGTTATTAGTTAGGTTATTATACGCAAACATCAGTTTGTCTGCAGGTTATCAGAATCAATATGATTATGGTGTTTTTGAATTTTTAACTTAATTCCGCTTTTCTGATTAAAGCCGACATTTATGGTATCGCCCATAGAAATTTCGGAACGCAGAATGTACTCGGCCATGGCATCTTCAATATATTTTTGAATAGCTCGTTTTAAAGGCCTGGCTCCAAACTGTGGGTCGAAACCTTTTTCGGCAATAAAATCTTTGGCGGCCGGCGATATCTTAATAAAATATCCCATGGCTTCAACACGTTTGAACATACCTTTCAACTCGATATCGATAATTTTCCATATTTCTTTTTTACCCAGTGGGTTGAACATAATAACATCGTCGATACGATTCAGAAATTCGGGAGCAAAAGCCTTTTTCAATGCATTTTCGATTATACTTTTAGAACGATCGGCATAGCTTTCTTTGTGGGTTTTGGTTTCGAAGCCAACGCCCTTGCCATATTCGGCCAACTGCCGGGTACCGATATTAGAAGTCATAATAATAATGGTGTTCCTGAAATCGATACGTCGGCCCAAACTGTCGGTAAGGCGACCTTCGTCGAGCACTTGCAGCAGAATATGAAACACATCGGGATGGGCTTTCTCGATTTCGTCGAGTAGCACCACCGAATAGGGTTTGCGACGGACTTTTTCGGTTAGCTGTCCGCCTTCTTCATATCCCACATATCCAGGAGGCGCACCTACCAATCGAGATACACTAAATTTCTCCATGTATTCGCTCATGTCGATGCGCACCAGGGTATCTTCCGAATCGAAAAGGTATTTCGCCAACACTTTAGCCAATTGAGTTTTACCCACTCCGGTAGGCCCTAAAAAGATGAAAGTGCCTATGGGTTTGTTTGGGTCTTTTAGCCCTGCGCGGTTTCGTTGAATGGCAAGGGCTACTTTTTTTACAGCATCATCCTGACCAATTACGCTATCCTGCAATTCGATGTGCATGTTCAGTAGCTTCGATCCTTCGCTCTGCGCAATGCGTTGTACCGGAACTCCGGTCATCATAGCTACCACTTCGGCCACATGCTGTTCGTCGACAGTTTCGCGATTCTTACTAATTTCTTCGTGCCAACTGCGCTTTGCCATCTCAATTTTATTTTCGAGCTCTCTTTCTTTATCGCGAAACGATGCTGCTTTTTCGAAATTCTGGTTTTTCACAGCATTCAGTTTTTCGAGGCGAGTATTTACAAGGTCTTCTTCAAGTTTCAAAATCATTTCGGGTACGTTGATAGCCTTGATATGTACCCGGCTACCGGCTTCGTCGAGTGCATCGATGGCCTTATCGGGAAGACTGCGATCGGTAATATATCGCACGGTTAGCTTAACACATGCTTCGAGCGCTGCATCGGTATATAACACATTGTGATGCTCTTCGTATCGTTCTTTGATATTGGTAAGTATGGCTAGGGTTTCGTCTTCGCTGGTAGGCTCCACGATAACTTTCTGAAAGCGACGCTCCAATGCACCATCTTTTTCGATGTACTGACGGTATTCATCGAGTGTAGTGGCTCCAATGCATTGCAGTTCGCCCCGCGCAAGCGAAGGTTTCAGCATATTGGCAGCATCGAGTGAACCGGTAGCTCCACCTGCTCCCACAATAGTGTGAATCTCATCGATAAACAGAATAATGTTGTTCGATTTCGACAATTCATTCAGAATGGCTTTCATCCGTTCTTCGAACTGTCCACGATATTTAGTACCGGCTACAATGCTTGCCATGTCGAGGGTAACAACTCTTTTATCGAACAATATATGTGACACTTTTTTTTGGACAATACGTGCTGCCAGACCTTCGACTATTGCTGATTTTCCCACACCGGGCTCACCAATCAATACGGGATTATTCTTTTTTCTGCGACTCAATATCTGGGCAATACGTTCTATTTCGGTTTCCCGTCCCACAATAGGATCGAGCTTTCCTTCTTCCACAGCCGAAGTAAGATCAACCCCAAAAGCATCAAGGGTAGGGGTTTCAGATGTCTTCGACTTTGAACCCGACGAACGCCCATGTCCACCACCTATGTCTTCTTCATCGGCATCATCGTCGTCGTCCGACATCGAATCAATAGGATCGATTCTCTCGAGCGCGTTACGCGCCGAATTGTAGTCAACACCCATCGAATCTAAATATTGTGATACCGAATTCGGGATCTTGATTAAACTCAGCAACAAATGACCCGAATTTACCTCGTCGTTTTGCAGGGTGGTTGCTTCTATCACCATAAATCGGTGTACCCGCTCGGCAATTTTATTGTAACCAATACTATCGGTATCGGATGTACGCAAATCGTTATTTTCGTTGCGCACTCTGTTTTCCACTTTTCGCTTTAAATCGTCGATATTGATGTTGAACGATTGCAGCAATTCCACACCCATCGAGGTTTCGTCGCGTAATATTCCAAGCAATAAATGCTCGGGACCAATCTGCTCGTTGCCTAATCTAACAGCTTCTTCTTTGCTGTAATTCAACACACTAACTACTTCTTTCGAAAGTCTTACACTCATAATTAATAATCTTTGGAAACAAATTTAATAATATTTTTCATCTTACATTCAAAGTTTCTGTTATGAACAACAGTCGTGCCTAAAAGATTGTTTTAAAGTTGAAAAGGCAGTGTT
This sequence comes from uncultured Bacteroidales bacterium, assembly GCA_964511665.1. GTDB lineage: Bacteria > Bacteroidota > Bacteroidia > Bacteroidales > ML635J-15 > JAGOEF01. The sequence goes on from CAZEHA010000042.1 coordinate 6,723, forward strand.
TTATTTATAAACATTTATTGTTGAAAAAATAGCACAACAACAACTCGGCAATTGAGTTGTTTATACTATATTAGTATGTTTTTATGACTTAAGTGTAAGTAATTGATTTTTAGGTGTTTAGATATATTTTAATTTAATGTTTATGCAGGTAGAAGAGCAGGGGTCACGCATTATTTCGGTGAATATCGAAGATGAAATGAAATCGGCATATATCGATTATTCGATGTCGGTAATTGTGAGCAGGGCATTGCCCGATGTACGAGACGGTATGAAGCCCGTTCAGCGCAGAATATTGTATGGAATGTCGGAACTGGGCGTTACATCAGGCAAATCGTATAAGAAGTCGGCAAGAATAGTGGGAGAGGTACTTGGGAAGTATCATCCCCATGGCGATTCATCGGTATATTTAGCTATGGTTCGTATGGCCCAGGATTGGTCGTTGCGCTATTGCTTGGTTGACGGACAAGGAAACTTTGGGTCGGTTGACGGCGACAGCCCGGCAGCCATGCGTTACACAGAAGCGCGTCTGTCGAAAATTGCCGAGGAAACATTGGCAGATATCGACAAAGAAACCGTTGATTTCATGCTGAACTTCGACGATACGCTCGAAGAACCCACTGTGTTGCCTACGCGCTTACCCAATCTATTGGTAAACGGTGCCAGCGGTATTGCAGTGGGCATGGCCACCAATATGCCGCCGCATAATCTGGGCAATGTTGTTGATGCCATTCATGCCTATATCGACAACAGCGATATCGAGATTTCGGAACTCACACAACTTATTAAAGCCCCCGATTTTCCTACCGGTGGGATTATATACGGCTACGAAGGCGTAAAAGAAGCTTACGAAACCGGAAGAGGCCGTATTGTACTCAGGGCAAAAACCGAAATAGAAGTAGAACCAAACGGCCGCGAAAGCATCATTGTAAGCGAAATTCCTTATATGGTGAACAAGGCTGAGCTCATCATTAAAATTGCCGAGCTGGTTAACGAGAAAAAAATCGAAGGTATTTCGAATGTAAACGATGAATCAGACCGAAATGGTATGCGCATCGTTATCGAATTGAAGCGCGATGCAGTAGCCAATGTGGTACTGAATAAACTGTATAAATACACCTTGTTGTCGTCGGCCTTCAGCGTCAACAATATTGCTTTGGTGCACGGCCGTCCGCGATTGCTGAACCTGAAAGAGCTTATTCATTATTTTGTGGAACACCGGCACGATGTGCTCGTTCGTAAAACACGCTACGACCTCGATCAGGCCGAAAAACGTGCCCACATACTCGAAGGTTTGCTAAAAGCTATTGACAATATCGATGAAGTAATTCAAATTATAAGGTCGTCGGCTACTGTTGACGAAGCACGCACAAGGCTTATCGAGCGATTTGACTTCAGCGACATTCAGGCGCGTGCCATTGTCGATATGCGTCTTAGGGCATTGGTAGCACTCGAAAGCGACAAAATTCAACAGGAATATGACGAATTACTCGCAAAAATTGAATACTACAAACAAATTCTTTCGGATCTGGTGTTGAGAATGAAAATTATTCGCGACGAATTAAGCGAATTGAAGGCAAAATTCAACGATAAACGAAAAACCGAAATTGTGTATGCCTCCGAGGAATTAAACCCCGAAGACTTCTATGCCGACGAAGACGTGGTTATCACAATCTCTCACATGGGATACATAAAAAGAACACCGCTTACCGAATTCCGTACTCAAAACAGGGGAGGAGTAGGTTCACGTGGCAGCACTACCCGCGACTCCGATTTCATTGAGCACCTTTATGTTGCTACAATGCACAATACCATGCTGTTCTTTACCGAACTCGGAAAATGCTACTGGCTGAAAGTGTACGAAATTCCCGAAGGTACAAGGCAATCGAAGGGTAGGGCTATTCAGAATTTAATAAACATTGAGCCCGAAGATACGGTTAAAGCCTATATCAACACCAAAAACCTGAAAGATGCCGATTATCTCAAAGGTCGTTTTATTGTAATGGTAACCAAAAAGGGAGTATTGAAAAAATCGCATCTCGCCGATTATTCCAGACCGCGTGCTAACGGTGTTATTGCTCTTAATGTAAGAGAAGACGATAGTTTGTTAACTGCAGCGCTTATAGAAGACAGTGCTCCCGACAATCCGCGTTTCATTCTTATAGCTGCCCGTAACGGCAAGGCTATCAGGTTTCCGCACAATATTGTACGTCCCATCGGACGCACAGCAACCGGCGTTAAAGGGATGGAACTTACCGGCGACGACGAAGTTGTGGGAATGATAGTGGTTCAGGACGGACAAGATGCATTGGTAGTTTCCGAAAACGGATACGGGAAAAAATCGATGGTTGAAGATTATCGCATCACCAACAGAGGCGGAAAAGGAGTAAAAACCATTAACATAACCGAAAAAACCGGTAAACTGGTTGCCATACTGGGAGTTTACGACAACGACCATTTGATGATTATCAACAAATCGGGAATTACTCTTCGAATAGCTGTGAACACCTTGCGCCTCATGGGGCGTGCTACTCAGGGAGTTCGACTTATCAATCTGAAAGACGATGATGCCATTGCCGCTGTTGCTAAAATTGAAGACGGCGAAGACGACCTGAAGGCAGCCAATGGTATGAATAACGGAAATACCGACGGTATGGTTCCCGAAATCAACGAGCTTGAAGGTATCGATACTGATGAAACCGTTGTTTTAGATGATGCCGACGATAGTGCAGAAACAGACGACACTGACGAAAACAACGAAGAATAAGCCTGATTTATAAGGTGATATTAAAAAGACTCGTGAGATTTCAACGAGTCTTTTTAGTTTTTAGAATAGAGAGTAAAACCGTTTTTGTTCTTATTTGGCAAAGTATTTGCAAATTGGTTTTATTGTAATTAATTTTGAGCCGTATAAAAAATTTGAATTATGAAAAAGTTAAGTGTACTTCTTACGTTTACATTGCTTGCTAGTGTTGCCTTTTCGCAAGGCAGCTGTAAAAAACACGTGGTGAGTTGCTGGAGTTTTCTGCGCGACAATTTTATTGAAGATGCAAAAACATCCATTGATAAAGCCATGAATTGTAACGATACCAAAGACTGGTATAAAACATATTGGTATAAAGGGCAAACCTATCATGCATTGGGAGTGAGCGACAAACCCAAACATAAAAGTTTGTGCAACGGAACCTGCCTCGATGAAGCTTTCGAAGCCTATTTAAAAGCTCTTACACTCAATTTTGTGAATCCGGAGTATAAAGCTATCGATTTGAATAGCGAAACCGGCATTATGCTGTTTTTTACTGCTCTGAACAAAAAAGACACTAAGTTTGAAGACGATGAGGCTGTTCTTGATATTATAACCATGCGTCTGCCCGGTCTTGCCAATGCCTTTATTAACAAAGGGGTTGATGCTTTTCAGAATACTCAAAACTTTAAACAATCGCTCGAGTATTTCGAAAAAGCCATTCTGGCCAGCACCTTGTCGATGCAAATAGACACTCAGGTTATTTACTTTGCCTCGCTGGCAGCTAAAAAAGCCGAAGAATTCGAAAAAACCATTCAATACAATCAAGCATTAATTCAGATGAATTTTGGTGCCAACAACGACGAAAGAGCCAATATTTACCTCAGTCAGGCACAATGCTATGCCGCTATTGGCGACACTGTGAAGATGATAGAAACTTTGCAAAAAGGTATCGAGAAGTATCCTGACAATAGTTTTAATCTGGTTATTGAAACTTTTAACTATTACGTTAGCACCGGACAAAACGAAAAAGCCTACGAGTATATCAGTATGGCCATCGATAAGAACCCCGGCGACCCACAATTCTACGTTATCAAGGGAACGCTTCTCGAACAAATGAACCGCAGGGTAGAGGCTTCGGTGGAGTACTTAAAAGCATTGGAACTGGATGCAAACAATGCCGATGCAATTTATAGCATGGGAGCTTTCTATTACAATCAGGCTGCCGATACCATTGCCTGGGCAAACGATAACATTCCGCCAACCGATTTTGCGGCATACGATGCTGTGAAAGCCGCTGCCGAAGAATTGTTTAAACAGGCGGTTCCGTATCTTGAAAAATCTCACGAAGCAAACCCACAAGATATTAATGTATTAAATACTTTGAAAACCATTTACTACAGAATTGGCGAAATTGAAAAACACGATAAAATTAAAGCCGAACTTGATGCTTTAACACAATAGCAACACATAAGCGAAAAGAGGGGAAGCATTAACTTCCCTTCTTTTTTAATATACTATTTAACATAATATTAATTATGGTAATTTACATACTGCTATATATTTTACAGTGGGACTTGTGAATTACAGCCCAATTTCATCGCTAATCTGGCACATTGCGCCCAACGATATTTCAACAAATACATGAATGGGAATACCTATTTTCTCACATTCTAAAATATGATCGCGGTTCACACTGGCTGCAAAAAGTTTTTCTTTCATTCTTTTAACCACCGATTTTGCTTTAACCGATGCTAATTTTTTATCGGGATACACCAACGTAGTTGCATGAATCAGCCCCGTTATGGTTTCTCCTGCAGCTAGTGCATGCTGAAACACCGTATTTCTTTCTTTTTTAGTTGCCATTTCGTTGTGCATAGCAATGGCATCAATTATTTCTTCATCAATACCATGCTCGCGCAATATATCTATAGCTTTAAGCCCGTGCAATTCAGGATTTGCCTGAGTGATTTCAACATCGATATCGTGCAATAGTCCTGCCAGTGCCCACTTATCGGCGTCATGCCCAAGATAAATGGCTAACGCGCGCATCACCGCTTCCGACTCGATGCTATGAATAATCATTTTCTCGTTGTTAACATATTGTTGCAGTATTTGCAATGCTTTCTGACGTTCCATTTGTTAGCAAATATTAGTGAGCATCGATTGCGTGCATCATATACACCAGATGCAACATGGTTTTAACTATTTCGGTCATATATTCATTTGTCGCTTTCACACTTCCCGGCAAAGTATATACTATAGTATTCTTCATTACACCTGCGATACTACGGCTAAGCAGTGCATTTGGGTTGTTCTCTCCGTATTTCAGACGAATTTGGTCCATAATGCCCGGTATTTCCTTGTCGATTAGCTTGCTTACCACATCAACGGTAATATCGCGGGGTCCGATTCCGGTACCACCGCATGTAAATACAAAATCGTATATGTTTTCTACCGCATTGTTTAATTCATTGCGCAACATTGCTGCGTCGTCGGCAATAAGCGAATAATCGATAATGATTGGGTATTTATATTGGTCAAAGTATTCATGCAGCCATTCTTTGATACGGTTTCCGCTTCTATCGTCGTATTGGCCCATGCTGGCTCTGTCGCTCAGCGTTATCAGTTTAATGCGAAATACTTTAGGGATATATTGCAACACATCGCCCGACTTCATGGAACCGGATTTCAGCACTCGTGCAAAAATTCCTTCCTTAGGCATTACACAATTGCCAACCTCACGATATATTGCACATGAATTACCGTGACATTCTTTGCCAATTTGAGTTACTTCAAGCGCTACATGCTCATTGACAAACCTATCGAGCGGTTTGCAGGTAAACAATTCGAGCCCTTTGGTAGTAATATTTTCGGCAAATTCGCCATAGGCAATGTTGCGATTTGCCAGTTTGCTGAATCTTTCGAAGCTTTCTACTCCCAGTAAACTCAACATACGATGCCAGGAACCCGAATGGGCATCTTCAACAATACCTTTCTCGGTAATTTCGATGCTGTTTACCGGAAGTTTAATTGTGCCTTTTTCTAAAGATACATTTACCGAAACAACTTCTATATCAACTGTTTCAATCATTTTTATTAAAGTTATTATTTATATTAATTCGATTGGTTCTTTTTTCTTTTCGACAAGATGAATATTCTCTACAACCATAGCTTTGTCAACAGCTTTACACATATCGTATATGGTAAGCAAGGCAACCGAAACAGCTGTAAGTGCTTCCATTTCGATGCCGGTCTGACCGATGCAAACAGCTTCGGAATGCACCAATATACCATGCTCCTGTATTTCGGTTTTCACCGTTATTTTTCCAACATTCAAAGGATGGCACAAAGGTATCAGCGAGGCTGTCTGTTTCCCTCCCTGAATTCCGGCTATTTCGGCAATGCTAAGTACATCTCCCTTTTTATTCAGATTATTTTCGATTAATTTGATGGTTTCGGGTTGTAGTCTGATAAACCCTGCGGCTATTGCAGTTCTCTTCATGGTTTTTTTAGCAGTAACATCAACCATGTTGGCCTTTCCTTGTTCGTTTAGGTGACTGAGCGATTTGTCCATATATTAACCTCCTATATTGTAAAATTGGTTATAGTTGTTATTGCTTCCCTTGCATGGTTTATTGGCCAATGCCAGGCGGTATGCAGTTTCTACACCATATTTGCGTATATCAAATTCGATATCGCTAAATAAACAAGGTTTTATCATACCATTGGCGGTAAGGCGTAAGCGGTTACATGTGTTGCACTGCCCTCCTTCTCCCCCTTCTACATGGCTGAAAACGCCGGTTTTTAAGTCCATTACATGAATAAATCGTACTTCAAACCCCATGTTTTCGGCAAATTGCTTAACACCAATGGCATCGGCTTCTTTGGAATTGTTGTTCACCACACAATTTATTTTTATTGGGTTTAAGCCTGCTTTTTGGGCAGCCACAAGACCTTTTATCACATTTTTAATATCGCCGCCACGGGTAATACTTGAGTATTTGTCGGGGTCGCAAGTATCGAGGCTGACATTTATTCGCATCAGACCTACATCGGCCAATTGCGCTGCATATTGTTCTAGCAACTGTCCATTGGTTGTCATTGCCAAATCGTCGATGCCTTTTAAGTTGGCGAGCATTTGCACCAAATCTACAATTCCTTTTCGCACCAGTGGCTCCCCTCCCGTTATCCTAACTTTGTTGATTCCAAGAGATATACCTGTTTTTACAACTTCAACTATCTCTTCGAAAGAAATAATGCTATTGTGCGGCATAAGCTGAACACCGGTGGCAGGCATACAGTAGGTACAGCGTAAGTTGCACCGGTCGGTAACCGAAATGCGCAAATAATTGATATTTCGGTTAAAACAATCGTACATCACAAGTATCTCCCTTTTTTAAAAAATCGGTATAAGGCATAATCCGGGCAATGCAGGTTGCGCCCGAAATAGCATGAACATGAGCCGAGCCGTGATATTCGAGCAACTCTATATGAGAATTGGCATCTATTTTTGCCGGCACAAACGATGTTCTATCAGATGACTTTAGTGCCTTATCATTTTCAAGCGGAAGTTTCAGCCATAATTGACTGCTGTTCCTGCCCATGCAATATTGAAGGAATGGCTTTGCCAGTAACTCAAAAATTACAAACGACGACACAGGGTTACCGGGCATACCAAAAATAAAACAGCTCTTATTTTTTGCAAACACAGTTGGTTTCCCTGGTTTTATCGATATTTTCTCGATAATAAGTGTTGTTCCCAAATCTCTTAAAGCATCTTTCACAAAATCGAATTCTCCCATCGAAACACCGCCGGTAATAAACACAATATTGTTGGTCGCTATGGCTTCGGCAATACAATTTTTTGTTTTAGAGAAATCGTCACCCACAATACCGTAGTATGTTGCCGGAATACTCATCTGAAGCAATTGGGCCATAAGTTGCGGACCGTTACTATTTCTGATTTGGGCGCCAATAGGTCTTTGTTCAGGCTCAACAATTTCATCGCCTGTAGTGATAATACCAACCGATGGTTTTTTGAACACGAGGGGCTGTGTACACCCTACAGCTGCCAACAACGCAATATTACCGGCATTTACAAGGCTCCCTTTTTCAAGAACCGTATCGCCCATTTTAACATCTTCGGCAAAACGGGCAATGTTGTCGGCTGTGTTCTCGCCATCGAAAACAATTCTGTTTTCGGAAACTGCACTACTGTTTTCTATCATAAAAACACAATCGGCTCCTTTGGGAACTTCTGCCCCGGTCATTATGCGTACACACTCTCCATTTGCAATGCTCAGCGATTGCTTCTCTCCTGCCCTAGTTACCGAAATCAGTTGCATTTCTGTTTTTAAATCTTTTCTGCGGCAGGCATAGCCATCGACTGCAGCCTTGTTGAATGGTGGCATATTCACGTCGGAAATCACATCTTCGGCCAGCACGCGATTAAGGCATTCGTTCAAAGCCACTCTTTCTGAACCGAAATTCCGTGCCTGATCCATTATTAATTGATATGCTGTATCAAAATCTATCATGTTGTAATACATTTTAGGGCCGTCGCTTTAAAACTAACAAATATCTCTTTCCCTTGTTCCAGTTTAAGTCGCTGCACTGAATCGGCGGTAACCAGTGCCACAAAATGCAAATGTGCATGTATGCTTACTTCAATTCCATAGCGCGATTTTTCGAGCGAAATCACATTGCCTTTAAAAATATTGCTTGCCGACGAAACGGGTTTTTCTTCGCTTATAATAATATCTTCGCTACGAAGCAATAAACAGCCCGCCCCCTCGCTTATATCACCTGCAAGCTGTATTTTGCATCCCGAGGTTTCGAAATATGCATTTTGATGGGCATCTACTATGGTTTTTCCGTAGTAGAAATTACGAATACCGGCAAATCGTGCGGTAAATTCCGACTTAGGATGGTGAAATACTTCCTCGGGTGTGCCGGTTTGCACAATATTGCCATTGTCGATTACAGCCACTTTGTTGGCAAGCAACAGTGCTTCTTCGTAATCGTGAGTAACGTGTACAATGCGAGTGCCTGCAGCGTGAATATTTCGCAAAATAGTACGCAGATGGCTTCGCGTAGGCACATCGAGAGAAGCCAGCGGTTCATCGAGCAGCAGCACATCGGGTGCCACACTAAGTGCGCGGGCCAAAGCGATTCGTTGTTTTTCGCCTGCCGACAAATCACTCGGGTAGCGTGCAAGCAAATGCTTAGCCTGCACCAATTCTGCAAGTTCTTCAACCTTGCGATTGCTATTTTTGCAGCGACGCAACGGATATGCAATATTTTGCCTTACACTTAGGTGTGGAAACAAGGCCGCATCATGAAAAACCATGGCTATATTGCGTTTTTGAATAGGAACACGTGTAATATTGTTGTTGTTAACCCAAATGCTTCCTGTATCGGGAACGATAAAACCGGCGATAATGTCGAGCAACATTGTTTTTCCGGCCCCCGACATTCCAAGTAATACAAAATAATCGGATTGGTCGATTTCGAGATTCACATTGCTGAGCGAAAATCCGGGATATGTTTTCGATATGTTACGCAGGGCTATCATGAAGTTTTCTTATGTGAAATAAACCGCAATAAGGCAAAAAACAGCAAACACACTATAATAAATACTACAGCCACCGGACGTGCATATGCCAGCCCAAAGGAACCGAAGCGTTCGTAAATCATCACCGGAGTAATCATTGGATGGTATGCCACAATTACCACAGCGCCAAACTCGCTCATACCCCGAGCAAACATCATAATAAAACCCGATAACACCGAACGCCAGGCTAAAGGTAAACTTATGGTAAAGAAGACTCTTGCCGGCGATGCGCCCAAATTTAGTGCAGCTTTTTCTAGTTTTGGAGGAACCATGGCAAAGCCATCGCGGGCTGCATTTATTAAAAAAGGAAGGCTTACAAATGCCATCGCTACCACAATGCCGGCAGGGTTACTTACAAAACTGATTCCCAGGCTTTCGCCCAATTGGCCTAACAATGTATCGCGCGACACAAAACCCAGAATAGCAATACCTGCTGCCGAATGCGGAATAACAATAGGTATATCGATGATAGCATTTACCAACGCTTTACCCGGAAACGAACGCCGGGCCAATAACCATGCAAAAGGAACGGCCGTTACGGCAAACACAAGAGTTGCCAATAGCGAGGTCCATAGCGTGAGCACAATACTTTGCTGAACCTCATGGTCTGATGCAGTGCTAAACACTTCTTGGGTGGAGCTTGACAGAAACATTCCCAGTAAGGGCGCAACAATAAAAAGCAACACCAGTCCACCAAAGAACCATAGTAACATGTGAAATATTCCGGTATTGTTTTTCATAAACACATCAAACGTGTTGCAAAGATAGTCAATTCGCAGAAATTGTCAAAACAAGCGTTGCGGCAATTTCAGGTAAAAAATACGCGACCGGCACCCATCGGGTTTATTTAAACGCAGCCTCCGAAAGACCGGGTCCGGCAAGCCTGAGGTCTTCGAAATAATCAGGAACAGGTTTTCCCATCAGTTTATCAACATATAGTTTGGCCAGATATTGCCCAAGCATGAATCCATGACCACGTAGTCCGATAATTAGACCATGACCCGGATCAACTATGTAACGAGGTTCTACGTAGTAGCCCGACCACACGGCCTGAAAAGCAACATTCGATAGTGCCGGTATCCAGTCGACAAATACTTCCGCCACTATTTCGATAAACTCCTTGTTGTTAATTTTCAATTCCTGACGTGTTTCGAGTGCGTCAATAGCCGGAGAAGCACAGCCGATAATCTGGCCTGTTTCTACCAGTTGCTGCCCATACACAGCCGAGAACCCCTTATATTTTTGTCTGTCGATAAGCATGTCGAGTTGTGCTCCGTCTTTTCCGAGCAATGGCAAGCGTCGTGTAATAAAAGCCTGATGCTTTACAGGAAACAAGCCTGTTTCGAGGCCTAGTTTTGTGGCAAAATCTCCGGCATTGGGTCCTAGTGCGTTTACAAAATGATCGGTTTCGTATTCCACATACTCCTTATTATGAGTGAATACCAAAGCTACCACCTTATTGCCTTCGCGTTGCAGGTCGATAAGTCGGCAATCTTCGAGTATAGTGCCTCCATGTTCAATGCCAATACGACGAATGAGGTCGATTACTTTTCCGGGTGTAGCCTGCCAGCAATCGTGTGTTATTAGGGCTGCATTATATGTATTGAGGGAAGGATTGAAATAGGGAGATATCTCTTTTCGGAAATCTTTCTGATCGACCATGAAAGCATTGCTCCACGCCCGTGAGGCATCAAGTGCTTTATAGGTGGCTTCGTCATGAGCAAAGCTCACATATCTGATAGGTTTGTAATCGATGTTTGCCAGCCGTTGTAAGTCCTCGAACAAATCGCGGTTCTTCAGTGCAATATCAGCCAGAGCGGGCAATGAAAAGGCCGGACGTCCGCCTGCAATATTTCGCCATGAGGCACCTCGGTCAGTATTAATGAGAACGGGATTCATACCCGCTTCAGCCATATATCGGAACACAGCGCTTCCGGCAACACCTCCACCGGCAATTAATGTCGCAACCTGTATCCTTTTAACCGGAATACGGTTTAGGTTGGTATGGATTTTTTCGTTTTTGCTTTTCGGATACAATTCACCCATGCTCAACTGATTAGAGAGAGGACCACGTGGTGTGGCATCTCCTACGATTTCGACACCATAGGGAGCGATGATTTGTTTCAATCGCTTGATGCAACGTTTTCCACGGCAGGCACCCATTCCAAGTCGTGTTGTATGTTTAACTTCATCAATAGAAATGTAGCGACGCTCTCCTATTACGGTCATTATTTCGTCGAGTTTTACATCGTCGCAATGACAAATATAGGTTTCTGTTGTGAAATTCTTATTTAGTTCTTGAAGACTAACAACTTCGGGATAGTTTTCTTTTACAATAAACCCACGGGCCTCCATCAGTTTTTCGCCATGCAAGTCGAATGATTTCACACGTGCCACATTGGTTTTGTTAGATTTGCGCAGTATTTTTTCAATTACACCTTCGCCCAATATTGTGCCATTGTTATCGACAAGAAACACTGCTGCATTTTCATCAGCCTCATATTCAATGGGAAGGAACAACCAGTCTTTCTTTTCGTTGTATCCAAAAATGGCCAGCCCCGGGCATTGATACACACAGTCCATGCAGCCGATGCATTTTTCGAAGTCGATATCGGGAACAGTACTTGTTGATGACTTGGTGATGGCGCCATGCGGACAGGCAAATGCACAGGGGTTGCATGCGAAGCCGTATAGGCAATCGATAAGAACATAGGGCCGTTTTTCGGCTCTTTCGCGCGATGGCTTATAGGGTTCTTCTATAATTTTTACAGGGTGCTGCATCGAGTCGATATATTCCTTCGAAAGGCTGAGATAATCATCGAACCTATATCTTACTCCTATTTTATCGATAATTTCGAAAGCGGCCTGTTTGCCTCTGAGAACTGCGCTGGTGCCTTCGCCAATGCGCAAAGCATCTCCCACCGAAAACGCATTTCGGCCAAATACCAGTTCGCCTTTTATCATCAACTGATCGTCGGGAACCAAACCTGTGCATATATTGATGGTGTCGATTCCATAAATGGCTTTTTCGGTACCCGGTATTGCCTTGAAATTCTCGCACTTAGCAATTACAGCACCTATCACACCCGAATAATTGCTATTTGGGATTGCTTCTACCAGAATATGACCTGTGAGTATAGGTATTCCCAATCGCCTTACCCTGTTGGCCTGCACCGGAAACCCTCCTTCGAAAGACTGGGCTTCGACAATGGCTTTAACACGCGCACCTGCCTGCATCAGCTGATACGAGGTTAAATATCCGATATTGCCGGCTCCCACGGTCAACACGTTTTTACCCAACAATGTGTATTCGTTGTTCATCATCTTTTGCACAACGGCAGCCGTATATACACCCGGAACATCATCGTTACCAAACGACGGCATAAATGGAATGGCACCGGTGGCCACAATTAAATAATCGGCAATAACATAGAATATTTCGGCAGTGGCAATGTTTTTTACGGCAATTCGGTTGCCTTCGAGGATATCCCACACCGTTGAGTTCAGCATTATTCCTGTGTGATCGTCGCCTGCTAAGGTAGTGGCGATATCGAAACCACGCATACCTCCGAATTTTTTCTCGCTTTCGAAGAAGAAAAACTGGTGAGTTTGCATCAGAAACTGCCCTCCTATTTTGGTATTGTTGTCAATTACAATATTCGAAATATTGTGCTGATTGAGCAACTCACGGGCTGCAAGACCGGCCGGCCCTGCTCCAACAATTGCAACGGTAGTTTTATAGGTGTTAACGTACTCATTAACTGCCCCTGTTGATGCCGAAGGCATATAATCGTTGGGTATTTCGTGCACCTCTTTCACCCCATCAACAGGAGTAATGCAAATACGCTTTATTTGTCCATCGACAAGCATTTCGCAAGCGCCACATTTGCCAATGCCGCATTCGAGCGAACGGTTTCTGCCGTCGAGCGAATGACTGTGTACCGGAAAACCGGCCTGATGCAAGGCAGCAGCTATAGTGAACCCCGACAATCCTGTAACAGCTTGTCCGTTATAGGTGAATTGGTGTTTTTCGGGCTGTGGAACCTCAAGAATTGGGTGTTTTTCAATCTTGAACATATCGGCTAATTATTAAAAATAATGATGTAAAAATGCCAATAGTTTTTACCGTATCAAATGAGATTTATCAGATTTTAAGAATAAAATAAAATGCCTTACACAGAAGTTTGCATAAGGCATTAAAAATGGTTTTACGTTACGATTGCAGTTGTGCCTAGTAATGATATTCATTATTTATATCGGCATAAAAAGCCCTTAGCTCGTTTTTACGGTATTCTTCGAGCTTATGCCACCTAACACCCTGAATGGCTCCTTCGATAGCAAAAAGAATAGCTCTGCTACAGTTTTTGTCTATTTCTCTAAGCCGGCGAAAAGCTTCTTCGGTGCCAACTGAGCGCAACGACTCGATGGTGTCGATACCAATACTGTGTAATTTCAACTCTAAAACCTTTCCAATGTTGTGTCCTTCGATAAGTAGTGTCATAATTCAAAATAAATTACTAAGTAAGTGTGTTATGTTGTGATGCAAATATAATCAACGTGAAATGCAAATCATAACAAAACGAAGATGTTTTTAGTAATATTATATAAACGAATTTTTACGACCGATAAAGACAAACTTACAATGCTTCATCAATTGTAAATTGTTCGGTTTTCAGCAAATGTCTGTTCCATCCGAATAAATAATTCCGAATTAGCTCTACCCGTTGTTGCGGATGGTCTTTGCCGTTTTGAACGCTCACTTCGGCACCGCAATTCAGCAGATAATCGATAATTCCGTATTGATAAAACAGGCTTGCATCGTACTCATCTGAATATCCGGGGTTCAGCCATTGAATATACAGGTGGTAGCCTTTTTTGATAAAATAGTCGAAATTCTGCTTTACATTTTTATGATAGAGAAATGAACACAGTACAATTTCGGGGTCGAAAGCCGGCAGTATCTTTTTTAATTCAGCTTTTCGTTCTAAGGGAGCTCCGTTAACCAGAAAGACCCTGCTGGTTAAATTGTCGATTGTAAGCAATCGCTCGTGTTTACCTGTGCGCACTGTGCGTTGAAACAGATGATTCCAGGTGGTTGTTTTTCCTGATTGGTAGTGTCCCAATACTCCTATCAGTAGTTTTTTACCTTGGGCATTCATGTTTGACGGTTTTATACCCTATAAAAATACGATTATTTTTGTAAATACCAAAAAATCAGTAATGTTCTTACAAAAAATTATTTTTCAGTTGTTTTTGTGCTGATGGGAATCCAAATAAAAATATCGTCTTTGGATTTTGGGCGGTACTGTTCCAAGCATCTGAAATCTTTCAGAAAAGCATCCGCTTCGGTAAGCTGTTCAATAGGAATAATAATACCATCCGGTTTTTCGTAGAAGACAATTTTTTCGATTTTCTTCTCATTCCTATACACAACCATATTGGTGCACAGTGTTTTGTTTACTCCGGTTATTTCTTCGCTGCTTTCGTCGCGAATAAAATACAGTGTTTGGCTATCGTTAAAAATATCGACACGATACACATCGTTGTTGTTGATATATGCAATAAGCCTTCGCCCTTGAATTTGATTGTAGTTAAGCGAATCTTCGGGTTGTACAATAAAAGCATAACCGGTGATTTCGGCATAATTGGCTTTACCGTCGGCAAAATGAAGCTCCATTTTTTCGCCGGTAAGTTGATTTTCTTCGGCCCAGAGAACAGGGCTGCCAAACATTTCTACCACCGAGTCGGCCGAACAATATACCAGTGAGTCGCATCGGGCTTGCAGGTCATACCGATACACCTGTACCATTCCAAAAGCTCTTATCAGTTTATGGTCGGCACTGTCGATGTCAATATATATTGTGTCGGAATGCATGAACAGGGTGTCGCCCTCGTTCACGTATTCAACCAATACACTATCGGTTAGCATTGCTTTTTGCGGGTCTTCGTAATACCAGCCATAGTGACCATAGGCGGTAACATTTTCGATTGTATCGGTAATGCTCACATGCTTAAAAGCTTGCCCCATGCGATTATTTCGGTTGTAGAATAAGCTATCGCCTTTTAATATTGTCTGTTGCGATATCAAATACGCATTCTCTGAAAACGATGCCAAATTAAGTTCTGTGTTGTAATATCCGTTCTCACAATAAATAAAATTTGAATCGCTTATGATGGTGGTTGGCCCATAGAAATATGCAATATGCGTATCGGTATTGTAACGTAAAGTGTCGCAATAAATAACGTAGTCGGGATTAGTAAGCACTACATTATCAACCGCATAGTAATCTTTATCGTCGGCATAATAATAACCGCGTTTACTGAACAGGTGATTATCGTCATCGTAAATATTGCCTCCGCTATAGTAATATCCCATATTAATATTTCGGTCGAAGTCGATAGAATCGGTTTCGAGATAGGAGTTGAAATGGCGCAGCACCACATTGTTTCGAACCATGGCCATCTTCGTGTTCCCTTCGTAGCGCAACACCTCACCTTCGAGGCTGAGACTATCGCCCTGATCGATTCGCACATTGTTGTATGCATCAACAGTATTGATTTCGGTATAGAAGTAAGCACTGTCGCAATACATCATGGCCCCTTCGTGCTTAAAAACCACATTGCCAATTAATCGGCGCGCCCTATTCCCTATTTTTTCGTCAAATTCAAGGGTTTCGGCATTTACAATCTCTATTTTGCGTTGTTTTTGAGCCGATAGAAATTCTGTTTGCAACAGTATGCAAGCAGCAAAGATGATAATGGCTCTGATGAACGTCATATATAAGTCTGCATCACACTTCGAGCAACTCGTCGATAATGTTTTCGACACTGATGCCTTCGGCTTCGGCTTTGTAGTTTTTAATGATGCGATGTCGCAAAATAATTTTTGCCACGGCTTTTACATCTTCTATGTCGGGCGAATATTTTCCATTGAGAACGGCATGTGTTTTGGCACCTATTACCAGATATTGCGAAGCACGGGGGCCTGCGCCCCATTGCAGAAATTTATCGGCGGTTTTGTGAGCCATGGGTGTTCCCGGGCGGGTCATATTAACCAGCTTCACAGCATACTCCATTACGTTATCGTTGATGGGCACCTTGCGGATAACATTCTGAAAAAATACAATTTCTTCGGCGCTAAGCACCTTGTTTAACCGGAAGTCAAGGTCGGCGGTGGTATTTTTCACAATTACCAATTCGTCGTTATAGGCCGGATATCCAACCGTAATATTGAACATGAAGCGGTCGAGTTGTGCCTCCGGTAATGGGTAGGTTCCCTCCTGCTCGATGGGATTTTGCGTGGCCATTACAAAAAACGGCTCATCGAGTTGATACATGGTTCCCGCTGCGGTTACCGACCGTTCCTGCATGGCTTCGAGCAGGGCTGCCTGCGTTTTGGGCGGAGTACGGTTTATTTCGTCGGCCAAAATAAAGTTGGCGAAAACAGGCCCTTTAATGAAACGAAACTGACGCGACTCGTCGAGTATTTCGGTACCGATAATGTCAGACGGCATCAGGTCGGGGGTAAACTGTATGCGTTTATTCTTTAAGCCCAACACCTCGGCTATGGTGGTTACCAATAAGGTTTTGGCCAATCCGGGAACACCTACAAGCAATGTGTGCCCCCTACTGAAAATACAAATCAATACTTCTTTTATCACCTGATCCTGTCCGTATATTTTCTTTTGGATTTCTTTAAACAACAATTGATATTTTTCTCTTAAAGCATCAACAGCTTCTACATCGTTTCGGTAATTCATCGTAATTTTTTTAAGACAACAAATGTACAACGAAATTCTCAACCAAAAAATATAAGGCAAATGATTTAATTATGCATATTTGCAAAAAAAAAGCGTATGCTACAACGAATTCAAACCTTGTATCTGTTGCTGGCCTTTGTTTTAATGGCTGTGTTACTGTTTATTCCTTTCGGCAGCTTTACCATGCCCGATGGCAGCCAGTATAAGTTAAACAGCTTGGGAGTTAGTGTAGAAACAGCAGCCGACACCATAGTTACATTCAGTGCATTACCGGCATATTTGCTTTTGGTAACAAGTGTTCTGCTTACATTGGTTACTATCTTTCTGTACAAGAAGCGAATGCTGCAAATACGATTGTGTGGGCTGAACATGGTACTAATGCTTGGCAGTGTTGGAGTGATGTACTTCTTCTTATATCAGGCAGGCAGTACGTTCTCGGCTGAAACGCATCTGAGTGTATTCATGTTTTTTCCGGTTGCTGCATGCATATTTAGCTGGCTGGCAGTGCGTGCTATAGGCAAAGATGAAGCCCTTGTGCGCAGTATCGACCGTATCAGATAATTAAATACTTATTCAATTATCCTACAATGTGCTTTGGCATATTGCAGCGAGCAAGCGTTGTAGTGCCACCACTCGGTGGTTGAAACCGTGAAACCGGCCTTGAACATCAAGTTTTTCAATAGAAGTCGGTTGTCGGTTTGCTTTCGGCTAAGTTGTCCGGTTCTATAGTAATTTTCTTCGTTTCCTGTATAGGCCGGATGCCCGAAGTGATCGAAATCGGTACCCATGTCGAGGTAGTTGCCTTCGCTATCCATAATAGTAATGTCAACCGCCATACCATAATTGTGAATACTACCTCGTGCCGGGTTGGCCACATACCAGTGCCTTATGTTCAGCGGCACATCGAGTTGATCCCACATTTGTTGCTGCACACTTAGTGGTCGTGCTGCATCCCACACCACTATGCGGTAGCCGGGCTTTACACTGTCGAGTAGTTGCTGAGCATACAGTAGTTTTCGCGCAGCATCTTTGTGAAGATATGCTTTATGTAATCCACCGTATAAATCTGTTTTCCAGAGGTTATCGGTTGTTGAATATCGCAAATTTACCACGATATTTTGATTCAGTGAACCTACATCTATTAGTCCGGCATCAATCATTTGTTGCTCCAGTTCACCAATAGCAACTCGTAATATCTCGATTTGGTGCCGCACAAGCGCAGCATTAGCAAAATGCAAGATATCGTTTTCTAGGGCATTGTTGCATGCGTTCAACAGCAAGCCCATTAAAATAATACCAATCCGTTTTGTCATTTCGTTTCGCAAATCAGGCTAAAGATTTATATTTGCATCATCACTTCAAAAGTAATAATAATGACAAGATTAATTTGTATTTCGTTCATTTTAATTTCGCTGATTTCGCAAGCCCTATTCAGCCAAACCAAACAACTCAGCATCGACGATGCAGTGGTTGGATTATACCGCAACCTTGCTCCCGACAGGATTTCGGGCATTCAGTGGCGCCCCGGATCAGAAGAATACAGTTTTATGAAATCGGGAGGATTATGGGTTCATAATGTAAACAGTGGCACCGAAGAGGTATTACTAACAGTGGGTGAGTTAAACAAACAACTGAATAAAACCGGCACCGACAGCCTGAGAAGTTTTCCGGCCATTGAATGGATTAGTAACAACCGCATACGGTTTTATGCCGGAAGCAGTATTGTGTATTTCGACCTTGATAAGCAAAAAGTAGCATTTCATTTTAAATATCCCGAGGGAGCTGAAAACTTTGATATTTCGCCTTCTCACAATTACCTGGCCTATACCGTGGGTAATAATTTAAACATAAAAAACACCAAGCAGATAGAAACATCGGTAAGCAACGAGCGCAATCTCGATATGGTTTTTGGTACTACTGTACACCGTAACGAGTTTGGAATCAACAAAGGGACATTCTGGAGTCCTTCGGGTAAATTACTGGCATTTTATCGAAAAGACGAAAGCAAGGTAAGCGACTACCCATTGGTTGACGTAACCAAACGTGTTGCCGGTCTCGAAAATATTAAGTATCCTATGGCAGGAATGGACAGCGAAGAAGTAAGCATTGGTATTTTTAATACCGATTCGAAACAAACAGTATATCTCGAAACCGGAAAGCCTGCCGACCAATATCTCACCAATATTGCCTGGCGACCCGACGAAAATATTATTTATGTGGCGGTATTGAATCGCGAACAAAACCACATGAAATTTAACGCTTACAATACCGAAAACGGTAAACTTATTAAAACGCTGTTCGAAGAACGCCACACAAAATATGTTGAGCCACTGAATCCTGCGCTGTTTGTACCCGGCAACAACGATAGGTTTGTTTGGCAAAGTCGCCGCGATGGATACACTCATTTGTATTTGTATGATGTTTCGGGAACACTGCTGAAACAACTCACAAAAGGCAACTGGGAAGTAACCGATGTGTATGGCTTTAGTAGCGATGGCAAGTACATTTATCTTCAGGCCAACAAAGAAAGCCCCATTGATTTCGACATTTACAGGCTCGATATTGAATCGGCAAAGCTAAGCCGCATCAGCAAAGAGCCGGGCGTGCACAATGCGCTTGTTCATCGCAATAGCGGTATGATTATCGATGTTTTCAGCAACAGCGAAACACCATCGAAATACGAATTGTTCGACAATACAGGCAAGCACCTGCACACTTTGCTTGAATCGGGCAACCCACTTAGCGAATATAAACTTGGAAAAATGACCATTGGAACCATAAAAGCAGCCGATGGCAACACCGATTTGTATTACAGACTGATACTCCCCCCCGATTTCGACAAAAACAAAAAATACCCGGCCATAGTGTATGTGTATGGCGGTCCGCATGCCCAGTTGGTGACAAACCGATGGATGGGAGGCGCTGCCGGGTGGGATTACTATATGGCGCAGCAAGGCTATGTGATGTTTACCCTCGACAACCGCGGATCGGCCAATCGCGGACTTGAATTCGAAAACGTGATACACCGCAATTTGGGAAGCATCGAAACCGAAGACCAGTTGCGTGGCATTGAATTTTTGCGCAAGCAGGGTTTTGTTGACATGGAACGCATTGGCGTGCATGGTTGGAGCTATGGTGGCTTTATGACAATAAATATGATGACCGAACACAGCGATATTTTTAAGGTGGGCGTAGCCGGTGGTCCGGTTATCGACTGGAAATATTACGAAGTAATGTATGGCGAGCGCTATATGGACATGCCCATCGAAAACCCGAATGGCTACGAGCGCAGCAGCCTGCTCAATAAAGCGTCGAACCTGAAAGGTAGGTTGCTGGTGGTGCATGGTGCTATCGACAATGTGGTGGTGTGGCAGCATAGCCTCGACTTTTTGCATGCCTGCATCGAGCAAAAAGTGTTGGTCGATTATTTTGTGTACCCGCGCCACGAACACAACGTGAGGGGCTACGATCGCATACACCTGATGCGCATGGTTACACGCTATTTCGACGACCACCTGAAATAAACATCCATTTTGTGGGTAAGCCTGTGTTCATCGCACATGCCTTTAGCGGAAAGCTTAAAATGTTGTTAAACAGTTTGTAAGCTACAAGCAAACGACATACTTTTGCCGGCTATTTTTAAAAATGTAAGGCTATGTCGTTTGTGTCGCGCGAAAAATTTTTGTCGAAGCAGTGGTTTAAGGCCGTGCTGCTCATACTTATTGGTACCTTTATAATGGCTGCCGGATTTGTGTTTTTTATTTCACCCTACAAACTGGCTCCGGGCGGTGTATATGGCATTGCCATTGTGCTGCATCACTTGCTGGGGTTCCCTATTGGATTAACTGCCCTGGCTATCGACATTCCGCTTACCCTTATCGGGATAAAAATACTCGGGCCGCGTTTCGGATGGAAAACGGTGCTGGGCTTTGTTTCTCTGGCTGTTTTTACCGACGGGCTCAGTTTCTTTTGGGGCGATGCCGCACTGGTTGAAGACGATGCCCTGCTATCGTCGATTTTTGGCGGTGTGCTCATTGGTATTGGCTTGGGTTTGGTGTTTAAGTCGAAGGCAACATCGGGAGGCTCCGATATTATTGCCATGATTCTGGCAAAATACACACGCCTGCCTATAGGTCAATTGCTCATATATGTCGATTCGGCTATTGTGCTTATCGGCCTGGTGGCATTTGGCGACTGGAAAATTCCATTGTATTCGTGGATTGTGATTTATATTACGGGTCATGTTATCGACTTGATAGTGGAAGGTATGAACTACGACAAGAGTTTGTTTATTATTTCGGATAAGTACGAAGATATCAGAACCAAAATACTTGTTGATTTAAACCGCGGTGGCACCTTTATTTCGGGGAAAGGTATGTATGGCAACGAAGAAAAGTCGATTATTTTCACCGTGGTAAGCCGTCGCGAGTTGGCAATGCTTAAAGACTTCATAAAAGAAATCGACCCCAATGCTTTTTTAACTGTGGTAAATACTCACGAAATATTAGGCAAGGGTTTTAAGTCGCTTCAGGAAGAATAATCGCGTAATTGTTAAGCCGGTTTTGTGAATGAACCAGTCAGATGTTTCGACTCTCTATTGTAATGTGGTGGTTTTGGTGCATTGTAAATGCGCTATATCACAAAGTGTGCAAATTAAAAAGTTATGTTTCATTCGGCTTCCTTCCCACCTTCGATAGAAACAAGTTTGCCGTCTGTGAATTTTGCAAAAAACTCATACCAATCATTTCCTATATTTGAGTAGAAATTTACATAACCGTGATGCGGTACTGTTTCAAGTCTTTCGTTGACACGTCTTATACTTCCTATCATTCCTAACAATCCTTCATCATTTGGGTATGGTCTTTCTTCTTGTGGAACTGTTTCATAATTCCACCTATTTATTTTTAATTCGCCTTCATCAGTTATATAAATTTCCGTCAAATTGCAATCAAAATCTTTTGTCTGCCAATTTGGATTTTTACCAATGAGTTTTTTTTCTTCATCTGTTACAGGGAGTTTTTCTGTATTAATAATTAAGTTGTCAAACATTCCCATTTTATTACTGTTTTTGCCACCGCACGCAAAACGAAAACATGCGGTATAGTTAATGTGCCTTAGAAAGTTTGTAGTAAATTAACGGGCAGTATGTAGGCACACATAACCATACCGCCAAACCGTTATGCCAACGACGCTAACTAGTCATAGGTTGCAAGGAATTTTTAATAAACTTTTCAAAATCGGCAATTTCAACAATTCCATCAGAAAACTCGACTTTTAGTTTGTATTCCGAAATGTATTCTACTTTTGTAATTTTCATATTACTTGAGGTTAAATGGGTCTTCAACTAATTCTTTGTAGGTTCCGGGTTCAAAATAAACCTTTTCAACGGGTATTCTTTTTCTGGTTTTTACCGTTTTCTTCTTTGTGATTTTGGCTTTTTTGGGGGTTACATCGGTTTTCATATTCGTATTTTGTGCAAAGATATATCATTTTTTTTGCGCCACTTTTTCTTTTTCAGAATTCTGGCTGTTTTGTTTTTTGGGGCAGGTCATTCTTTCTTTATCGTAATCGTCGGGATTAATAAAAACATCAAGCGAATAGCGTTTTACTTTTCGCAAAATTGAAATCTGAATATAAAGATTTGATTTTCCCTGCCGGTTTGTAAGCTATCTTAAAAACAGCCTGTAATTGATTTTGTTTACCATAAATTTTTGGTTTTATTTTTGGTAAACAAATATAATTAAAACATAATTACAAATCAAATAAATAATAGGCTAATTAACTGACTACTAAAACAAACCTTTATAAATAAAACTATATAAGTTTATCAAAGTAGCCCCACCAGGAAGCCCTTCGCTCACTCAGGGTAAACTTCGATTCTGTTTTTTCTGCGAAAAAAAGCCACTATCGTGGCTTGGTGTGTCTACTCTGTAGCCCCACCAGGAATCGAACCTGGATCTCAGGTTTAGGAAACCTCCGTTCTATCCATTGAACTATAGGGCCAAAATAAATCAAGCGCGAAATTATAATATAATTTGAGATTATGCAAAAAAGAAAAAATATAGCAATGTCATCTCAATTCATCAGCACAAAGGCTGCCCATTTGTGAGGTTGCCCTCGGTATTTATTGCGCATTTCGGCCTGCGCGCCGTTAAATGCATCTTCGATGCTGTTGCCCGAAAACCATTTATTGTAGAATAGCTGCATAAACTCGCTGGTTTCTATGTCGGGAACTTTCCACAAGCTCATAATAATGTATTGAACGCCTGCTGTTTTAAATGCACGTTGGAGTCCAAAAACGCCCTCCTCGTTGTTAATGTCTCCTAAGCCGGTTTCGCATGCCGAAAGCACCACCAATTGTGTGTTGTGGAGTTGCATATTGGCAATTTCATACGCTGTAAGAATGCCATCGTCGATATCGTCGGGCAGTTCTTTTCCGGTCCAGGCATTATTAGCCCCCGAAAACAAAAGTCCGGCACGATTCAGTGGGTTTTTGGTGGAACGATACAGCAATTGCTTTTTATTACGAAACAAAAAGCCATGCATCTCGTCGATACCGGTATTCGGGAAAAAGAACCCATGAGTGGCAATGTGAATAACATCAGGAGCAAGATTCTCTACATCATGTTTAAATAATTCTTCTATTGCGTCTTTTCCACTTCGCATTGTTGATTGCAATTCCGATTTTTTGGCAAGAAAATGTATTCCCTGTGCTTCGGTAAGAGTTCCGGGCAAATAGCTCCAGCTTTCTCCCCTGCTCGATTCCTGCGATGCAGCATACATCTCGTCGTACACATCAACTTTGGTTTTGCTGAATTGACGCGCCAAAACCACCTGCTCGGCCAGTTCAGTATCGAAAACTATGCCTCCGTAAACCATTATCGATTCAGGATTTGGCATTTCTTGCTGTTTCGAATCGATTATTTGAGCTGTTGAGCTTACTCTGATAAGATTGTACTTATCTGATATACAGACCGAATCGTTAAGAGGTATGGCTGCAAACGATAACTGATGAAGCATTCCCGATGGGGCATAATACACTTTGCTGCAATTCATTAAATACAATTCAAGGGGCTCCCAAATGTTTTCATATAACTCGACCCCATAGTTTATTGTTTTTCCCTGTCCGGGATATACCACTCCCCTATACATGCGCGATATGTAATTTGGGTCGGTGCTTCCTTCGACCAACATTATTTTTTTTAGGTGACTTTCTTCGCAAAGCGGAACAATTTTAGGAAAATTAAAACTTTTGCGGGTAACAATGGCAACATACATCACCGAATCGGTCCAGTTGTTGCGATTCATCACCTGGAAAGCAGCAAATTCAACAGCCACTTCTTCATCAGCTAAATTGTTTTTTACGTCTTGCCATGTAGTCTGGTTAATTCCCGAAAAGCAATCGCAGTTTTGCATCCACTTCTTCTCACTAATGTTTGCTTCGTTTTCGAGTGAGTCAACATTAAAGCTTCGCTGGTTTTCGGGCAGCGAATATTGTTTGGCCAGCATCGAATTCAACATAATCCATTTGTCGTATTCATACAATACATCGTTTTTCGATGTGTTTACAATACGTTTACGCACCTCGATGGCAGTATTTAATATCATGCCTTTCGACGAGAGTTCCAGATTGTAAAAATCGGCAGCGATGGTTTGATTATTTTTGTAACGTTCAAGATAAAAACTACGGTACACATCCAACTGATATCGAACCATATCGACATAAGCAAGTTTTTCTGATTCACTCAAAAAAGCAAAATTCTTTTGCAGTTCATTTACAAACATAACATAGGTCTGTTTTAATAAACTTTCGGCCTTATCGTCCTCAAACAAACTAAAATAGACTCCTGCCAGGTTATTGAGCAGGTTAAACAATGTTTGTTCATATTCAGGTGCATGGGTTTTTAAAATATCGACAGCTTCCAGCAACATGGTTTTGGTTTTTTCGGTCTCGCCCAATTGCTGGTAGGTTATTGCCATTCCACTTAAGTTATTAATGTATTGAATATTGCCATTTCCGACCAATTGTTTTAAGATGTTATTCGATTCGCTGTAATAACTAATCGATCGCTTAAACGAAGCTTTACTGCTATCGGCGTATTTTGGCGAGCGCCCCTTGTCGTAAGCCACTGTGCCTAATGCATTGAGTACCTGTGCATAAAAAATGCTTTTTGTTCCCGATATTTTCTTAACTATTTTCAATACGTTGAGCAATACTTCTTCCGATTTGTCGTATTCGCGCTGTTCCCTGTATAATGCACCGAGTGTGTAAAGAATGTAGGCATAGGCAAGGCTTTTGGAACCATATTGGGCTGCCGAAATATCCATTGCTTTTGCAAGCATTGGTTCTGCTTTCGAATAATTCCCCATCATAATATATACCGAGGCCAAGTTCTGATAGTACGTTGCAATGAATACATTATTGGCATTTCCGGTTTTTATCATTAAATCGATAATTTCGGAGAAGACCTGTTCTGCATTTTCGAACTGTGAGAGGTTAAAATATACCACTCCCAAATCGTTCAAGGCCCCCATGTACTGGTCTGATTCTCTTCCGTAGGTATTTTCGATAATAGGTAGTGCTTTATTCAATAAATAGTTTGCTTTTTCATTATTGCCCATGGCTAAATATAGCGAACCAAGTGCCTGCAATACAATGGAATATTGAGCCGAAAATTCTCCGTGTTGTTCTAATTCAATTGCCATGGCATTTTCTAAATAATTCCGGCTATATTCATAATTACCGGTTGCCCGATAGAAATTACCCAGCGACAATACAATTTCGACATATTTTGGGTGCTGTGTTCCGAAAACCTTTTCTCTTACCAGCAAAGTCTGTTTATACATTAATTCTGCATTTTCTACATTTCCGATGTTTTCGTAATATCTTCCCAAATAAGCAAGTATGTCAGAAAAGTATGTATTCATTAAAGCATCCTGAGACTCATACACCGACTTGGCTTGCAGAAACAGAGGCAATGCTTTATCCCAGTTGTTGATGCAAACATAGGCTTTCGCCAGATGAACTAAGCTTTTACTATAGTGTGAGGTGTCGATGTTACCAAAAAGAGCGCTATAATCGGACTGTAATTTCTCGAGCAGTTCTATGGCCTCGCTGCACCTGTTGTTGTCGATTAGAATTTCTGCTTCGTTCAAATCTTGCTGACCAAACAAAAAAGCGGCATTGAAAACGGCAATAAAAAGAAGAAAATATTTCATGGTTTAATGAATATAGTTTTACAAAAATAAGATATTTTAAACAGCAATCAAATTACAGTTAATATCAGTTGTTGTTGCAATTCAATGCTTTAAAACCTAATTGGAATAATGCAACCGATAATGATTATGTTTTAAAAGCATGTTGATATTTCAGGTGTATGATTATTTTTGTGTAAACAAATTTTAAAAATATGTCGACACGAATAGCCGAAGCCGGAAACGAAGGACCCAAAGTCCGCTCCGACTGTAAAATCACCATCGAATTGCGCGATGCCGGCGGGTTGGAATTCAACCTGAAAAGCAAAGTAAAATCGCTGTATGGAGAATCTATTTTAAACCAGTTGAAAGAGCTGAGCAGCTTTTTTGGCTTGCAACATGCTGTGGTCAGCATTGCCGATATGGGTGCGCTGCCTTTTGTGATAGCTGCGCGTTTTGAAGCCGCGGTAAAACAACTTGGCATAAGCGACAAGGAATTTCTTCCTGATTTTCTGCCTCAGAACAAATACAGTACACGCAACGATATTTTCCGTTTCACACGACTGTATCTTCCGGGTAACTCGCCGGCCATGATGCTTAATGCAGGTTTGCACAGTTCTAACGGCATTATTCTCGACCTAGAAGACTCGGTGGCTCCTGCCAAGAAAGACGAAGCCAGGCTGCTGGTAAGAAATGTGTTGCGCTG
>CAZEHA010000043.1:0-28769 GCA_964511665.1 uncultured Bacteroidales bacterium
GAGGAAGAGGGATTCGAACCCCCGGTCCGGTCGCCCGAACAACGGTTTTCAAGACCGCCGCATTCGACCACTCTGCCATTCCTCCGCTGCAAAAGTAGATTATTTTTTGCAATCTCAAAATACCCGAGTTGTTTTCAACAAATTTAATTTATTAGCATTTTGTATCCATTCTGCCCCAATGCTTCCTATAATTACGGCTTGTTTTATTCGACTTTATTAACAATTCACTGTAAATATTAACAAAATGCGTTTTTTATTTGCAAAAAACTTGCGCAATATCAGTGATAATCTATATTTGCACAAGAAAACAATAATAATTTATTATTAACCTTAAACTAAAAAGTTATGAACAAAGCAGAATTAATTGATGCTATTGCAAAAAATGCTGGCTTAACAAAAGCTGATTCGAAAAAAGCCTTAGACGCTTTCCTGAATGTAACAACCGACACTCTGAAAAAAGGTGGACGTATTGCATTGGTAGGTTTTGGTACTTTTGGTGTTGCTGAAAGAGCTGCCCGCAAAGGTCGCAATCCTCAGAAACCCACCCAGGTTATTAACATCCCCGCCAAAAAAGTTGTTAAATTCTCGGCCGGTAGCGAACTGAAAAAAACCGTTAAATAGTTAATGTTCAGTCTTTTACAAAAAGGGAGTGCCGTAAAGTACTCCCTTTTTATTTGTTGATATGTCGATAAATTACAACAATAATGCATTAATTGAATACTTGTGTGGTTTTATTACCGAACAAAGAAAAGAACTATTCGATAGGTTAATAGAATTGCGCACCGACTACATGTGCATTGTTCTCGAGGATATATTTCAACCTCACAATGCCAGTGCAGTATTGAGAACCTGCGATTGCTTTGGTGTGCAAAACGTTCATATCATTGAAAACAGCAATACATACGAGATAAATCCCGATGTGGTATTAGGCTCGGCTCAATGGCTTAATCTGTTTCGCCACAATAGCCAGGCCAACAACACTGCCGATACTCTTGTACAATTAAAACAACAAGGCTACCGCATCGTGGCTACAACACCAAAACAGATTGAATCAACTCTCGAAAACTTCGACATTCATTGTGGTAAGTTTGCACTTTGTTTTGGGTCGGAACTGCCCGGTCTTACTGAAACGGCACTTCAGCTGGCCGACGAACATATTTATATTCCCATGTATGGTTTTACCGAAAGTCTTAATATTTCGGTGTCGGCAGCCATTTGTACGCAATCGTTGATGCAGCGCATCCGCAACAGCAATATTTCGTGGCATCTGCCCGATGAAGAGAAAACCAAAGTGTATTTACAATGGTTGCGTAACACTATAAAAGCTTTCGACAGTATTGTTGATCAATACCTTAAAAAAACTGATTCGTTACCTGACAATTTGCAATAAACCCCTGACTTGCTGTTGTCGGTTTTTCAGCACAAAAACATACATTCCATCATTTTCAATAGTCTGCAATTCTACTACGGCAGGGTTTTCGCTAATAAGCCCTGTTAGAATCTTTCTTCCCAACAAATCATACAGATCAAATTCACATGTTTCATCCGAAAAATTGTGCTGAACAATCACATAATTATTTGCCGGGTTCGGAAATAGTTCAGGAGGCTTAATATGGTAGTTGTCAACCAAAGCAGGATTCATTAAACTATCGTACATATTTCGTGCTTGCAATGCTGCCAACTTCATGGTATAAATGCTTTCGGATGCCAGTAAAGCAAATACCACCGATACAGAGTCGCCCGGGGCTATGGTAATTGGTCCTGCCGAAACACAGGTAACAACATCGGTGCCTGTTCCGGCAATTCCGGCCTCATCGCGGCTGTTCGAAAGCATGTAGAACTTTTCGCTATTGATAAAACCGTTGGTAAGGTCTATAAAACCGTCTCCTCCTTCAATCTGTTCGAGAGCGTAGTGGTTTTCGTGTTGCAACGACAGCAGCATCATTCCAGCATACAATGTTTGTTGCCCGGTGTATTCGGTAAACATCATTCGTGTTTGCTCATCGTAACTCGCTTTATTTTGTGCCGGCATCACCAAATCGAAATCGGCAAACAAGCCTGCATAATAATTGTTGAGCTCCTCTAAACCATCGTTCTTTAACACATATTCGATGATAACAAAATCAGAATTTATATCATCATGCCAGCTGTATGCATTTTGTGTAATGAGCAACTGCGAGGGTTGAATATCGCGACTATCGTTCATCATGCTTTGTACATGTAAATTTCCAAGGCTTGGCGGGTCAACAAACCGAGGATATTGCAATACCTCAAAATCGGGCTCCTGCCGCACAGCTGTATGGGTTTTTCCACCCGGTTCGGCAATCATCAAGCCACAATCGTAGAATAAATCGATATAGTTTTTATAATCCATCCCCCTACCTGCGTAACGCTCGCCATCGTGAAAACCAAGCCGTCCATTCGCAGGCACCGACAACAGTATGTTTTTTGTAGAAATATTTTTGAACGATGGCTTTAGAAACACTTCAATATATTGGTAAGCCTCGTAGTTATTTGCAACAAAATCGATTCGTAACACAACAGTCTCATTGTAATCAATATTTTCGTCGATGAAAAAAGTTATGGCATTTTGTTCCAAGGCAATCGTTTCGAGCGATGATACATTTCCGATATTTATATTGGGATTTAGCAGTTGTACATAAGGGGAATTGCACGACACCTGCAATGTAAGATTCTCGGCATATGCCAGATAATTAATTAAATCGGCATGAACACTTACCAATAAAGAGTTTTGGTAGTAATCATCGCGATCGTCGGTAATCGCAATATTCTCGAGCGAAATGGCAGGTGTGAGTTCAGCAATGAGTGCATCATACATATTGAGTCTTCCTGTTCCAAGCAAACCTGCATAAGGAGCATTATAGGCAATTGTGTCGATGTTATCGCTTGATTGCTTTAGCAGTTCTGCAATTTGCAAAGCCGACAATTCGGGATAATACGATCGTAGAATTGCAGCAGCTCCTGCAACTACAGGTGCAGCAAACGAAGTACCACCATAAGCTATCATATACCCACCACCATCGTCGGTAGAATAGAGCAATGCTCCGGGAGCTGAAATATCTACCTGATAACCATAGGTGCTTCCGGCGGTAGTTCCTGTGTTATCGGGGGTCCATTTTTCATCGAGCGATGTAGTGGCTGCCACCGACAATACTCTTTCGAACGAGGCGGGATAGAAGCTCCCAAGTGAATTGGTATTACCACAAGCGGCTATCACCAGTGCATCGCGATTGATAACGGCATAATCGACAATGTCCTGTCCCAGCGGGTTCCAATATTCACTACCCCACGAACAATTAATCACCTTACATCCGTGGTCGGCAGCATACACAATGCCTTCGTATGCTTTAGTAAGAACATTGTTGTTGTCGGAAATTTTAATCGGTAGAAACTTACAACGAAACCCTGTACCGGCAATACCGGTAGCATTATTAACCTGTGCCGATGAAAGGCCCGAAACCCATGTACCGTGTTTCGACATATCGGCTTGCGGATTGTTATCGTTTTCGCCCAAATCCCAACCTCTGAAGTTATCGATATAACCATCACCATCGTTATCGATGCCATCTATAGGATCGTTGTGGTTATACGCAATCTGATAAATAAGATCGGGATGGTCGATATCGGTGCCTGTATCGATAATACCAATCACAATTTCATCGCTGCCCATATGCACATCCCATGCCTGATAAGCTGAGATAAGTGCCAGATGATATTGCTGACTATGCATTGGGTCGTCGGGTTCAAAAAGCAATTGTGGGATGTAATACGGTTGTGCATATTCAATAATATCTGTTTGCTGCAGCTTTGCAATTAATGGAAAGATATCGACTTGCACTGTTGCCACAAAAATGAGCGACAAATCTACATAGGCTTGCCCCATTGAATTCCTCGCTTTTTCGGGACTTTGCGCATGGGGAAACATGCTATGCAGTTGAATCAGTCCGGCACTTTCAAACAACGACTTCAGCCCGGGTGAGTGAATATTCTGATTTACTATAGCCGATTTTGAATCGGCTTTCAGTTTAAAAACTACTACATTTTCGGCATAAGGATTGTTTTGCTGGGCTGTTGCCATAATTGGGATATCAACAACCAGAAACAAAACTATAGCAACATACAAATATGTTTTCATAACCGTCAAATTAACAACGCAATTTAATAAAAAAAGGCTGACCAACAGCCAACCTTTTTTACATAACGCTTATAGCTTTTATTCGGTAACCTCACCCTTCACCTTAAGAATTACGCTTGGGTTATCGGGATCGTTGGTAATAACAGTAATGGTTTTGTTCTGATTGCCTTTTTTCCCTGCAGAATTAAAAGTAGTGCCAATCTTACTCGACTCTCCGGGTTTAATCACCATTTTCTCGGGACTAGTAGCAGTGCAGCCACATGATGCTTTAATTTTACGAATTACCAAATCGCTTTTCCCTGTGTTGGTAAATTTGAATTCATAGCTTTTAGATTCTCCCGATTTTATTTGTCCGAAGTTGAACTCTGTCGACTCAAATGACATTTTGGGAGCTCTTGCTCTTTCTTCGGGTGTAAGATGCGAGAAGTCTTCTTCTACGGTTGCGCTTATCGAAATTCTGTCGTTTTGCATGGGTGTGCCATTAATTACCATGGTAACCCTATCCATTAAGAATCCAAAGTCTTTTTGTTTGGTGCCATCGTAAGTTACAATAATGCTTCCTTTTTGCCCCGACTCATCATTGCCCACACGGCCTTTCAAGGTTTCGGGAACTACTTTGATGCTAATGTGTGCCGGTACATTTTGAAAACTTATTTTTGCATCGGCTGTGCCCATATTAACGATTGGAATAGAGTCGACTGCTTTCTTGGTATTGAAAACCTTTACAAAAGCCAGATGAGATGTTTTCATGCGAATATCACCCAATTCTTTGGGGTATAAATCGATAAGACCTTTTTCGCGGGCAATTACATTACCTAAAATACGTAATACGTGATTGGGTTGCTCGGTGTTGGTGGTTACGGTAATCGATTTATCGAATTTACCGGGTCGGTTTCTGGGGTCGTAAGTCGCTTTCACATATCCTTTTTTACCGGGTTGCACCGGTTCTTTGGTCCATTCGGTTGCCGTGCAACCACACGATGCCCTAACATTTGTAACAATTAATGGCTCGCTGCCTGTATTTGTAAAATTAAAGGAAAAGGCTTGCGTGCCACTTTCTTCTTTAAAAGTTCCGAAATCGTGAGAGGTTTTTTCCCACGAAATAGTTGCGCTTTTTTGCTGAGCCATCACAACGATACTCATCAACAGTGCTGTAGCAAATAAAACTAAGTTTTTCATATTACAATATTTTAAATTAACATAAAACCGAGTGAAAAATAATTCGGTAAAAGTAAACAATTATCAGACCAAAAAACAGTTTTTTAGTTGTCAAATTTTATGAAGAATTTATAATTTTAATAAAACTTTAAGATTTCGCTGCAAGCACATTAAACAATGTCAAACCATAATTAACTGATTTACTGAACTTAAAGAAAATTTAATCGCGAGCACCCATAAAGATGAGCACATAATAAAACAATGTAGCCAACGAGGCAATCGCCGCGATAAAATAGGTAGAAGCAGCCCATTTTAGAGCATCTTTAGCATAATAATGGGTTGATGAATTGGTAATATTTGCAGTTTCGAGCCATTGCAAAGCACGACGGCTTGCATCGATTTCAACAGGTAATGTAATTATTGTAAACAGAGTAGTTACCGCAAATAATATAATCCCAGCCAACATTAATTGCGGAAAGCTGTTCACCATAAGAATACCGGCCAGCAAAACCCAGTGAACCCAGCGCGAAGCAAAGCTAACCACAGGTACCAATTGCGAACGCATATTTAAAAAACTATATGCCCTGGCATGTTGCAATGCGTGTCCGGTTTCGTGAGCAGCTACAGCTGCAGCAGCCACCGAATTTCCAAAAAACACATCTTTACTCAGATTTATTGTTCTATTTGCCGGATTGTAATGGTCGGTAAGCTGGCCTGCCACCGAAACCACCGAAACTCCGGTAATACCGTTTTCGCGCAACATTTTTTCGGCAACCTCCCTACCCGTAAGCATACCTTGTGTGGGTATTTTCGAGTATTTTTTAAACTTCGATTTCAATACCGAACTTACCATAAAGCTTAGCAGCATGAAACCACCAAATATTAACAAATAAAGCATCATAACAGTTACATTTAATTTTTTGATTAATTTTCAAAATACCTGCCAAATAAAAGCATGCGACATTTTGTCAGCAAAGTATAGTCATTAAAAATCACCAATATCTAACCTTGCATCAGTAATCACATCAAATGCATTAAATTTTCGAGTCAGGTAATGATAATATGCAACCATGCCTATCATGGCGGCATTGTCGGTGGTAAAAGCCAGCTCGGGCAAAAACAATTTCAGGTCTTGTTTAGCCGCCAGTGTTGTGAGACCGCTTCTCAGTTGCGAGTTGGCAGCTACACCACCGCTCACTGCTATGGTACGAACACCTGTTTCGCGTATAGCTCTTTTTAGTTTCGACATCAACACATCGATGATGGCTTTTTGCAGCGAAGCGCATAAATCGTTAAGGTTGTTTTGAACAAATGCAGCATCATTTTTCGAAAGGTCTCGTAAGGTATATAAGAACGAAGTTTTTAATCCGCTAAAGCTATAATTAAGCCCTTCTATTTTGGGTAATCCAAAACTGAAAGCATTTTCGTTGCCTTTCGAAGCCAATCTGTCGACAACCGGCCCACCCGGATAATCGAGCCCCATTACTTTGGCACATTTGTCGAAAGCTTCTCCGGCTGCGTCGTCGATAGTGCGCCCCAGCACTTCATAGTTCAGGTAATCGTGTACCATCACCAACTGGGTGTGCCCTCCCGATACCAACAAACACAGCTGCGGGAAAACATCAGCGGCACTACCTCCGACATCTTCTGATACCATATGTGCCAACAAATGTCCGTGCAGGTGATTCACCCCAATTAAGGGCAAGCCAAGAGCCTGTGCAAGCGATTTTGCTAGGCTGGCCCCTACCAGGAGAGAACCTTGCAAACCCGGACCTCTCGTAAAAGCAATCGCATGAAGCTTGTGAATAGGAATTCCGGACTTTTTTAAAGCAAAATCAACCACAGGCACTATATTAATTTGGTGTGCTCTGCTAGCCAACTCGGGGACTACCCCACCGTAAAGATTATGAATTGACTGAGAGGCTATTACATTCGACAAAACCCTTCGGCCATGCAGCACCGCTGCTGATGTGTCGTCGCAAGATGACTCAATTGCCAATATGTAAGGATTATTAACCATAATGCGTTGGCAAAATTAATCGAAATTGTATGATAATTGAATTGGACTATTCTTTTTCTGATTAGATTTGTATTTAAAATAGTAAGACCTTGGCCTGGTACCGACTAAAAAAAGTTTTTTTCAGTTTGCTGTTTTGGTTATTGCACTATATATTGCTGATAACCATACTGCTGCAACTGCCATCGGTGCAGAGTTATCTTACCCGCACAGCTATCGATTATGTAGCAAAAGTTTACGATATCAAGATTGAAATAAAGAAGGTATATGTTGATTTTCCGGGTAAAATTGTCTTTGGTGATTTCTATTTAGAAGACAATCGGGGCGACACACTGATATATGCCAAGGAAATGTTTACCCGCATTGCCTCTGTAAAAATATTCGACAGCAAAGTGTATATCGACCGGCTCATATTTAACGAAGCCTATGTAAATATGTATGTTGATACAGCAGGCATTAGCAATTTAGATTTTCTGCTCGACAAGTTCTCTTCCGACGACACCAGCTCGGGGGGAGGATTCGATATTTTTTGCAATGAATTCGAATTCGAGTATGCACGATTCAAATATCGCGACTTTACAGCCCAACAAACAGAAACAGGCTTTAATGCATCCGACATCGACATCGAAAATTTGAATGTTTGGATTAGCGACTTTTTGATGTATGGTGACACCATTGAGCTTGACCTGAATGAATTAAGTTTATACGATAAGAGCGGGTTAATAATTGATGAAATAAGTGCTCATATAAAATACCACCCTTTGGGGATTGAACTCGACGACTTCGTGTTCAGAACCGATAAATCGATTTTGTTGAGCCGAAGTGCCAAAATAAGCGGAATCGACGATGAATACATGAGCGATCCTATCAACAAAATGCGGGTCGACATTAACATCGACACCTGCAGTATCGATTTTGCCGACATTGGATTGTTTCTTACCGATATGATAGTTACCGAAGAAGCGCTAAGCTTTTCGGGCAAGATAAAAGGGAAACTATCTGATGTAAAGCTCAGGGATTTCAGTTTGGCCTACGGAAAATCGACACGCCTCGATGCAAGTATTAGTGTAAGTAATCTCGATAATATCGAAGAAGCGTTTTTGTTTGCCGATTTTTCTAACTTCAGCACTTCGACACGAGAGCTTGAGCATTTGATGCAATGTTTCACTGGCGATGTTACTGCAAGTCTGCCACCAAACGTACACGCCTTGGGTACAATCAGATATCAGGGCAACGTTACAGGTGTGTTGAACGATTTGGTGACCTTCGGTTCGCTGAGTTCTGATGCCGGAAGCTTAAACACCGACCTTGCATTGGTGACCGATTTTGATAAAGAAAAATATAAAATAAAAGGAAAACTTGAGGTGTATGATTTAAACCTTGGGAAGATATTGAACGACAACACACTCGGAATGCTGACAATGAATGCAAAACTAGATGCATCGGTTGACGGTATGGGAATTTTTGCAGCCAATATCGATTGTAAAATCGAAAAGCTCGGACTTATGGGATACAATTACAATAATATTGAAATAGACGGCGATTTTAGCAATACCTTGTATTTGGGGCAACTAAAAATAAACGACAGAAACCTGAAACTCGATTTAAACGGCAGCTACAACACCACAACAGGAACTCCGGTAGCATTGCTCAATATGGATGTAGATGTGAATATTGGAGAAATTTTGGTCGACACCAGCATAGATGCCTCTCTGAAAATGAGAATGTTTGCCGATTTTAGAGGCGACATTACCGAGTCAATTGTTGGAAAGTTGATGCTTGATGACATATTGTGTTATTTCGACGGCAACACCATCGAAATGGAATCGTTGAAAATACATGCTACAGAAACCGACAATCAGCAACAACTTAATATTCGAAGCGATTATCTCGATGCCAGTATCGATGGACGTTACGACTTTATTGAACTGGCAAGCATGTTTGGCTCGCTGATGGCCAATTATTTTCCGGCATTATCACAAAATTCGGAAGACGCACCAGTTTTTTACAAAAACAATTTCGCATACAGTATCAATTTGAAGAATCTGAATTCGCTGTTCGAAATTTTTATGCCCGACCTACGCCTCAATAATGACTTGCTGATTGCTGGAGAACTCAATTCACAAAAAGGGATTATCACAATGCTGTCTGAATTACCCGAGACTCAATACGATTCCATCAGTATTGGCAAAACGCAGTTCCAACTGAATGCCGATAAACAGGCTATTCAATTACAAATATCTACCAATACAATAAACACCGATCATTTGAATTTACTGAACAACCTCGACATAGCTTTGAATGCCGAGACCGACAGCATTTATCTTTCGGTGAAATGGGACGACCGTGCCGAGGTTGACTATTCGGGCGACATTGCTGTTTCGGCAATAATCAGGAATGAAACAGGGAAACCGATGCCGTTGTTTTACATAAACATATACGATTCGGAGGTGAATATCAACAACACCAATTGGAAAATTGGAGAAACCCCTATTATGATTGACACAACCGAAATCAGCATCGAAAACTTCATTGTTTCGTATGGCGAACAATCGTTAAGAATAGACGGTTTTATATCGGAAAATCGTGAAAAACTGCTGCGTTTTTATATCGACAAAACACAACTGAACAATGTGAACCCGATAATCAACGAATTTGGCTATAATCTAGAGGGGGCTCTTACTGCCAGCGGTCGTTTTTCGGGATTATATAACAGTCCGGTATTTAAAATAAGCGCCAGCATCGATCAGTTGACAGTGAATGAAGAAAAATTTGGCCGGTTCGATGTTACAGCCGACTGGCTTAATTCAGCAACCGGCTTGAGACTCATGGGGTCGAATCCATTTCTCAAGTTTAATGGTAATTATTTCCCCGAAACCGATTCGCTGAACATGACCTGCGACATCGACAATTTTAAACTTGAAGTTCTTGAGCCCTACCTGAATACTGTTGAAATAAGTAACACACGTGGCTTTATCGACGGGCATATCCACATTACAGGCAAACCCGCTGATCCTTTGATAAACGGATTTCTCGATTTTGAAAGGGCACATCTCACTTACGATTATTTAAAATTGTTTGTGAACCTGAACGACACCGTTTGGATTACGCCAAACAGTATTTTATTCAACCGCTTTACGGTACTCGATTCAGAAAATAATAAAGGAGTGGTAAACGGAGGGGTATATCACAATAAATTCGAGGATATCCGATTCAGTTTCGACATCACGGCCGACAAACTGAAAATGATGAATACTACTGAAATTGACAACAGCACCTTTTATGGAACAGCCTATGGAAGCGGAACCATTCAGGTAAAGGGGAACATGTCGGCATTTGGCATTGATATTACCATAAAAACAGAACCAAATACTGTTTTTGTTCTACCCATGACAGAAAGCTACGAAGCCGGAGAAAACAACATCCTTACCTTTGTAAAGAAAAACGATACCATCACAGATATTACACTTCTGTCAGATAAAAAAACAGACATGTCGTATTACCTGAACATGGACATAGAGCTGACTCCTGATGCGGAAGCCCAGATAGTTTTCGACCCCAAGGTGGGAGATATGATTAAGGCTAATTGCAAAGGCAATTTAAACATTTACTACGATTCGAACGACGACTTTAAGATGATAGGTGATGTAGAAATAGTGAGAGGGAGCTACTTGTTTACTCTCGAGAACATTATCAACAAACGTTTCGACGTAGAAGAAGGAGGAACAATTGTTTGGAATGGAGACCCTTATGATGCAGTAATGAATTTGAATGCCGTTTACCGGCTAAGGGCTCCTCTGTTCGATTTAATGCTTGCTATAGACTCGAGTGCTACCTATAAAAAATTAACCAATATCGAATGCCACATTAGTATGTCGGGTAGTCTGATGACCCCCGATATAAAATTCGATATCAGGGTACCCAATGCCGATGAAAAAGTATTGTCGCAATTAAGCAACATGAGCGACGATGAAAAAAACAAACAACTACTGTACTTGCTCATCATGAACCGGTTTTACACCCCCGAAAACATGAGAACCGATTACGCACAAACGAGGGGTGGCGGAGCGGTAGGCAATACTGCCAGCGAATTGCTGTCGAATCAGCTGAGTAATTGGCTTTCGCAAATAAGCAAAGATTTTGATATAGGTGTAAAATACCGTCCGGGTGATGAGATTTCGTCGCAGGAACTCGAAGTGGCCTTATCGACACAGCTGCTAAACGACCGCATTCTGATTAACGGAAACCTTGGAGTTGGCCAGCATCAATCGCAAACCAGTAATATTGTTGGAGATGTAGAAGTTCAGGTAAAAATTAATAAAAAAGGAAATCTTAGGGTAAAAGGTTTTACTCGTGCCAATAATGAAATTGATATGGATTACGGCCCCTACACCAGCGGGGCAGGTTTGTTCTACACCAACGATTTCAACACTATTGGGGAATTGTTCAGGAAAATATTCGGCATAAAGAAAAAACCGGCAAAAGAAACTGATACAAAATCTTCGAGGCGAAAAACCGATAAAATCATTTGGCCCCATCAGGCCGGAAAGGCAGCTTCATCAATGTAGCTCAATTTATGTTTTTCAGCACATACTCTACCATCAAATAAAAAACGTTTTTGCACGAAACAACCAATCTGTTTCATGAAAAGCGGCGAATATAATATCAAATAAAAAATCACCGCTTATTATACATTTCATTGCCTATTGCAAGATTAAAAATATTTTTATAACTATCATTTAACATATTGCAATAGTATTAAATTTGCCATTTAATTTCAAACTCTTACATATGTTTTACTTTATCCTGATTGTTGTAATCTTTGTTCTGGGCTACACTGCCATTGCCCTTGAACATCCTATAAAAGTTGATAAGGCGGCCTCGGCATTATTCATCGGAGTAGTATGTTGGGCAATATACATATTGAGTTCCGACATAATTCTTGGGCTTGATTTTAGTCCGAATTGGGCTCTGCATGGCCATGGCGACCAAGCTCATTTTATAGTTGGAGAGCTAGAGCACCATTTGGTTGAAATTGCCGAGATATTGTTCTTTTTAATGGGAGCAATGACTATTGTTGAGATTGTTGACCAACACGAAGGGTTTAAGGTAATTACCGACCGCATAAACACTACCAACAAAGTTAAGTTGTTGTGGATAATGAGTTTTATTACGTTTTTTATGTCGGCGGCCCTCGACAATCTTACCACAACCATTGTTATGGTTGCATTGCTGCGCAAGCTTATCAGCGACAAGCACACCCGCTGGTTCTATGCGAGCATGGTAGTGCTGGCAGCCAATGCAGGAGGCGCCTGGTCTCCTATCGGCGATGTAACCACCATTATGCTGTGGATTGGGGGTCAGGTTACCACAATAAGCATTATCACTCGTGTGTTCTTACCAAGTTTGGCCACCATGCTGGCACCGCTGCTCATACTTTCGTTCACCATGAAAGGCAATGTAACCCGTCCTCAAATATGTAAAACAGAAGAAGTGTTTACAACCGGAAAGGAACAAATATTTATTCTCATTCTCGGTGTATCGATGCTACTGTTTGTTCCTGTGTTCAAAACCATTACACACCTTCCACCCTACATGGGTATGTTGTTTGGGTTAAGTATATTATGGATTACCACAGAAATAATGCACCGGCGCAAAAACGACGATTGCAAAAAACGCCTGTCGGTAATGAACATTATCAGAAAAATTGACACTCCCACCATTTTGTTTTTTCTTGGAATCCTATCGGCAGTTGCCGCGTTGCAAAGCGCCGGACATTTGGGCTTGCTGGCAAGTTGGCTCGATGAAAAACTCGGGAACATATATCTGATAAATCTGGCTATCGGAGCACTCTCGTCAATAGTTGATAATGTGCCACTGGTAGCAGGTGCCATGGGTATGTATCCGATTGAAGCTGCAGGAAGCGTGGGATATGCAGCCCATTTTATGCAGGATGGTTTGTTCTGGGAGTTCTTAGCCTATTGTGCAGGAACGGGTGGTAGCATGCTTATTATTGGTTCTGCTGCCGGGGTGGCCGCAATGGGTTTAGAAAAAATAGACTTTATTTGGTACCTGAAACGAATTTCGTTGCTGGCGCTTATCGGTTATCTGGCAGGTGCCGGTGTATATTATCTTCAGGTTCAAATTTTACACTAACAAAGCGTTGCATATATCTAAAATTAGTAGTTTTTGTTAATTCACTAACAAGCTCATCTTATGCGACTTGTACTTTACATGCTTTATAACATATTTGCAAGCAGCTGCAATACAGCAAAGCTAATGAAACAAGCGTTGTTATTCATATAACAAGTGTTTAGAAGAATAATGCATGCATTTGTTTAACACGAAAAATCTATTCGGGGTTATTGTCAATCAATAAGCAAACTAAAAACGGACAGTTTTTTTTTGAATAATTTTATTTTTGTGCATTAACAAAACTTAAAGTTATGACAATATTTATTCTTATCGTAGTAATTTTTGTTTTAGGCTACACAGCTATTGCCCTTGAGCATCCGCTTAAAGTTGACAAAGCAGCATCAGCCTTAATGATTGGTGTGTTGTGCTGGACGGTTTACGTGTTAAGTGCCGATCTTATTTTAGGATTGGGGTTTAGTCCGAACTGGCAGGCAGGTGCACATGGTATCGACTCGGTGCATTTTGTGGGTCACGAATTAGAGCATCATCTGATAGAGATTTCCCACATTATTTTCTTCCTGCTGGGAGCCATGACCATTGTTGAAATTGTAGATCAACACGAAGGGTTTAGGGTAATTACCGACAGAATCAAGACAACCAACAAAGTAAAACTGTTGTGGATATTGAGTTTCATTACCTTCTTTATGTCGGCCGCTCTCGACAATTTAACCACAACCATTGTTATGGTAGCTTTGCTGCGTAAACTTATCGATGACAAGCACACACGCTGGTTCTACGCCAGTATGGTAGTATTGGCTGCCAATGCAGGTGGGGCATGGTCACCCATAGGAGACGTTACCACCATTATGCTATGGATTGGTGGTCAGGTAACTACCATTAACATTATCACCCGGGTTATTATCCCAAGTTTGTTTACGATGATAATACCATTGATATTACTAACGTTTACGATGAAGGGGCACGTTACCCGTCCGAAAAGCCAATGTGTTGAACACGAGGCCTTGACTACCCCAAAAGAGCAGATTTTTATTCTTTCACTCGGTGTGCTGGCCTTACTTTTTGTACCAGTATATAAAACTATTACTCACCTTCCGCCCTACATGGGAATGTTATTCGGCTTAAGCATTCTTTGGCTTACTACCGAAATAATGCATCGCAAAAAGACCGATGAATGCAAGCGCCGCTTATCGGTTATGGCTATTATCCGAAAAATTGATACTCCCACTATATTATTCTTCCTGGGAATTTTAACGGCAGTTGCTGCCCTACAGAGTGCCGGCCATCTTTTCTTACTGGCAGGCTACCTCGACGAACATTTGGGCAATATATTTCTCATTGACCTGGCCATTGGATTGTTATCGGCCATTGTAGATAATGTTCCACTAGTTGCGGGAGCAATGGGTATGTATCCGATAGCCACCGACGCAATGGTTCAGTCGGCTGCCAATCCCGAATATATGGCTATGTTTATGCAGGATGGCCTATTTTGGGAATTCCTGGCATATTGTGCAGGTACCGGAGGAAGCATTTTAATTATAGGGTCGGCAGCCGGAGTAGCTGCTATGGGTCTCGAAAAAATCGACTTTATATGGTATTTAAGGCGCATATCGCTGTTGGCATTGCTCGGATACTTGTCGGGTGCTGCCGTGTACTATGTACAGTCGTTTTGGTTGCACAATTAGCAGCAAACAACCTTTAGCAAAAAATGCTGCCTTGCAAAAACGAGGCAGCATTTTTTGTAGTACGACTTTCTATAATTCGCTCATATCGATTGCCTCATCACCGGGCAATTCACGAACCATTCCATTTTCGCACAACAGAGTACGAGCCGGATACTTTTTCAGTATGGAATAATTATGGGTTACCATAACAATAGTTTTACCTGAATCATTCAATTTTCGCAATATATTCATAATGCTTTCGGCCGACTCAGGGTCGAGATTTCCGGTTGGCTCGTCGGCAAATATCATCGGAGGATTATTTAAAATAGCACGGGCAATGGCCACGCGCTGCTGTTCTCCGCCCGAAAGTTCAAAAGGCTTCTTCAAACCTTTATCGGGTAAACCAACTGCATCGAGCACCTCAGTTATCCGTGTACGAATCTCCTCTTCCGACTTCCATCCGGTAGCTTTAAGAACAAACTTCAAATTTTCGGTTATATTACGATCGCTAAGTAACTGGAAGTCCTGAAAAACCATCCCAATCTGCCGACGTAGAAAAGGGATATTTGAATTTTTTATGTCGCTGAGTTCCTCACCCAGTACAACAGCGCTCCCCGTCAACAGAGGTATGTCGGCATATAAAGCCCTTAGCAAACTCGATTTTCCGCTACCTACCCTTCCGATAATAAAAACAAATTCCGATTTTCGGATTTGTAGGTTGACATTACTTAAAACAATGTTGTTGTCGTGCGACAGCGACATATCTTTAATAACAATGTGAAAGCTTTCGTCCATATTTTTATGCAATTAATAGGCCTATTACCACGTTAGTAAAACAGTAACAACAAACCTAATGAATAAAAGCCAATACAAATTATCATCCTTCTATTAGAAATAAACAAAATGCTGTTAATTAAAACATTACACCTTATCATTGGCACAAAAAGAAGAAGCATTACTTTTATTACTTGGTTTTTACTTAAGCACAGTGATTAATAAAAGATTTATTAAGATATGAAAATCAGAGTATTCGTTTTATTCCTGGCATTACATGCAGCGCTGATAACTACAGCCCAAACAACCCAAATCTATGTTCAACCCGATGCCAAATACGCAACGGCACTTCAGCTGTACAACAAAGGACATTACGGGGCCGCGCAAAAGATTTTTGAATCGTTTGCCACAAGCCAAGGCTACGAAACAACAATCTATAACGATGATGCCAAATATTATGTATCGATGTGTGCACTTAAGCTCTTCAACAAAGATGCCGAATACCTTATAACTCGGTTCATCAGAGAGCATCCCGAAAGTTACAATGTGAACGATGCCAATTTTCAGATGGCCAACTACCAGTTTCTAAAAAAAAGTTACCCCAAAGCGCTGAAATGGTACGAAAAAGTTGATCGTTTGAACCTAAATGCGGCCGAAAACTCAGAGTACTTTTTCAAAATGGGATACTGCCATTTTGCACGAAAAGACTACGACAAAGCTGCCAAGTCGTTTTATGAGATTAAAGACAGTGAAACTTTTTATGGTCCCTTATCGGAATATTTTTATTCGCATATTAAGTACATGAACGGGCAATATCAAACGGCTTTGCTGGGTTTTCAGAAAATCGAAAAACACGATTGGTTTGCCGATATCGTTCCTTTTTACATTACACAGATTTATTATTTACAGGATAAATACGCCGAAATTATTGATTATGCTCCCGGCTTACTCGTAAAATCGGAATCTGATC
Organism: uncultured Bacteroidales bacterium; assembly: GCA_964511665.1. Classification (GTDB taxonomy): domain Bacteria; phylum Bacteroidota; class Bacteroidia; order Bacteroidales; family ML635J-15; genus JAGOEF01. The sequence continues at coordinate 16,893 of CAZEHA010000043.1, forward strand.
GCTGGAGCGAGGTTTCGAGAATAATCGGCGAAGCCTACTATCGCACCGAGAAATATGCCGAAGCCATACCATATTTCGAAAAAGGTTTTGGGTCTGATAGAGATATTATGGAAACCGACGCCTATCAGCTTGCCTATTCTTATTACAGAAGCGGGCAGTACAACAAGGCAATTCCCTATTTTGAGGGAACTATGAGAGGGAACGACACATTGGTTCAAAATGCTGCATACCACCTTGCCGATTGTTATTTGCGAGCCGATCGCAAAAAGGACGCAAAAAATGCTTTTGGTACAGCTGCCCGATACAAAACGAACCCGAGCATACGCGAAGATGCCTTATTCAACTTTGCCAAGATATCGTATGAGCTCGATTACTCTCCTTTTAACGAGGCACTGAATGCTTTCAACACATTTTTAAACGAATTTCCGAACTCCGACAGAGTTGATGAAGCATACGACTATATGTTGCAAGCATTTCTCACCACAAAAAACTATCAGGATGCGTTGAATATCATGGATAAAATGAAGACAAAGCCCCCAAAGATAGAGCAGGCATATCAGCGTATTGCTTACTTAAGGGGCTTAGAACACTTTATCGACCAACGATTCGATCAATCGATAAGTTTTTTTGATAAATCGCTAAAATACGGGCACTACGATTCGCAAATAAAAGCACTGTGCAATTACTGGAAAGGAGAAGCGTTTTTTCGTCAGGAAAAATATGACAATGCCATCAATCAGTTCAAACAATTTACCGAAACTCCCGGTGCTGTCAGTATCGACGAATTTGCAACGGCACATTACAATCTCGGCTATGCCTACTTCAAGAAAAAAGACTATCAAAATGCAGGAAATTGGTTTCGGAAATTCGAGAAAGCCTATACCGGAGAGCCCGATAAAATCTATAACGATGCAATGAATAGAATTGGGGACTGCTTCTTTATTTCAAAGCAATTTGAGCAAGCCACCGATTATTACAAAAAATCGGCATTGCTTGGGTTTTACGATTCCGATTATGCCATGTATCAAATGGCCATGGGCTATGGCGGGCAAAAAAAACACCAGGAAAAGATATGGTCGTTAACCAAGTTGGTTCGCGACTTCCCAAGCTCAAGTTATGCCGGCTTTGCCAATTTCGAAATTGCACGCACTTACAACACCATGCTGCACAAGCCAGATTCAGCAGTGATGTATTATAAAACAGTGATAAACAACTACCAGGGTGCTATCATGGTAAAAACCGCTTTGTCGGATTTGGCTACCATATACTTTAACCAGAAGAAATACAACGATGCATTGGAAACCTACAAGCAATTGATAGCTTTATTCCCAAATTCTGATGAAGCCCGTGCCGCAAAAGAAATGATTCGCAACATATACATCGAGATGAACGATACCGATGCCTATGTTGAATATGCCAATTCGCAGGGCGACATTGTTGTAAGTGTTACAGAGCAGGACTCGCTAATGTTTCTTTCGGCACAAAAACTATATGCCAATCAGGAGTATTCAAAAGCCCTTGAGTCGTTGAACAAGTATCTCGAAAAGTTTCCGCGAGGAGGCTACAATATTGATGCGCATTTTTACAAGGCCGAATTGCTCAACTACTTTGGAAAACCCGATGAAGCCTTGCCATCGTATGAAACAGTAGCCAAAGCCCCTGCAGGAATGTACACCGAAGAAAGCATTCTGAAATCGGCAACCATTCTGTATACCAACAAAAGTTATCAATCGGCTCTTGATTATTATGTAAGACTCGAAAAAATAAGCCAGAATAAAAACAACATCCTTATTTCGCGTCATGGGCAGTTGCGTTGCAACTATATCCTCGAAAAATGGAATGACGTAATTTCTTCGGCACAAAAACTCATCAATACCGATAAGGTAAGCGAAGAAATGATTAAAGAAGCGCGATACAATGAAGCCAAGGCACGATACCATCAGGAACAATGGATGCAAGCATATAATCTGTTCTCGAGTCTGGCTACAGAAGTAAAATCGACCGAGGGAGCCGAGGCCCGCTATCGTATGGCCGAAATACAATTAAAAATTGGTCAGGACAGCCTGGCAGAAAGCATGATTTACGAATTTGCCCAAATGAGTTCGCCTCACCGGTATTGGTTAGCAAAAAGCTTTATGTTGCTTTCGGATATATTTTTGGGGCGCAACGACTTGTTCCAAGCCAAACATACGCTAAAATCGATACTCGACAACTATACCGACGAAACCGATGGCATAAAGGATGAGGCCTTCAACAAACTTGCCGAGATTACCGAAATGGAAAAAGCCGAAGAGCAAACCAATAAATTCCTGAAAATGGAAATAAACACAGGCAACGATAATAGCGGCTACGACAAACTCATTGACGGCTCCGACAACGAAAACAACGAAAACGAATAATGGTAACGCAAAAACATAATACAATGAAAAGAAGATTCATGATAAGCGCCGGCCTGATTTTAGCGATAACAACAGTAGTGCAGGCACAAGAAAGGCCCGACGACAACCAGCCAATCGACATGGGCGACATGACCATTTATAACGAATATACGCCTACCATAAGAGATGCCAATCGCATACAAACAATTCCGGTAATTGTTGACACAATAAGTGTTCAGCCTAAATTCAAATATTCGATTTACAGCAGGCAATATGCTACACGCTATCAGCCACTGCCAATTCAGTCGGCCGATTTAAAGCCGGAGCCGCTAACTCCTCTCGATAATGGCTGGATAAAATTTGGAATAGGCAATTATCTGACTCCCTATATCGAAGCCAATTATCACAACCTCCGATCGAAAGATTATTCATTGGGCGTTTCAGCAAAACACCATTCTTCACACGGGAAAATTAAAAACAGTATTAGCCAACGCGTATATGCAGGTTATAACGACAACGATATTTCGTTATACGGGAAAAAGTTTCTAAACACCTCCACCCTTTTCGGTAATGTTTGGTTTAGCAGCCGCGAAGACTATTTTTATGGGGTCAATCCCAATTTGTTTTCGGGAAATATCGATTTGGTTCCGTTAAACAGATCGGATATGGAGAAACAACGTTATTCGATAATTGGCCTGAATGCAGGAATAAACTCCAACAACCTGGGCAACAAAGATCCCAATTACAGGTTTTGTACTGAATATCACTATCTGAAGGCTATAGACACTACACATCAGCACCATTTTGCTATTGATCTTGCGGTTAATAAGAACCTGAAAAACCTGAATATCGGTGCCGACATGGGTTTAAAACTGTATAAAACCAACATAATAGACTCGTCTTTGTTGGTACCATCGATACAACCATTCGTAACCTATACCAATAAGCAATGGCAGATTCGCTTAGGACTAACCGGTACCGCAGCATTTTCGGGAGATTCGTCACGCTACCATCTATATCCCGATGTACTCATTCAGCATAACATCAGCAATACTCTGATTCCGTACTTTGGTTTCTCGGGGAATTTACAGGTAAACGACATGGAACATATGGCCTTCGAAAACCCCTATACTACTTACAGACTTTTAGCGGATCCAACAAGTATGGCACAGATAATCGATCTTGGTATTAAAGGCAATATCAATCGAAAAATCAGGTTCAACCTGAAAGGGAATTATTCCAAAATAGATAATATGTACTTCTATGTAATCGACACAACAGAACTACTGCGAAATAAATTCGAAACAGTATATTCAAATGTTGAGCGGTTCAGCGGATACGGCGAAATTATGGTAGCCCCAAACGACAATCTTAACATATATCTCGATGGGCACTACTATTGGTACAGCTATATTAAATCGGAAGACAAACCATGGCACATGCCCAATTTCGACATCAGGATTTTTGCCAGTTACCGCATCAACAAAGAATTGACAGTGGGAGCCGGCGCATATGTTACAGGTACACGCTATACAAAAAACTTTTACGCTGTTGATGCCAACGACCACAACAAACTAGGCCCCATCATCGACGTTAATTTAAAAGCCGAGTATTCATTCGCATCAAATTTCAGCAGTTTCATTTATCTTAACAATATCGCCGCACAGAAGTATTATCTGTGGGAAAACTACCGTGCACACGGTTTCAACGTATTACTTGGGATTAAATATGCTTTTTAAAATCACCCCCTTACCCGATAAGGATTTAAAAACAAAATTCGCAGGTTCGAATTAACAAATTATTATGTTTTTTGTTAATAAATTGACCTATAATACATCTTTTGTCATCATAGAATACTTTAAAAAATCTTATATTTGCATAAGCAAAATCAAAATTATTAAACAATCTGATAATGAGCGAGTTAGACAATCTGCAGGGAAATAATAATTCTGCAAATGGGAATGGCAACAACGGTAATGGAAATTATTCTGCCGACAGCATACAAGTTTTAGAAGGCCTTGAAGCGGTACGTAAACGTCCGGCCATGTATATTGGCGATATTGGTGTAAAAGGACTACATCATCTGGTTTACGAAGTGGTCGACAATTCTATTGATGAAGCCCTGGCCGGCTACTGTTCCACCATTGATGTAATCATCCATCCCGACAACTCCATTAGTGTTAAAGACGACGGCCGCGGTATTCCGGTTGATATGCACGAAAAAGAAGGCCGCTCGGCCCTCGAAGTTGTGATGACGGTGTTGCATGCCGGTGGTAAGTTTAACAAAGATTCCTACAAAGTATCGGGTGGCTTGCATGGTGTTGGCGTTTCGTGTGTAAATGCACTTTCGAAGCATCTCACTGTGCGTGTTTGTCGCGATGGAAACATATACCAGCAAGAATACGAAATCGGCAAACCACTATATGATGTTAAAATTGTGGGAACAAGCACTACAACCGGCACCAAGGTTACTTTTATTCCCGACGACAGTATTTTCATCACTACTGAATATCACTACGACATTATAGCTTCACGCTTGCGCGAACTATCTTTCCTAAACAAGGGTATTTGCATGAGGCTTACGGATGAGAGGGTTACCGACAGCAACGGAACCTTCAAAAGTGAAGAATTCTATTCAAATGAAGGATTAAAAGAGTTTGTTGAATACCTCGACGGAAACAGAGAAACTCTTATTGATAATATTATTCACATCGTTACCGAAAAGAACGATGTTCCGGTTGAAATTGCACTTCAATATAACACCTCATTCAACGAAAACATACATTCTTATGTTAACAACATCAACACAATTGAGGGAGGAACGCATTTAACCGGTTTTCGCAGAGGGCTTACGCGTACACTGAAAACCTATGCCGATGAGTCGGGTATGCTGAATAAATTGAAATTCGAAATTAATGGTGATGATTTTCGTGAAGGTCTCACCGCCGTAATTTCGGTGAAGGTGCAGGAGCCACAATTCGAAGGCCAGACCAAAACAAAACTGGGGAATTCTGATGTCAGCGCATCGGTCGATCAGGCTGTGAGTGTAATGCTAAAAAATTATCTCGAAGAAAACCCCAAAGATGCCCGCACAATAGTATCGAAAGTAATACTGGCAGCAACTGCGCGTCATGCTGCCCGTAAAGCACGCGAACTTGTGCAGCGTAAAAATGTGATGGGCGGCAGCGGACTTCCCGGTAAACTTGCCGACTGCAGCGATCGCGATCCGGCAAAATGCGAATTATTTTTAGTTGAAGGAGACTCGGCCGGTGGAACAGCAAAGCAAGGCCGCGACCGAACTTTTCAGGCTATACTGCCACTTCGCGGTAAAATTCTGAATGTTGAAAAAGCTATGCAGCACAAAGTATTCGATAGCGAAGAAATAAAAAACATATACACAGCACTTGGCGTTACCATAGGCACCGAGGAAGACAGCAAAGCTGTAAATCTCGAGAAACTACGATACCACAAAATCATCATCATGACCGATGCCGATGTCGACGGAAGCCATATCTCTACGCTTATTATGACTTTCTTTTTCAGGTATATGAAGCCGCTTATCGAGCAAGGCTATCTATACATTGCCACACCACCACTCTATCTCATTAAAAAGGGCAAGTTCGAAAAATATGCCTGGACCGAAACCGACCGCAAACAAATAATAGAAGAGATTACCAAAGACGGCAGCGAATCGGGAATTCATATTCAACGATACAAAGGTCTGGGTGAAATGAACAACGAACAATTGTGGGACACCACTATGAATCCCGGAAACCGAACATTGCGTCAGGTCAGCATCGAAAATGCACTTGAGGCCGATCGTATTTTCTCGATGCTAATGGGTGATGAAGTGCCCCCGCGACGCGAATTTATCGAAGCAAATGCAACCTATGCAAACATCGACGTGTAACCGATTAACAGCAAATAAATGGTACAGGAAATATTCAATCATCGTAGTATTCGAAAGTATAAGCCTGATCAGGTTAATCCCGAAATTATAGATAAGATACTGGAAGCTGCAAGCAGGGCTCCCACAACAGGGAATATGCAGGTATATAGTATAGTGGTTACCACCGATGCACAGATTAAAGAACAATTATCGCCATGCCATTTTAATCAAGCTATGGTAAAACAGGCACCGGTGCTTTTGACATTTTGTGCCGACTTCAACCGATTCAAACAATGGTGTCGCATTCGAAATGCCAACCATAAAGCCTACAACAACTTTCTGTCGTTTGTAACTGCTGCCATCGATGCTTTGCTAGCAGCTCAAAATGCCTGCCTCGAAGCCGAATCGAACGGACTCGGCACCTGTTATTTGGGCACCACTACCTACACTGCTTCACGCATTATCGAAATACTAAAACTTCCCAGGGGAGTGGTTCCTGTTACAACTTTGGTTATTGGCTATGCCGACGAAAACCCTAGTTTAACCGACAGACTACCAATAAGAGCTATTGCTCATTCTGAAACTTACAACCCATATAGCGACACAGAAATTGAGGCATTGTATGCCGAAAAAGAAAACCGCGACGATAGCAAAAAATTTGTTGCCGAAAACAATAAAGAAAATCTGGCTCAGGTTTTTACCGACGTAAGATACACCGAAAAAGACAATCAACATTTCTCTGAAACACTCTTAGAAGTATTGCGTAATCAGGGTTTTATGCAATAAATACTGTAACAGTAAGCGAACAAGAGTTATATCAATACCCTAGTGGGTAGTGCATTGGGTCAACCACTGCCACTCAATCTTTAAATTTTCTATGCTTTAAGTGATACAAGCACAAATTTTTTTTGCGTTTGTTTGCGATGATTATTATCTTTATGGGTTGAATAGTTTCTTTGAAAACAAAATAATTCGATATGAAAAAACTGATATTCTTTGTGGTTGCAACATTGTTTGCGTCTGTTGTGTGTATGTCGCAAACCCAACGCTATTATCCGTATGAAAATGCATTAATTTCGAACAACACCCGTGCGGTTGCACTTGCAGCCGATGGCAATGTATGGATAGGAAGCACACAAGGCATAACCCGATACGATGGGTCGGAATGGTCGCTTTACAATACCGATAATGGGTTACCCAATAACATGATTTATGATGTGTATTGTGCAGGCAATGGCGATGTTTGGATTGCTACTGCGGCAGGAATTGCCGTATTCGACGGATTGGGATGGACAGGCTATGGCATTGGCGATGGCTTACCCTCAAACACCATTTGGTGTATTACCGGAGATGCCAATGGTAATATCTGGGCCGGTACTTCGAATGCAGGATTCTTTAAATTTGATGGTGAAGTAATTACGGTTTACAGCACCTCAAACGGATTGATAAACAATTCAATAAAAGACATTTATGCCGACCGCTCGGGTAGTATTTGGGTTGGCACAGCATCGGGGTTAAGTATGTTCAACGGCCTCGATTTCAAAAATTTCACACAATCGAACGGACTGGGAGGAAATCTGATAAACAGCATTATTCAGATGAACAACGGTAATATGGCTATTGCAACCAATGGTGGAGTTAGTTTCTACAATTACTCCGAATGGCAAACCATTACCACAGCACAAGGATTACCCAACAACAGTATTTTATGTTTAACCGAAGACAATTTCGGGAACCTATTCATGGGATGCGCCAATGGTTTATTTAGATATACCGACGAAGATACCTACCAAACATTTACTGTTAGCAATGGTTTAAGCAATAACATTGTCAATTGCCTCACAATCGATGCATTGGGAAATATTTGGGCAGGAACACCTTTTAACGGATTAACAGTTGGAGAACAAAACGAAAACTTCACAATTATCAGAACCAATTTGGATATAGTTTCAAACGAAGTGAAACACTTTAGTAATTCGAACGGGAAAGTACTAATTTCTACCGCCGAAGGACTGAACATGGTTGATGGATTCAAATGGAGAACCTATACTACCACCGAAGGCATTGTTGATAATGCTGTGAATTGCTCGTTTACCGACAATGATGGGGTAATATGGATTGGAACCGCTAATGGATTAACCCGTATAAACGGCACACAAATTAACAATTTCACCAATGCAAATGGACTTACCCACAACAATGTTGTTTCGATAACACAAGATAACAACGACTTGGTTTATATTGCCACCGACGACAAAATTGTAGTATTCAACGGCCTGAGCATTGTTGACACCATTTCTACCGACGATGGCATTGCCGACAATAAAATATTTCAGGTTTTTTTCGATCAGGATGCTAAGCTTTGGGTTCTTTGCGATGGAGGTATCAGCTTTAGAGAAAGTGATGAATTTATTGATGCCAATGTTATTGCCCTTTTCGAAGTTGTCAGGCCAATGGCAATTGCTAATGATGCTGCCGGAGGAGTTGTAATCGGCTCCGACGAATACCTATACTTCTACCCTGACGGTCTTACTGCAGCCTCGGCTATTGCCCATCCTTTCACAGTAGAACAGTTTGCCGTTTTATCGATTATCAGTGAGGCAGGTGGAAACTACCTAATGAATTTTGAAAATGGGGCCTTATATCAATTCGATGGCACAACATGGGATGAAATACCTACTGCCTTTCCGGTATCGTATGTTTATGCCGAAAACAACCATGTTGTATGGCATGGGTTTACCGATGATGGGGCCATGCGTATTTGCCCAACCTGTACAGAAACAAGTTTTACTGTTTCGCAACTTGCCTGCAGTGGCGAAAATCTTATTCCCACTGTTGATATAAGTATTACAAGCCCTACCGGTCCGGGTTATGAGTACTCTCTCGATGCCGGGTTAAATTTCAGCAACAACAGCACTTTTACCGGTGTAAAAGCAGGAACCTACCATTTATTGATTCGCAATTCGGGGACTATTGTTGCCGACAGTGTTATCACTATCGAAGCTTGGTATGGTATTGAAACTGTGATGACAATTTCTCAGATAAACTGTTACGGCAACAACAATGGCAGTGTAGAAATAACACAACTGCCGGTGCCGGGGTCGTTTATATGGAATAACAACAATACTACCCAAACCCTATTCGAAAACCTCACAGCTGCTGTGTATTCGGTGAGCATTACCGATGCTACGAGCTCGTGCAAATTGTTCCTCAGCAATCAGATTATTGAGCCTTCGCAACTAATAGTTAACGAAACAGTGCAACATGTGCTTTGCCATGGAAATACAACCGGTAGCATCAGTCTTTCTATTTCGGGAGGCACAACTCCATATTCAATTCAATGGAACGGTGGAAGTACCGGCACGCAACTAAACAACCTGACTGCAGGCAATTACAATTATACAGTAACCGATAATAACGGATGTCAGGTAACCGCACAAGTAAACATCACCCAGCCGGCTTCGGCACTAAGTCTTCAGGGCGAAGCTGCCGATGTTGATTGTTATGGCGATTTGGGCTGGATAAATACAGAGGTGAGCGGAGGAACGTTGCCTTACGACTTTTTATGGAACGATGACAACACAAATCAAAACCAAACCGATATAGCTGCAGGCACATATCATCTTACCGTAACCGATGCCAATAGTTGCATCATTTCGGGTTCCTGGCAGGTTACACAGCCGAATGCTCCTATCGAAATCAGCGATATTGATGTTGTGAATGTGTATTGCTTTGGGGAATCGACAGGTTCCATAGATATTACCGTTGAAGGAGGCACTCCCGATTATGAATACAGCTGGTCGAAAAACTCTGAGTTTTTCTCCAATACCGAAGACATCGACGAACTTTCGATTGGCACCTATCATGTTGTGGTTACCGACAGCCGCGGATGCTCCGATGCCACTTCGGTTGTTATTTCACAATCGTTACCCTTACAGCTATCCATTATCACTACGCCCATTACCTGCCCCGGATACAACAATGGTGTTCTGCACGCTGATGTAAGTGGAGGCACAGGTATTTATTCCAGCTTTTACTGGTACAACAATCAGGCTCAGGTAGTAAGCGTTGCTCAAACCTATCAAAATGTTTCACCCGGAACATATACACTGTTGGTAACCGACAGTTATTATTGCACTATTAGCGATGTGGCTGTGATGACCGAAGGCGAAGGCTACAATGTCGAAATGCAGGTAAGCCACGTAAGCTGCCATGGAGCATCTGACGGAAGCATCCAAGTAATTGTAAACGGGGGTGCAGTAACCGATGTAGATTATGTTTGGACTGACGGGGTTGGAGGAAATTCGCCCTTAGCATCTAATTTACAGGCCGGCACCTATCATGTAACCATAATCGATTCCGAAAACTGTGAATCGTCAGCCTCTGCGATTGTAAGTCAACCTGCCATGGCTGATTTGGGAGCATTTCCCGAAAACGGAGAATATCGCTTTTGCAGTGGCGACGAATTAATACTTGATGCAGGCGAAGGCTACAACAGTTATGCTTGGTCGACAGGATCAACAAATCAATCGATTCCGGTTATTAATGGAGGGACCTATACCATAGTGGTGCGCGATGTGAACAATTGCTTGCTGGGCGACACAGCAACTGTAGTGGTTGGCACAGTTTTTCAGGACGAAGATATAAATTTGGTATCGGTAAACGAAATCAATAAAGTTACATTGTATTGGCAGAAGACCCCGGATGTTGGAACCGATTATTACAACATTTACCGCAAATCAGGTTTTCAATATGTGCTCTACGATAATCATGATGCATTGCTACCGGCAATCTATATCGACGATAATTCAGATGCCACACAAACCAACTATAGCTACAAAATATCTTCGGTGGACACTTGCGGCAATGAATCGTTTTTAAGCGATGCACATTCATCGATATTTCTCAGTGTAAATTCTGCACAATATAATCAACAAGTGGTTTGCACCCTGAACTATACCCCGTATGAAGGATTCTTCGTTGTGTATTACTATATTCTGAAAGGCACAAGCCCCGACAACCTAGAAGTAGCCGACCAAAATCTGTACAACGAATACCAGTATATCGAGTTCAATCCCAATGCCGAAGGAACCTATTACCAGATTATGGTGCGCAGGCTCGATGGTTGTTATCCGGGCGATGGTAACTACTACGACACAGCCTATTCGAACATAGTGTTCTGTCAGCCCTACAATGCGCTTCAGCCCGATAGTTTCGACGCCGAAATACAGGTATACCCGAGTGTGTTTAGCGACCATATCAATCTTGAATTTGGGTACCCAATTCACGAATCCACAAATCTTAGTCTGGTTAATACCATTGGGCAATCAGTGTTTACGCAAACCTTATACGTGAATACCGAAGGCAAACAGCGCATCGAAATTCCCCGCCATATTTCGCCGGGAATGTATATGTTGCAAATAAAAACGGGCAATCGTCTGGTTAATAAAAAGTTAATTAAAGAATAAGCCCTGCGGGTTTGCATAGTAAGGCATGTAATTTGCTGCACCCGTTGCTGTAAACATTAATTAGTCAATCCTTAAATTTATTCTAATCTGTTGATAATCAACAATTAAATGTTAATAAAGCGGTGGTTTGTAGGGTTTTAAA
>CAZEHA010000044.1:0-16865 GCA_964511665.1 uncultured Bacteroidales bacterium
TGGCTCCTGCCAAGAAAGACGAAGCCAGGCTGCTGGTAAGAAATGTGTTGCGCTGCATCGATTTTTTTGGTGCCGAACGCATGGTTCGCATCAATCAGGGAGAGCGCGGCCTCGACGATCTGAAATTTGTGGTGCCGCATAATGTTAACCTGATACTTGTTCCCAAGTGCGAAAGCGTTGAATATCTGAAACAGGTTGACGAAACCATACAGAAGTACAAATCGCCGGAATTTCATTCGAATCAAATATTTCTGATGCCTATTATAGAAAGTGCGATGGGCGTTGAAATGGCTTTTGAACTGGCCAAAGCTACGCCGAATGTGGTGGCACTTGCTATTGGTCTCGAAGATTTCACAGCCGATTTGGGAACCAAACGCACCCAAGAGGGAACCGAATCGATGTATGCACGCTGGCGGCTTGTAAATGCTTGCAAAGCAGCAGGAATTCAACCTATCGACTCGGTGTATAGCGATGTTGACAATATGGATGGCTTGCGCGAAACTGTTCAGGTGTCGAGAGGCCTTGGTTTCGAAGGGATGGGTTGCATTCATCCGCGTCAGGTGCCCGTGATACAGCAATGCTTTGCCCCCGATGCCGATGAGCTGGACAAGGCAATGAAAATAGTAAATGCAGCGATTGAAGGCGAGAAAGCCGGGCTCGGTGTAGTTTCGCTGGGGTCGAAAATGATTGATCCACCGGTGGTAAAACGCGCCGAAAAAACCTTGAATCTGGCAATTAGTTTAGGTATAATTGAACAAAACTGGAAAGACAACTATGGCAACTAACATGATAAAAAATGCAGTGGGACGACTGGTTCCCGACAACATCAACGGACAAAGCGCCGTTCCGTTTAAAGGCGTAGGCAAACACCGCCCCGAAGGACGTAAATACGCCCCCCCTATTCCAACCTGCATCGACTATCCGGATGACGGCAACAAAGTGGTGAAATCGTTGAAGGAAGCCCTTGAACTGTGTGGCTTGCGCGATGGCATGTGTATATCGACACACCACCACCTGCGCGATGGCGACATGGTGAGCAATACCGTTTTCGACATTGCTAACAGCAAGGGTGTTAAAGACCTTGTGTGGCTGCCATCGGCATCGTTTCCGGTAAACGACCCTATGGTAGAGTATCTGATTGACGGCACCATTAACCGAATAGAAGGAAGTATGAACGGACCGCTGGGACGGGCTGTGTCGGAAGGGAAAATGAAAGGCATGGCTGTGTTGCGTTCGCATGGCGGACGTGTGCAGGCCATTCAGGATGGTGAAGTGAAAATTGACATTGCCGTGATTGCATGCCCCAGTGCCGATATGTTTGGCAACGCTACCGCAACCGAAGGTCCTTCGGCATGTGGTGTGCTTGGCTATGCCAAACCCGACTATTTGTATGCCGATAAAGTGATTGTGGTAACCGACAATTTGGTGCCTGTTCCCTGTTTTCCAATGCTAATAGAGGGCAATTATGTTGACTATGTGGTCGTGGTCGATAAAATTGGTATGCCCGAAAAAATTGTTTCGGGAACCACTACCATTACCCGCAGCCCCGACCGCCTGCTGATAGCCGAACTTACCGCTAAATTCTGCGAAGTTACCGGTATGCTGCGCGATGGTTGCTATATGCAGGCCGGTGCCGGTGGCACATCGCTGGCTATTGGCTATTTTATGCATCAAATACTGAAAGCAAAAGGACAGGCTTGTCAGCTTGGCTTTGGCGGAACTACCAAATACATGGTTCAAATGCTTGAGGAAGGCACCATGAAGCACATTTTAGATGCTCAGGCTTTTGACCTTGATGCAGTGGCTTCGATTAGCCGAAATCTGAACCACCACCACTACCCTGTTTTTAATGCTTATAATTTTCATTCGAAAGGGAATCTGACCTCGATGATGGACATAATGATACTGGGAGCTACCGAAGTTGATTTGAACTTTAACGGAAACGTGGTAACACACTCCGACGGGTATTTGCTTCACGGTATTGGCGGATGGCAAAACTGCTTGCATGCACGCAATGTTATACTGCCTGTTCCGCTGTTCCGCGACCGCATTCCGGTGATTGTTGACGAAGTAACCACAGTAACCGGCCCCGGCGAAATGATTGACGTGATAATAACCGAACGCGGCATTGCCATTAACCCGAAAAGACAGGATTTGATTGATGCAGTGAAAGGCTCGGGATTACCACTAAAAACCATAGAACAACTGAAAGCCGAAGCCGACGCGTTGTGCGGAATTCCACAAAAACCACGATATAAGGACCGTGTAGTGGCTGCCATTAAATGGGTAGATGGAACGGTGATAGACTGTGTGCGACAACTCGATATTTAATGAGGAAGCGGCTTGGCCGCTTTTTTTTTGATTGAAGATTTCGGGCGCAAGCGAGCTTCGAGTGCTATGGGATAATAATTTGGGGAGAATAGATGCAGCACAAGACGGGTTATTGTGATGGGCAGGGAACGAATGGCTTTGAAGTTGGTTGTGCGGGATGGAAAATCGGGAGAGGCTATTTCGGGAGTAAAAATATTGGTTAGGAAATGTAAGGATGGCGAAGTGGTTGTAAGGCGGCTGACCGCAAAGAATGGTAAAAGAGGTGGTGTTTATGTGCAAAATTTGGCTGACGGCAGGTATTGGGTTGATTTAGAGAAATCGGGGTATGAAAGCGTAGGCGTTGAAGTTTTTGTGAATACTGGAGAGTTGCGTAAGGTGGCGGTTGAGATGTGGAAAAAGGACGGACACACCCCCGATTATTGATTTTTGATTGGTTTGGTTTTTAAATAATCGTTGATGATTTCGGGGGTAAAAAGAGAGGCGTTGAATTGCCATGGACCAATTTTGGATTGGAAATAGTGCTTTGCGGATTGTGTTTTCCAAGTACCAAGAGTTATATTTTCGGATAGGTCGGTCAAACTATATTTTATTCCAGTCATCAAACTTTTGTTCAATAATATTATTGATTTGGATAACAATGTTTAGTAAATTATCCCTATAGAAAGATTCTAATGAAACATCTGAAATCAAATCGGGGTTGCCGCTGCTATGGTACTGGCCTTCAAATTTTTGTAATTCCTTTCTAATATTTTTATCATAATAAAAATAATTTGATTTTACTTCTTTATAATAGCGACGCATGATTTGTAAAAAACTTGTTTTACTGTCGCAATCAGGGATATAATTGTAAAAGCAATGCGAAGTAAATTCATACAGTTTAATATATGCCAATCGTTTTCGTTTATCATAGAGTTTAATTTTTTCGATTTTTATCTGCGTTTTTCGACTTAGCGTTTCTTTAATAAAAATACTTATTAGCGATACGGCTGCACCAACAATAATCGAAACTAAGACAATCAATGTATCCATAAAATTATTATTTTATTTCTGTAATTAATAACACTTCCTCCTTACTCAAACCATACAACTCATAAACCAATTGGTCGATTTGGTTTTCAATTTCAGTAATATCTGCTTGCTGATTATTGGTTTTCTCTTGTATTGCTTTGTCAGCTAATAAGGATAATTTATTGTGTATTGTAGCGTCAATATTTGGGATTGGAATTTGCTCAAAATATTGTGGTTTAACTTCGATATAACCACCGCTTCTTATTACACAAATACTTTTTAAAAAATGCCAAACAACATTTGAGTTTAGAACCGCTAATAGTGCTTTATCATTTGAAGGCAGAAAAACTGCTGGAGCATTCAAATAAACACCTGTTTCATCAAATGCAAACTTGTTGTTGTTTTGAAGATTGGGAAAAATGATTTTCGGTTTTTCAAACAAATCATAATAGGCACAGTTTCTTAATTCCCACCAAAACTCACCTTTATCAAAACGCTTTTTTGCTTTCTCTATAAATGGTTCAAGATGATTGAAAATTTCAGGATAGGTTTCCTTCATTATTTTAAATGCTACATCTTCACTTAGTTTACCAAAATTCTTTGATGTTGATTTGCTATCAAAGACAATCATTTTTTTGAACGGTTGTGGTGTTGCCCATTTCTTCAAGTCTTTGCCATCATAAACATCTTTTAAAACAGTATAGCACCCAAGGTCATTTTCAGTAATGAATGCTTCATTTAATCCTGTTATAATTCCTCGATAGCATTTTCCATAAAGTTCGCCAATCGTTTTATTTTCTTGAATCTTTGTCAGTACATTTTGTTCAAATGAACTGATGAAGTTCCAAGTAGCAGTATTCAATTTGTCTTGTGTAACTTTTGCGTAAATTGAAATATTGTTTAATAAATCCTTGTCGTAGAAGTTGGCTTTCGTGTATTTGAAAAATTTGAAATCACTTTTGTGATTTGCTTTTTGAGCTATCAATATAATTGGATATGTAGTTGCTTCTTCAAATACAACAACTTCAGTAAAATCAATATATCTTTCAAAGCTGAAATTATTTTCGACAAACTCTCTTAATGTTCTCCCTGCAGAGGTTTTGTCGAAAGTGTTATTTATGAAAGAAAAATAACCTTTGTCTTTCATTATTCTGTGGCTCAATTCATAAAAATAAGAGAAGATGTCGCCACCAGCAGTAAATACTTTGTAATTTGTTTGAAGAAAGTTTTTAAATTCTCCAAGTTCTTCCTGTCTTATATACGGTGGATTCCCTATAACCACATCAAAACCAATAAAATCGCCGCTATCGTTTAGTACTTCGGGGAATTCGAAGCGCCATTCGAAAGAATTTTCGAAAATTACATTTTGCTTAATTTCCTCTATTTTAGACGATATTTCAGCAATCTCTTTTTCCAGTTTTGCTTGCTCCGATTTGCGTTTGCGTTCAATTTCTTTTCCTTTTTTTCCATATTGTTCGCCAGGTTCAAATAAAAAATTTCCAGTAAAACGATTATATAATTCGTTGGCCAGCTTATCGTGTCGCGTTTTTAAAGGATCGTTGTTTCGAATTTCGGAAGAAAAATCTTGTTTTATTTTTAAGATTAGTTTCTCCATTTCGTGTTTCACCTCTTTGCTTTTTGCATTACGGTAGTTGGCAACTGCCATGCGGTAGCTATCAATTGACCATTTGCTTTTTCTTAATGCCTGCTTCAAATCGGAATTAAGAGCAAAACGACTTATAAGCGAGTTGCCACATTTAATATTAATGTCGATATTAGGAAGCGTTTCAAGCTCCGTTTCGTTTTTGTAAAACGCATTTTTCAACAACTCAATCCACAAACGCAAACGGCAAATTTTTACTGAATTGGGGTTTATATCAACACCAAACAAACAGTTTTCGATTATGGTTTGTTTTTCGTGAAAGAGAGTTTCCTGAATGCGTTGGCTTTCTTTATTTGTAGGGTTATACTCGAAAAGTTCTCCATCTTCATCGGTAACAATTAATTCGTCGTTTACAACTTCGAAATGATATTCTTTTAAACGCTTTCCATCACGGTCTTGCAATATTTTAAGGTCGCTTTTAATTGCAATTATTTCATTGAGTGCCGATACCAGAAAGTGACCTGAACCCACAGCAGGGTCGCAAATTTTGATGCTGTTGATAATTTTATTGGCCTCGTTTCGGTTGTCGATTTTATCGTAAAGCGAATCAATATCGGTGCAATTCCAGTTTTTGGCTTCGTTGAATTTTTGAATTACCGCTTTACGAATAGTTTCGCGGCACATGTACATTGTAATGAAACCCGGAGTAAAAAAGGAACCGTCTTTGTAACCGTTGATTTTTTCGAAAATTAAACCCAGAACAGATGCATTAATGAGGGTTTTATTGTCTTCTTGAATGTCTTCGGCACCCTCACTTGAAAAATCGTAGGAATCTAAAAACTCAAACAGATATTCCAAAGTAGTGAGTTCACCGGTACGCTTTTTACCAGTATTGTCTTTAAGAACGGTTGTAGGAATGATAGGTATTTTTTCATCATCAGCCAAATTGCTGATTAAGAGAGTGGAATGCTCGATTTCGGTAGGTTCGAAAAGCGAAGAGTTTAAAAACGGAACATGCGAAAATTCGACATTTAATTTTGAACTTCTGTCGAGATGCTTTCGTGCGAGAACTTGAAAAAACAATGTATTTAAATCGTCGTAGTTTCTAATTTTCTCGAAATTTAAAAAGCTGTAAGCTTTATCGCCTTTATGGTATTTAATTAGCTGAGCTTCGAGGAGTTTTAAAAAAAGAATTCTGTTTATCCAGGTAATTGTTAATTCAAGACCGACAGCAAAAAGTTGTTCGTGCATGGTTGCTCCAATTTTTTTTGGATTGTCGAGTCGGCTAATTTTATCGAGAGCATCTAATTGATTGATGGCGTTTTCGAGCAAAGAGCCTTCGTCTCTGGCGTTTTCGGGTTTTCTTTCAATTAGTTTCTTGCTTCCTTGTTTTGTTTCGGTAAGCCCGATGATGTGCAATAATTCGGAATAAAACCGTTTGTCGAGGCTATTACTGTCGTTGGAAAATGGTAATTTGAGTAAGTGTTCGGGTGAAAAGAGTTTGAAAAGTGCAATCAGTTTTGTGTCGTCGATTTTGTCATCGTTTCTCAAAGGTTTCTCGTACACACGCAGGTCGAAGTAAGTAAAAACAATTTCGGATTTAATATTTTCGACAAAGGGTTTCGCAATTTCGGAATAGAAAAAATCTGTTGATTTTCCAGACAATCGCCCTTCTTCGAAGTCGGTAAATTGCTTCACAAGGATTTTATTGTTTGCAAACAATTTTTCGAAAACATTGGCTTCGAAAATGAACCACTCGTTGATATTAGTAGCAATAATATGTTTGATTTCAAGATTTTTCTCGGAAACTCTTTCTCTCAGATAATACAAAATCATTTCATGAAACGCTTTAACGTTGATATTATCAAGGCTCAGCATTTCAGATTTGTTTGAAGTTTTTTTCGCTTCAATAATTACACCGACAGTGCTTTTCGAATCTTTTCCGTTGTAGATTACCAGATCGTTTCTACCTTTTGTGTTAAGGAAAAAGTTTGGATGATAGTAGGTTCTATTCAGAAAAGATGCAACCAGATTTTTATGAAACTCTTCTGATTCATTCGGGTTTGAACGATCGATAAGTTCAATTAAATTAGATTTAAATGTTTCGATGTCGGTTCTATTTGGCTTTAGCTTCAGAAACGCTTTGTTCAGAGATTTTCTTGGGTTTAACGATTTCGTTTCCATTGATGGTAATTAATCAAATTTATTCTCAGGTAAAAATAACTTTTAATGGCGGAAAATAAAAAATCATTTTGCAGATGGTTAATAATTTCCAATAAGAAAAGTGAGAAGTCTTATAAAAAACGTTTTTCTATATTAGCGGCATAGCTATGCCAGCCTATGAGAGTAAATGCCAATGCAGACTGCAGAGGCCACTCCTCTCCTGCTATTATTTTTTCTCCTCGTGATAGTCTTGCTCGGTGTTTACCAGCCAAATATTTGATTTGTCGTGAATGCCGTTTACAATGTTTTGCACGGCAGTGATGGCAGTGAGCATGCTGTGGTCGGAATTGTTGTAGCGGTGCATGCCGCTGCGGCCTATTAAAAACAGGTTGGGGATGGAATCGGTATAGGCACGTATGCTGTCGAATTTGTCGTAGGCACCGTAGTAAACCGGATAGGTGTTTTCCATGCGCAACACGGTGGTGTCGATAACCTGACTCCTGCTAGCAATACCCATGCGCTCGAGTTCGGCAATAGCCAGCTCGCACAATTCGCTGTTGGCTGCGTTCCACAAGCCGGAATCGGGGTTGCAGAAATACTCAAGCCCGAGCCACACTTTTGAAGCATCGCTTACCATAAACGGACTCCAATTGTTGAAAATTTGTATGCGCCCCATAGTTACATCGGGCTCCTGCACATAAATCCAGTTGTCGGGTATAAGCCCGTTGCGGGTGCAAATATGTGTGGTGTTGCGGATGTTGAGCTTGTTGAGCAGCAACCCAACCGTTATAAAATTGCGATGCAGCAAGGCATCTGAAATGTTGCGAATTTCGCCCGGAACTCCTTCGAGGCCGGCCAGTAAATCTTTCACTGTTGTGGTGCTGAACACATAATCGAAAGCTTCGGTAACGATTTCGGTATTTTGAGCATGATTATAATACGATACTACGAACCTTCC
Source organism: uncultured Bacteroidales bacterium (assembly GCA_964511665.1). Lineage (GTDB taxonomy): Bacteria > Bacteroidota > Bacteroidia > Bacteroidales > ML635J-15 > JAGOEF01. The sequence goes on from CAZEHA010000044.1 coordinate 8,064, forward strand.
GTTGTCATCAATTCTCATGCTTCGGTATTCGCAATGCATCAGCAGTTCAGCCCCCTGTTGCACTACATTTTCGGCCACTTTTTCCCACAATTGCCCGGGTCCGAATTTCGGGTACAAAAACCTGTCGATAAGGCTTGTTTCCTTATCTTTTTGGCTGATGTCGCTGCTTTTTTTTGCAAAAAACGATTTTAGGTAATGCCACAGCACTTTCGATACCGATAAACCTTTAACGCGCTGCGCGCCCCATTCGGCCGAGAGTTTACTGCAGGGAATGCCCCATACTTTTTCGGTGTAATCTTTAAAGAATGTTTCGTAGAGAGCCTTTCCAAAACGATTGATGAAAAAATCTTCGAGGCTTTGCTCGTTACGAATTGGGAAAAGCCTTGCTTTCAGGTAACTGAAACCAATACGCATCATACGAAGTAAGCCCAGATTCTGTATTGTTGTTTTATTCAGACTTACCGGATAATCGAAAAATTTTCGCAGGTAGTAAATACGCGAAAGTCGCTCGCGATTTAAAAAAACTTCATCGCCCCGTGTATCCCAAATCTCGTTTTTGCAAATTGCATCGGGGGTTTCGCAAATATCGAATATATCTTGCCACCACTGCATTACAGTATCGGACTTTGAAAAGAACCTGTGCCCGCCCAAGTCGATGCGGTTTCCTTTGTAATTCACGGTTTTTGAGATGCCGCCAATATCGCCCGATTTTTCGATAATTACAGGCCGTATATCGGTATTTTTTAGCAGTTCGAAAGCCGTTGTTAAACCGGCAGGCCCTGCTCCTATTATTAATGCTGTTTTTGTATGCCCTTTTTCGTTTGTCATGTGGCAAAACTACAAAAAAAACCAACAATAGGCTTTGCAGCATTTTATGACAAATATTTGCATGGCATTTGATAATAATTTTTACTTTTGAAAATCTTAAAAACTACATCTGATGAAAAAACTAAACCTTCTCTTAAGCATTTTGCTTTTTGCAGTAGTTTGCACTGCACAGCAACAAGCAAGCACACCTGCCAAACCCACTGATATTGTTTTCGAGAAAACGGTACACGATTTTGGCGATATTCCTTACAAAAGCGATGCAAAGGTGACCTATACCTTTAAGAACATTTCGTCGAAGCCCATAGCCCTTACCAATGTGCGGGCATCGTGTGGCTGCACTACACCCGAATGGAGCAAAGAGCCTATTGCCAAAAAGAAAAAGGGGAAAATTGTTGTTAGCTACGACACCAATCGCATAGGAAGCTTCAACAAGACTATTTCGGTATTTACCGACCGTCAGGAACATCCCATTCAATTGCAGGTAAAAGGCAACGTACTTCCTCCGGCCGAAGGCTCGGAACACTACGACGAATACAAAAGCAATCAGCTTATTAAACAGGAAAACAAAAAGCAGTACGAGAAGAAGAAAGTTGAAGAAAAGGACAAAGAAAAACTAGAAAAAGTTCCAAATAAATAAATCTTATTATTATGCCCAGTATTTCTGAAAAAGGGATGATGATGCCCGCATCGCCTATCAGGCGACTTGTTCCCTATGCCGAATCGGCTAAAGCCAGAGGAGTTAAAGTTTATCATCTGAACATTGGTCAGCCCGACATTGTAACCCCGGCTGTAGCCCTCGATGCCGTAAAAAACATGACCGATCGGGTAATCGAGTATTCACATTCGGCCGGCAATGCCTCATATCGCAACAAGCTTGCAGCATCATACCGCAAGATAGGTCTCGACGTTGATAGCTCTGATATTATTGTAACCACAGGAGGCTCCGAAGCCATCACCATGGCTTTTATGACCACCATGAACCCCGGCGACGAAATCATAGTGCCGGAACCGTTCTACGCCAATTACAACGGATTTGCAGTTACTGCAGGTGTGAAAATTGTTCCGGTAACGGCATCAATTACAAGTAATTTTGCATTACCTCCCGTTGCCGATTTCGAAAAACTGATTACACCGCGCACAAAAGGCATTGTTATTTGCAATCCGAACAACCCCACGGGTTATTTGTATTCGCGCGATGAACTCGAAACACTGGCCGGGCTTATTAAAAAGTATGACCTCTACCTGTTTTCCGACGAAGTGTATCGCGAATTTTGTTACGACGGCAACGAGCATTTCTCGGCCATGTCGCTGAAAGGTATCGAGCAAAATGTGATAATGATGGATAGCGTTTCGAAACGCTACAGCATGTGTGGTGTAAGGGTTGGCTGCCTGATTTCGAAGAACAAGGAAGTGATGTGCACAGCCATGAAGTTTGCCCAGGCCCGGCTTTGCCCACCTTCGCTGGGGCAAATTGCTGCAGAAGCAGCTCTCGACACCGGTAACGAATATTTCGAAGAAGTATATAACGAATACATAGAACGCCGCAATTTTATGGTAAGCAAGCTCAACGAAATGGAAGGCGTATATTGCCCCACTCCTAAGGGTGCCTTCTATACGGTTGTAAAATTACCGGTTGACGATGCCGATGTATTTGCACAATGGCTGCTCGAAGACTTTGAATACAACAAACAAACAGTGATGCTGGCTCCCGCATCGGGCTTTTATTTTACCGAAGGTTCGGGCAAAAACGAAGTGCGCATTGCCTATGTACTGAAAATTGAAGACCTTGCCAATGCAATGGAAACACTGGCTCATGCATTGAAGAAATATCCGGGCAGGACTCTTTAGTTGGGAGTTCAGAATACAGGAGTCAGAATACAGGAGTCAGAATACAGGAGTCAGAATACAGACGGGGATTTTCGCCGGGCGATAGAAAACTGCTGCTCCGAGAAAAAATTATAATTCATTTCGGAGCAGCATATGATTTGATAGCAAACCACCCCCTTCTGTATTCTGACTTCTGCCTCCTGTATTCTGATTCCAGACACCACGTCATTTCATATTGCATTAATTTCCCTCATAATTAGCCTTCAGTGTGACAACCGCCCCTGTCATGCTGAGTAGTGTATCGCAGCGGCACGCTCATCGATGCATGACAGGGGGATCATCACTCTGGGGAGATGAATTCAGGCAAATATTTACTTTTAGTTAAAACTTCTTAAACACAGACTATAAACACTTTATGCAATACAGCAATTGTCTTGTTGGGATTCTAAAAACACTTTGAACAATATTCTCACATAGAGCAACCGTTCTATAGATGGACCTAATTGTGAACAGTGAACAACATTGCGGCCTGAATTTTGTTTACAAAAAGTGTTACATTAAAAATACAAACCATGAAAACCCGAATCGTATCTATTGCAATTCTAGTGATGTTGAGCATGAACCTTCACTCACAATCAACCGTCAGTTTACAAGGAAGCATAAAACATGTTGACGACAAATCGGATGTTACATTAACTCGCATTGCCGACGAAGATAAGGTGGTTGCAAGCACACAGTTGAAGAAAAACAATTTTTCGTTACAGTTTGAAGCCGGTGCTTCCGATTTTTATCTTCTTTCATACGGAAACGACGAAAGCCTTCTTATAGTGTTGCATCCCAACACACAGGTAGAAATAAACATCGACAACCAACAAGTTTCGTTTATCGGGTCCGACGAAAACCAACAGCGAATAAAAATGCTTAGCGAAATTGAACCGTTGCAAGTTGAATACGGAGACTTATATGCTGAATATGTTCTTACTGAAGACTCGGTAAGTGAAAAAGAGCTTGAATCGCGTATCGACATTATTATTGAAACCTATTACAAAAAGCTGAGAGATTATTTGAAAGCAAATGCAGGCTCGATGTTGTGTTTGATACTACTCGAAGACATGGATATTAACGATGACTTCGATATGTTTAAAATGGTTAACGACAGTTTAACCGCAAAATACCCCGACAATTATTTTGTACAAGCTTTGAACAATCAAATTGAGAAGTATCAAAAAACTGCTGTTGGGAAAACTGCACCCGAAATTTCGTTAAACACTCCGGATAATAAAAACCTGAAACTTTCTGATTTACGAGGCAAGATTGTCCTCATCGATTTCTGGGCTAGTTGGTGTGGCCCATGCAGGCGCGAAAGCCCGAATATGGTGAAGATATATGAGAAATATAAAGCTTCTGATTTCGAAATACTGGGTGTTAGCCTCGACAAAGACCACAATGCCTGGGTAAATGCCATTGAAACAGACGGCCTAATATGGAAGCACGTAAGCGATTTATTGGCATGGGAAACCATAGTGATTAACGATTATGGATTCGATGGAATTCCCTACACAGTGTTGGTAGATAAACAAGGAAAAATAATTGCCAAAGGACTTCGTGGCAATGACCTAGAGGAAAAGTTACATGAACTGTTCGGCTACTAAGAATGGTGCTCTTCGCTAAAGCCCCCGCAACACCCTCCACTACCCCCACACGCATTGATCTCATCGTGTTTGGCACAGGTAATGCCCCGTTTTTGCATTTCGCTATTTTTGCTTATTGAACTATCGGGGAACTTTCTCTTCTTGCTTACAAGCATTCCTATGGCAAGGGCAACAAACGCAAACGCAATTAAAATGAGTGCTAATAGAAATATTTTAAACATAATCGTGTTTTAACTCGATAACCATTTTTTGTCTCAATTGTTTTAAACTCGCTTCCCAAATTTCCGGATAAACAGATATAGTAAGCCTATTGCCACCGGATACAATAGCCATACGGGCACACCATATCCGGCAGGTATAATGCAAACTATCAACGACACTATCCCCACAGTGAGAGCATAGGGCATTTGGGTATTCACATGTCTGATATGATCGCAAGATGAAGCCAAAGAACTAAGTATGGTTGTGTCGGAAATGGGAGAACAATGATCGCCAAGCACTGCACCTGCAATTACCACCGAAACTACCATGTAAAAAATACGTAATGTTTCGTCGTGCGAAAGACCCGATTGCTGGCACACTATCCATGTGGCAGGCAGTATCAATGGATACATTATTGCCATGGTACCCCACGATGTTCCGGTGCTAAAGGCTACAATTGCCGAAAACACAAATGTAATGGCCGGTATAAGTGCAGGGCTAAGTTGGGTCGACAGCATAATATTTGAAATAAAGCCTGCCGTATGCATATCAACAGTAATAGCAGCAAGCGCCCATGCTAAGGTTAAAATTAATATTGCAGTCAGCATGGTTTTAAACCCCTTTAACATACTTGTGGCAGCCTGATGTAAATTCAATATCTTTTGAGACATACTCAAGAATATTGCAACCAACAAACCGCCAAGCGATGACCACAGTAAGGCTTTGTAGGAATCGGCTCCCCCAATGGTAACCGAAACCTTATGAAAAAAACCTAAGCCAGTATCGGCCCAAGTTTCAGCGTGATAGCCAGTATAAAACAATCCGGCCATAGTGCCTGCAATTACTGTCAACACAGGTATTACGGCATTTCGCGCCTTAGGCCTTTGCTGCATCGAGAGTTCAAAGGTCTCAAACTCCTCGCTATCAGCCTCAGGGTGAATGCTGTAATCGTAAGTACCCGTGCGCGATTGGCGCTCGAATTTATGCATTGAGCCATAGTCTCGCTTCAGAAAAACCAGAAGCAGAATAAACAACAAGGTGAGGAATGGATAAAATGAATATGCCAGGCTGTTGAAGAATATAAAATACGGGTTCATATCGAGACCCAATGTATTAACGCCATCTTGAATATAGCTTAACTCGGCTCCTATCCAAGTGGTAATAAATGCCACCGCAGCAATGGGTGCTGCAGTGCTGTCGACAATGTAAGCCAATTTTTCGCGCGAAATTTTAAGTTTGTCGGTTACGGGACGCATTGTGTTTCCAACAACAAGCGTATTGGCATAGTCGTCGAAAAAAATCATTACCCCCATGAGCCAGGTAATAAACTGTCCCGATACCGGAGAATTGGCATACCGCGCCAATCGGTTGATAACCCCTTGCATACCGCCGTTTTTGGTAATTACACTCACCATAGCACCTATCAGCATCGAAAAAACAATAATCGAAAGGTGCGACACATCGAATAGCGCCTTTAAAATATATTCATCGACTATGGCAAATAATCCTGAGAATATGGCTGTAAAAACTCCTACCCCTTTGTATAGATAAATGATGAGAGTGCCACTGAACAAGCCAATAAACAGAGCCGAAAACACCTCTTTAAACAGCAAAGCAAACATAATGGCCAAGAGTGGCGGTATCACCGACATCCAAAGCGGTATTGCCCGCGAATCGGGAGCCTCGATGCTAAAACCGGCTGCATCGATGCTGAGGCTTTCGTTGTTTCGAAAAACCATGTTGCGCCTCGAAATACCCTTGTCGAAATGCAAAATCACAGCATTTCCGTTTATTATTACAGGAATATCGCCGGTGTAATAGCAGGCTTCCGATTTTTCGCTAAGCGAAAATGTTAAAGTAAGCGCAACCGACGACATCATAGGCATGGGAATATCTACCTTAATTCCATCGGCCGGGCAACTGTCGGTTTGATGCGCACTGACCTGCATGCCACCTAAAAGCATCATGCAAAACAATATTGAAACAAATCCCTTTGGCATAATCAGGCAATGAAGGCATAAAGATAAAAAAAGCCTTTTTAAGAACAAACAATGGCACACATGGTATTGAAATTAAGAAACCAGCAATTCGAAATAACATAAAAATATCACACTATACATCGTGAAGTGAAAACTTTTGTTTAACTTTGTTGTTGTTATTTTAAACATAAATTGTAGAATGACTTACAAACCTCAAACATATTCGATTAAAGATCTCGAAAGAATTTCGGGAATAAAAGCGCATACCATAAGAATATGGGAACAACGCTACAATGTATTTACACCCGGCAGAACGAATACCAATATCAGGATATACAACGACAACGATTTAAAGCGCTTACTAAACATAGGTATTCTGATTGATTCGGGTATGAAAATATCGAAAATTGCATCCTTGCCCAACAACCAACTACACCAACTGATTCATAATCTCGACGACAAGCTGAATCCGGTATTGTCGAAGCTAATCGAAGCCACAATTAATTTCGATACCGAACTGTTTAACCATACCTTTAACCAATCTGTGCTATATGCCGGTTTTGATGCAAGCCTCGAACGATTTATCACTCCACTCATACAAAAAATAGGAATTCTATGGCAAACCAACTCCATTAATCCGGCTCATGAACATTTTGTGTCGAATTTGCTGAAGCAAAAGCTGTTTCATCAAATAGAAAGTTTGCCCCCGACTGCTGCAGATGCACCAAAGATAATTTTGTTTTTGCCCGAAACCGAACAGCACGAACTGGGTCTTCTATATGCTTACTATATATTAAAGAGAAGAGATTTTAATGTGGTCTATCTGGGTCAAAGCCTTCCGGTTGGCGACCTGATTAAAGCGTGGAACGTACTTAAGGCGAAATGCATTGTAACATTTTTTGTTTCAAAAATAACAGAACAAGAAGTAGTACAAATAATTGAAATGATTTCTGAAAGCACAACGCAAACACCTATACTTGTATCGGGACAACATGCCGAATTTCTAAAGAATGGGCTTGTTGCCAACGCAATATATATTAGCAGCCCGGCAGAGTTGAATAATTTCAACATCTAAACCCAATTTTTTACACCCTATCAATCAAGCACTTACATTAAATTCGCTTTTTTGTTTAATTTTTTAGCGTGTTTTTTAAACATTTTCAAAACTTTTCTGTTTAACATTCTAACTTAAACTTTAAACAAATATTATTATGAAAACTATGAACCTGATACCCCTGATGATGGCACTAATTTTTAGCAGTGCCCTTTTTGCACAAACAGCACGTGTGCAAATTATTCACAACTCAGCCGACGCAGCAGCATCTGTTGTTGATATTTACGTTAACGATGTTCTGGCTGTTCCCGATCTGGAATTCCGGCAAGCAACCCCATTTGTCGATTTGCCGGCCGGGGTAAACCTTGAAGTATCTATAGCACCGGGAAACAGTAGTTCGTCGGAAGATGCGGTTGCCACCTACAATTTCAATCTCGAAGAAAATTACAAGTACGTGATTATTGCCAACGGTATTATCAACCTCGAAGCCTATTCGCCGGCTACTCCTTTCGACCTGTATGTGTACCCTATGGGTCAGGAAATGGCTATGAGCGAAGGAAACACCGATGTACTTGTATTTCACGGTTCAACCGATGCCCCCACAGTTGATGTGTACGAATCGAAAGTGCTGGAAGCTACTGCCATCGATAACTTTGTGTATGGTCAGTTTGCCGGATACCTCGAATTGCCCACTGCCGATTATGTATTCGAAATTCGCGACGAAACAGGAATGGTATCGGTAGCCAGCTACGATGCTCCTCTGCAAGCTCTCGCACTTCAGAACCAGGCACTGGTTGTGCTTGCTTCGGGTTTCTTGAACCCTGCTGTGAATAATAATGGTGCTGCTTTTGGTTTATTTGCCGCACTGCCTTCGGGTGGCGCGCTGGTAGAATTGCCAACATCGAAAGCTATGGTTCAGGTAATTCACAATGCCGCCGACGCTGCTGCCGAATCGGTTGACGTATATCTGAACGATGCTCTTATTGTACCCGGATTCATGTTCCGCACCGCTACTCCTTTTGTTGAACTGCCCGCCGGTGTAAACATCGAAATTGCCATTGCTCCCGCCAACAGCATGTCGGTTGAAGACGCAATTGCTACATTCGAATACAAACTTGCTTCGGGCGAAACCTATGTGGTGGTTGCCAATGGAATTGTAAACCTCGAAGCCTATTCGCCAGCTACTCCTTTCGACCTGTATGTGTTCCCTATGGGTCAGGAAATGGCTATGAGCGAAGGAAACACCGATGTACTTGTATTT
>CAZEHA010000044.1:16965-28133 GCA_964511665.1 uncultured Bacteroidales bacterium
CACGGTTCAACCGATGCTCCCACAGTTGATGTGTACGAATCGGCTTTGGCAAACACAACCATTATCGACGATATTGCATATGGAGAATTTAATGGATATTTAGAATTAGAGACCAATAATTATATTTTAGAAATCATAGACGAAACAGGCAATTCAACCGTGGCAGCTTATAATGCGCCTTTACAGTCGTTATCGCTCGAAAACCAGGCTATTGTTGTGCTTGCCTCCGGATTTCTAAATCCCGAATCTAATAGCAACGGCCCGGCCTTTGGCTTATATGTGGCTCTTAGTTCCGGTGGTTCATTAGTACCCTTACCTCTCTATACCACAAGCATTTCGCAACCCTTAGCAACGATTGGTTTTACCGCTTATCCCAATCCTGCAAGCGACATTGTGAATATTAGCTTCGATGAATTTATCGATAGCCAAATTTCGTTAAGTATTTACAACAGCGTTGGGCAGCTTGTTTCGGAGAATGACTTGTATTCGTCAGGCAGCCAGATTTCCTTTAACGTAAGCAATCTCGACTCAGGCATGTATTACGTAAAACTCAATTACAACCAAACAACTACGGTTAAACCCATTCAGGTAGTTAAGTAGTAGTTTTTATATTCGAACGAAGCCGGGTATTTTATCCGGCTTTTTTTATTTGGTATCAGTCGCAAACTTCTGCAATTGTTTTGGTATATTTTCGTAGTAAATGCTTGGAGATGGCACTAATGAATGCTGTCCGTGTTTTTCGAAAATTTTCTGGCCTTTGTCAGGGTCAAGAAAGAATGCAACAAACTCCTCGGCCAAATTTGTGTTTTGCGATGACTTTGGAATGGTAACACCATATACCATAGCCGATCCATATTCAATAACGCGTTGTTGTGGAGTTTTACCGGCTACTTCAACCCACACCTCTCCATATAGGCTATCGAGTGCCGGCTTTCTCAGGTTGACTTCGTCGGGTAACTCAACAAACAATAAACCATGTTGCATGGCCACCGATTTATACAGAAAAATATAGTCGATTACGTTTTTTTCGAGCAAGGCTATTAAGTCGGTTTCTTTAGGTCGAATGTGTTGTGTATGGCGCGACAGCAATTTTTCGGCCAAGCCCTGCTGTTTATAGTGTTTCTCGGCCAGTTTCATGCAGAGCACTGCCCTCGAGCCGCATGGGTCGCTGTCGGGGTCGGAACGAGAATAGACAACGTCGTTGCGCAACAGTATTTCGATCCAGTTTTGGTTGTTGATTTCACCCGAATATTTCGATTTCGACGTATACACCAAGGCCATTTCGTTGCCTGCAAAGCTAATACTCCATGAAGCGTGTTCAGGTATCAGTATATCGCGAATCACCTTATCGTCGGCCGATACAAATACATCGCACGATTGGTTTAAATCGGCCACCCTGCGGGCACCTGCCTTACTACCCCATGCTTCGGTTTCGATAACAATATCAGGATGTAAAGCCCTGAAAGAATCGACAATTTCATGAATAGGCACACTCACACTTCCTGCGTGAATTATTTTTAATTTCACCTTGTTGTCGGTATAACACCCCAACAACAATATTGCTGCAAACGCAGGCAACAGAAGTAAGCTTAATCTTCTAAAAACATTCATATACGTATTGCTAAATTATTCATATCGGTTGGTGAAAAAACTGCCGTCATTCAGCGGCAGTAAAATACATATTATTCGTACAGACAGCGATATGAGGTATCGACGTTCATTTTCACTTTGAATTTCACATCTTTCGGAACCACAAAGGTTTCGAATTCGCCAAACGTCTTCCATTCGGTTTCACCGGGTAGCAGTACGCTCATTGAGCCTGAAGTTACAGTCATGTACTCAACAGTAGAAGTTCCGAACTCGTATTCTCCGGCTGCCATCACACCAACGGTGCAATGTCCACTTTCGCTTTCAAAAGCAATCGATTTCACTTTTCCGTCGAAATAATCGTTTGTTTTAAACATATTAAGATTGTTTACAGTTATTCCTGATGTTCTTTTATCACTTCGATTAGCTCGGGTAAATCCATACCTAAGTTTTTCAGATGCTCAATTTTCGGAACACCGTTTTTAGTCCACCCCCTGCGCAAATACACTGCGTCGAGAAGCTGTTCGTAGCGATTTTCGCGATACTTTCGTGTGATAGCAAGTTTTTCTTCGGTCGATTTACCTGCCGGGTCAACGCCTATCAGTTCCTTCATTTGTTTGTCGTAACGCTCGGCTCTCGATTCGTATTCTTCAATGGTAACCGGTCCGGCAGCACGATATGGCTGTGCATCGTGTTTACGGGTTCCAAAGCCACGTCGCAGGTTAAAAATGCGCTGAAAGTTATACACCCTTTCCGATTGCTTTACCAACTCTTGTTTATCGATATTCATGCCCGTAACCGCATTGAAAATGGTAACATAATTGTCGACATGCTCGGGAACCTTTGCGGGTTCGTCGGCAGTTTTATTGCTTTCGGGCTCAACGTCGTTCCAGGGCAACTTGCAAAATCCAACCAATCCGAACCAGGTTCTGAACATGGGAAAATAGTGCAATGCTTCGGCTTTATCTTCGAAGGTAGGAATTTGGTTATTCACCATATCCATAAAAATAAGCCATGCTTCGTCGTGTTGCGGTCCTTTGTTTGTCATGGCATACCCGCCTTGCTGAGCCAGGGATTCTTTCGATACGTATTGCGAATATTCGAGGCCTTTGTTTTCCATGGCAATATCGAAAAGGAACTGTGCATCGCCCCATCCTTTTTCGGCAAACATGAGTTTCATTTTGCGAACGCCCTGGCCCGCAACCATTCCAAACCCTTCGCCACGAGCCAGTTGGTGCAGAAGTTCCATGGCTGCATCGGCATTGCCGAAATTGAGTTCCAATCCACCTGTGCGTTCCTTGTTCAGAATGCCATTTTCGTAGCACTCCATTACAAAACCGAGAATGGTTCCCCAGGTAATGGTGCAAATACCATAGGTGTCGCAATAGAAGTTGGCTTCAATGGTAAAATCGGGGCTAAAAATACCGGCGCAAGAGCCTAACGATGCTGCTGTTTCGTATTCGGGTCCGTCAACCGTAACCTGCTGCCCTTTGTAAGGTCCGGTTTGGAGTTCGTAATTATCAACACTTTTTGCACACGACATATTACAACCAATCCAGCAACCATCGGGCATACCTTGAGTAAAGAGGCTTTTATACACTTCGCTGTGCACATTGCCTGCATCGGGATGTGATCCGAATTTAAAGTTATGAGTGGGGAAAAGGTCGTAATCGTTCATGATATTGGTGAGGTGAGCTGTTCCAATGGTGCGCATCTGGCATTGCTCGTCGTCGAAGTCGCGCATTTCTTTATTGAATCTCTTGCCACGTTCGGTAATTGCCGCTAAATCGACTACGTTATTCAGATTTCCTTTGATGCCTTTTACCTTAGCAACCAATGCTTTAATTTTTTTATCACGAAAAACAGTACCAATTCCGCCACGACCGGCTTGCTTAAGGCGCGCAACTTTTCGGCGCGGATCCCAGAAAGTGAAGTTCAGCATGCCGATAAGCGAATTGTCGGCAGCCGTACCGGCCGAAACCACGGCAACATTTAATTTATCTTTTTCGTCATTCGCAAACATTTCAGTTAGCTGCTCTCCCAATATATGGCTATCGATAGCTTCGAGGGGGGCTTCAAAAATTTGCACAGTTTCGGTTTCTTCGTCGATGTAAACAATCACATCCTTATCTGCTTTGCCCTGAAGTTCGATGGCATCGAAGCCGCAAAATTTTAGAAACGGCCCGAAATACCCACCCACATTACTGTCCATCACCGAATCGGTTTGCGGCGAGATACTTACAACCAACGATTTGCCGGCACCTGAATATTGGGTAATACCGCAACAAGGGCCTCCCGAAATCACAATTTCGTTCTCGGGATCGTTCCATTTGGTGTTGGGTTTTGTGGCTTCCCACAATAACTTTAGCCCAAATCCTTTTCCACCTATGAATTTATCTTTCATTATCTGACTCACAGGTTTTTCGGCAATTTCGCCGGTACCTACGTTAACATACAGTGTACGGTTGTTGTAACCCTTTTCAATGGGATGCCATTGGTACTTCCACTCCGAAATTGTCTTGTGTTCCTTCTTAAGATCGTTGATATTCATATAGATTATTTAATTATTACAGGTATTTTTAATGAGTTACAAAATTAGTTTTTTTTTTTAGATGCGTGTTGTTTCATGCATTTTTGAGATATAGGATGCTTGCTTGAAAACTCATGTTATGCACGCAAAGATGTGTTTTCGGATTAACCTCCGGCCAATAAATGTAGTATAACCAGCTTGTCGCCGTTGCTTACAATAGTTTCGCTAAACTGCTCTTTATCAACGATAACGTTGTTCAGTTTTACAATTATCTTTTGATATGTGAACTTTTTTACCTCCAGAATTTCTGCGATACTCATTTGGTTTTTATCAAATTTCTCGTTTCTGTTATTCAGAATAATTTCCATATCTCAAAAAATGTTCAAAAAAAGCCCTTTTATACTGGGCTTTTATCAATTATTGCAATGGTGTTACTATCTCAATCAATTCCGGCAGATCCATCTCAATTTTTTTCAGATGTTCAATGGTTGGAACTCCGTTTTTAGTCCAACCCCTTCTTTCGTAGACGGCATCAAGCAAACGTTCGTATTGTGCTTCGCGATATTCGCGCAACAAAGCCATTTTTTCTTCGGTGGTTTTGTTGCTAACATCAATGTTGAGCAATTCTTTTAATTGGCCATCGTAGCGTTCGGCTCTCGATTCGTATTCTTCAGTTGTTACCGGACCTGCAGCTCTATAGGGTTGTGCATCGTGTTTCCGCAATCCGAACCCACGGCGGATATTAAATATTCTCTGAAAATTATACACCCTTTCCGATTGACGGATAAGACCTTCTTCGGTTAAATGATTTCCGGTAACACCTTCGTAAACCGATAGATAATTGCGTACGTGTTTCGGAATTTTGTGGGGTTCGTCTTCCAGTTTATTATCGGCCGGAGTAACGTCGTTCCATACAATTTTACACAATCCTTGCAGTCCGAACCATGTTCTGAACATTGGGAACCAATGCAATGCCTCTGCTTTGTTTTCGAAAGTAGGTATCTGATTGTTTACCATATCCATAAAAATGAGCCAAGCTTCGTCGTGTTGCGGTCCTTTGTTTGTCATGGCATAACCGCCTTGCTGGGCCAGCGATTCCTTTGAAACATACTGCGAATACTCCAATCCTTTGTTCTCCATTCCAATGTCGTTCAGGAATTTTGGGTCGGCGCCGTATTGTTCAATAAACAATTGTTTCATTTTACGCACTCCCATGCCGGCTATTTTCCCAAAGCCTTCGCCACGCGCACACTGGTGCAATACTTCGAAAGCAGCATCGGCATTACCAAAATTCAATTCCAAACCACCGGTTATTTCCTTGTTTATAACGCCATTCTCGTAGCATTCCATAATAAATGCCATAATGGTGCCCCAGGTAATGGTGCAAATGCCATAGGTATCGCAGTAGAAGTTGGCTTCGATAATGTCGCGGTAATCGAATATACCCATATTTGAGCCCAATCCGGCCGCTGTTTCGTATTCGGGTCCGTCAACAATTACCTTTGTGCCTTTGTATGGTCCTGTTCTGGGAACAAAATCATCAACTCCTTTTGCACACTGCATGGCGCATCCAATCCAGCAACCATCGTTTATTCCTAAGGTAAACCATTTATCTCTGAGTAAATCGGAATGTATTTTAATTGCATCTTTATGTGAACCATATTTAAAGTTATGGGTAGGCAGCAAGTCGTAGTCGCTCATCACGTTCACAATATTTGCAGTACCTTTTTTCTTCATCTGGTTTTGCATGTCGTCTAAATCTCTCATTTCGATGGCATAATCGCGACCTGGCTCGGTAATTTTTTTCATATCTGCCACATTGTTCAAATTGCCTTGAACGCCAGCAATTTTAGCAACAATGGCTTTTATGTTTTTATTACGAAAAACAGTGCCAATACCTCCACGACCGGCTTGTTTCAGGCGCACCATTTTACGCTTATTGTCGTAAAAGGTAAAATTTAGCATCCCTACCAGCGAATGCTCGGCAGCAGCCCCCGACGACACGATACCAATGTTTTTAGCATCTTTTTCGTCGTTGGCAAAATACTCGGTAAGCTCCTCTCCCAGCAAATGCGAATCGTTCGAAAACCCGGGGTCCTCGTATATTTCGATGATATGATTAACACCGTCAATGTAAATAATCACATCTTTTTCGGCTTTCCCTTGTATTTCGAGCGCATCGAATCCTGCAAATTTCATAAACGGACCAAAAAAACCGCCAACATTCGAATCCATAATCGAATCGGTTTGGGGCGAAATGGAAACAACCAGCGATTTGCCGGCTCCCGAGTATTGGGTAATACCACCGATTGGCCCCGGCGAAATAATAATCTCGTTTTCGGGATCGTTCCATTTTGTGGTAGGTGTGGTTGCATCCCACAATAACTTCAGGCCAAAGCCTTTGCCTCCTACAAATTTGTCTTTCATGAGCTGACTCACAGGCTTTTCAGAAATTTCGCCCGACCCAACATTCACATAAAGTGTGCGGTTGTTGTAGCCTTTTTCAATGGGATGCCAGTCGTATTTGTACGCTGCAATCTTCTTCTCTTGTTTTTTCAACTTCTCGATATCCATATTGTTAGTTTTAATTTGTGTTTGCGTTTTGGCAAACATAAGGATATTTTGATAAGATAAAAAGTTTAAAAACATGATTTTAAGCAAATTGCAAATTCGCACAACTCGCTTACTGCAAGATATTCATGTACCGATGTTGTTACATTTCAGAAAACGACTCAAGCTTTACACACAAGTCATATACCTATTTATCTGCTTGCTTTTTCTTTTCTATTTTCAACAAAACTTCCTGCTGAATGGCTGCCGGCAGTGGCATATACTGAAAAAACTCCATCGAATAGTTGGCGCGCCCACTTGTTAAATTGCGCAGCGAAGTAGCATAGCCAAACATCTCCGAAAGAGGCACCAGTCCTGTTAGCTTCTGCGAGCCTTTGCGATAGCGGCGCATATTATCGATTCGGCCGCGACGACGGTTTAGGTTACCGGTAACATCGCCAATGTAATCGTCGGGAGTGTTCACTTCTATTTTCATGATGGGTTCAAGCAGAATGGGTTTCGCCTTCAGAAATGCTTGTTTAAAGCACATTGATGCACAAAGCTGAAAGGCCATGTCGGAAGAATCGACCGGATGGTATTTGCCGTCGAGAATGCTTACCCGTACATTTTCGATAGGGAAACCGGCCAGTATTCCGCGACTGAGGGTATGTTGAATACCTTTTTGTATTGATGGGATGTATTCGGATGGGATATTTCCGCCTTTAATTTTATCGATAAATTCGAAGCCACCATCGGTTTTGGGTTCAACGCGCATCAGTATCTGAGCAAATTGGCCTTTTCCTCCTGTTTGTTTTGCATGGCGATATTCGGTTTCTACATCAGTAGTAATGGCTTCGCGATATGCCACAGCAGGCTCACCTGTTTCAACATCTAGTTTAAATTCTTCTTTCATCCGGTCAACCATAATTTCGAGATGCAGCTCGCCCATACCGGCTATAACTGTTTCGGAGGTTTCTTCATCGAAACGGGCGTTAAACGAAGGATCTTCGTTGGTGAGCTTTGCCAAGGCTGCACTGAGTCGGGTTTGGTCTTTCTGATTTTTCATATTTACCTTCATCTCGATAACTGTTGGAGGCACAGCAATATTTTCGAGAAGTATAGCATGGTTGGGGCTACACAGAGTATCGCCGGTTTTTGTGTGTTTCATTCCAATAAGGGCAACAATATCACCGGGGCCGGCTTTTGTAATTTCTTCGCGTTCCTTGGCCTTTATCCGCAAAATGCGCCCGATGCGCTCCTTTTTTCGCTTGGTGGCATTCAGTATCTCCATACCACTTTCGATAACACCCGAATAAATCCGAACAAATGTTTGCTGCCCCACATAAGGGTCGTTAATCAGCTTAAAAGCCAGTGCTGCAAACGGTTCTTTTTCGGATGGCAGGCGGCTGTGGGTTTTTTCTTCTACAAAAAGGTCGGAACCTATTACGGCACCTTTGTCAATTGGCGAGGGCAGATAATCAACTACAGCGTCGAGGAGCAATTGTATGCCTTTATTTTTGTAAGCAGCACCACAAAAAACAGGAGTTACAAGAAGCTTAAGGCAGGCATCGCGTATCGCTTTTTTGAGCAGGAATGCCGGCACATCTTTCTCATCAAAATACAAGGCGAGTATTTCTTCGTTGAATTCGGCAAGTCGTTCAATCAATTGATGACGCGACTCCTGAGTCTTTTCGAGATACTGCTCGGGCACAGGTATTTCAATTCGCCCTGATTCGTTAAATTCATAGGCTTTCAACTCAACAATATCTATTATGCCCACAAAATCGCCTTCGGCACCCATAGGAATCTGCAGCGGCATTGCGCGGGCATCGAGAAAATCGTTCACCTGGTTCACAACATCATAAAACGAAGCGCCTGTACGGTCCATTTTATTTACAAAGGCAATGCGTGGCACCTTATGTCGGTCGGCCTGATACCAAACGGTTTCGCTCTGCGGCTCTACCCCTCCAACTGCACAAAATACCGCCACCATACCATCGAGAACCCTTAGCGAACGCTCTACCTCGAGTGTAAAGTCAACATGCCCGGGTGTGTCGATAATATTTATATGATGATTGTTCCAGCTTGTGGTTATAGCAGCCGAAGCTATTGTGATGCCTCGCTCCTGTTCCTGCTTCATAAAATCCATGGTGGCCTGCCCGTCGTGAACCTCTCCCAGCTTGCGATTAACGCCCGTGAAAAACAATATACGTTCGGTTACCGTTGTTTTCCCCGCATCTATATGAGCGGCTATTCCAATATTTCTCAATTTGCTATATGTCATAGTTTTCTGTATTTTTTGAAAGGCGGCAAATGTAGCCAAAATAAATTGAGTATTGATATTATCTTTGTTTATCGCTAACTTTGCAAAACAATTCAATTGCCGGCTTGCATGAAATATATGAGTTTCGACGAAATAAAAAAACGACTGTCGCGATGCAAAGTGGGCATTGCCGGATGCGGTGGCTTGGGGTCAAACTGTGCTGTTGCATTAGCGCGAACGGGCATTGGCTCGTTGGTGCTTGCCGATTTCGACGTGGTTAGCATAAGCAATTTGAACCGACAATACTTTTTTGTAAACCAGCTTGGTCATAAAAAAGTGTATGCATTGCGTTCTAATATCAAGTTAATAAACCCTGTTTGCCGGGTTGAAGCACACGACTTAAAAGTAAGGCCAATTGATGTTAAACAAATTTTTGCTGACTGCGATGCTATTGTAGAGGCTCTTGATGTTGCCGACCAAAAGAAAATGTTTATTGAAACCTGTTTAAGTCAATTACCCTCTACTCCTCTTATTTGTGGTATAGGGCTTGCGGGTTATGGGGGGAACAACATTATTACAACTGTGAAATACGACAACAATTTGTATGTATGTGGCGACCAAACCAATGAAGTTTTTCCTACATTACCTCCTTTGGCACCCAGAGTTGGAATTGTTGCGCATATGCAGGCCAATCAGGTACTCGAAGTTTTATTAAAATAAAGAATTAGATGATTATAACACTGAACAATACGAAAACCGAGCTGGACCAAACAAGCCTTAGTATTGCCGAGCTTATAGAACTGAAGAACTACACGTTTAAAATGCTTGTAGTAAAACTTAACGGGCAGCTTGTCAGAAAAGAACAATACATAGATACTATGGTAAACGACGGCGACACAGTGAATATACTACATTTGATTTCGGGAGGTTAAAATACCTGTTCCCAACATCACAAAACCATTAGTCGAACGAAGTTCCTCCTTCTATTTTCGACATTTGCACCAACTCATCGTATTGTTTTGGAGTTACACTTACCAGATATTTCATTGGGTCTACCGACGTACCATTAACCCTGATTTCGAAATGCAAGTGTGGAGCTGTTGATAGCCCTGTATTACCAACAGTGCCTAATTTTTCGCCACGTTTCACTTTCTGCCCTCTTTTCACATCAATGGTGTGTAAATGAGCATAGCAACTACTCAGGCCGTTTACACCATGATCGATTACCACCAAATTTCCGTAACCCGAACGGCTTCTGTTGTGCTCGATACGCACCACTTTTCCATCGCCCGAAGCATATATGGGAGTGCCTGTAGTAGCAACAAAGTCGACCCCATGATGCATGTGAACAGTCTGAAAGATAGGATGTCGTCGATATCCGTAGTAAGAGCCGATATGGTTCAGCGAATTGTTGTGAATGGGTTGAAGCAATGGCACCGAACGTATTAACTTGCTGCGCTGCAATGCCAATTCGGTAAGTTCAGCATACGACTCTGATTGCACTTCGAGTTTTTTCGAAAGCATGTCGATTTTGTTTGCAACATCAATTACCAAGCCCGAGGAACTATAGCCTTCGAGGTTTTCGTAACGATTACTGCCGCCAAAGCCCGAATTTCGCAACACTGCAGGAATACTGTCAACCTGAAAAACAACACGGTACATTTCGTTGTCGCGCACAGCCATATTTTCGAGCATTGCATTCATCTCGGCGAAATGAGTGCTCATGTCCTTGAAATTCTTTTTCAGGTAACGGTTCTCGGCACGTAACAATTGTTCTTCGGGTGTTTCGAAAAATATCATATACGCAGTAAGCATTACAACAGCAATAATAAACGACACCAAAGAATGCGGCAACACCAGCATGATAAGTCGCTTCAAGCTGAAGGGAACTTTTTCGAAACGCATCGTCTTGGGGTTGAACCTTGTTCTGGTTTTAAACATGAATTTTTACTTCCTTTCTTAGGTATGGCTGCAAAAATAAATTATTTAGGCTACATTTGCAAACGCTAAATCTTAATATTATATTAACTGACTTGTGTTTAAAATAGAAATATGGAATCGAAACTTATCAGAAAAGCATTTTTAGATTTTTTTAGCGACAAGCAACACCGCATAATTTCGTCGGCACCAATGGTGGTAAAAAACGACCCTACACTGATGTTTACCAATGCCGGCATGAACCAGTTTAAAGATATTTTTCTGGGTAACAGGCCTGCGCAGCACCCTAGGTTGGCCAAC
>CAZEHA010000045.1:0-2539 GCA_964511665.1 uncultured Bacteroidales bacterium
ATTGTTTTTATTCAACTTAACCAGTGGTCCAATTTTCGGGGAGTATTATACAATAACTACTAAATACGATGCAAAATAATACAATTCGACGAACTTTTTCATACAGTTTCAACGTAGAGCTTAATTTTTTGAATGGACATTGCAATAAAAATGGAGGTAATAAAATGGCACGACCCTTTACCCCAAGCAAACCATGTGATGATAAGTTTATAAAAACTCCGATACCGAAACTGCAAATAATACATTCTTTTTCGCAGCTTTGCTGATAAATGGAGAAATACGATTATTTGCATTCAAATTTTAAATATTTTTGCATCATTACAGCTATTCATGGCATAATTTGGCATAAATATTGTTGTTTTTCTCATTCAACATTGCGGAGACATAAGACCTCATAAAAAAGGCAGTCTGAAAAAAGTATATTTTATAATCTCTTTGGCAAAAGAACAAAGAGAATAATTCCCGAAGGCAGGGCATTATAAGAATGCACAGGTTCTTTGATTTATTTACATGCAGCAAAACGAATCGACAATCTGATTGCAAGGTTTAACCGTGTATCAATAACCAATTAATTTTGTATGACTACAAACTCAGTAAATCACAATTTTTATGGGATGGCGAGTTTTAGCGATAATCCACTCTCCATCGAAACCAAAACCAAATTAAGCCGTCTGTTGTTTCTGAACACGAAAATATCAGCCGAAGAAGCACGGACAATTTCACGCACCTATTTGTTTGAAGAATTTACAAACAGTTTATTAGAGCGTTTACAAATGCAGATCGACACAGCCGAACCTCTTGACAGGTTATGCGATTTTCTCGACAAAATCGACGACTGGGTAAGCATCAATGGTCTGCTAACCTACGACGAAGTTGTAGATGCAAGCGACAATATCGGGATGCCGGAATCGCACCTGATTAACCGTTTGCGAAGGGCTTTTTACAAGATAGAGCAACCGAGCAAAGAAATGTGTATTGCACTGCTTCGTTTGTGCTCGAATCAACTTGACGAAGACGAGGTCAATACAATTCTTGACCTCTACCTTACTCAAGCAACTTAACAAATACTTACCCGTTAAGCCTGAGCTGCACAGGCTTGCAAGCAAAAAAAAAATGGCAACCTTTTGGTTGCCATTTCTATTTTTATACTCATCAGAGATTTAGAAGACTACTGCTTTATTTACAATGGTTTCGCGACCAATGCTAAGCCTCAGGTAATACATACCCGGCGACAGGTTGTAGGGAACAGCATCAAAGTGCAGTCCATATACACCTTTTGTCATGTGTTCACCATTGATAAGGACAACAACAGTTTTACCAGAAACATCTATCAAACTGAGACTAATCTTTCCATCGGTTGCAATGCCAAAACTGATATCGGTAAAATCACGGAACGGGTTTGGATTGTTTCTCAAGAAATTTGTCACCACATCGGGTGTAGTTTCGAAATCGATAAATGTATCGTCATCAACCGTTACCACTTGCTGGCAGCTTGCTGTATTGCCATTGTTGTCGGTTACTGTCCAGGTTACAATTGTTACCCCAATCGGATAGGGTTCAACAGCGTCGTTTTCAACAGTGGCTACACCGCAGTTGTCGTCGGTTACAGGAGTACCCAAGTCAACATTTGTAGCAAAGGTTTCGCCCGGATCGTTGAACACTGTTACATCTTCGGGGCATTCGATAGTAGGAACAATATCATCGGTCACCGTAAGTGTTTGCTCACAAGTATTCATATTGCCTGCATTATCGGTTACTGTCCAAACAATGGTATGCGAACCAATCTCATAAGTATCGGCGGCATCTGACTCAAGCAATGCAACAGCGCAATTGTCGCTTGTTATTGGAGTTCCCAGTTCAACATCCGATGCTGTGCATGTAAATAAATCGGTTGATACAGCCAGTGTTTCGGGACAGGTAATCTGAGGTATTTCAACGTCGTTAACAATAACGGTTTGTGTGCATGTTGCCGTATTGCCTGCATTATCGGTAACCGTCCATGTAACTACAGTTTCGCCAACTCCTACATAAGGATCGGCATCGTTAACAACACTAAACACGCCACAGTTATCGGTAGCAACCGGTACTCCTAAATCAGGCTCGTATGCATAACAGAATCCTTGATCGGCATTAAGTTCCAGATTTTCGGGGCAGGTAATCTCGGGCAGAACATCTTCATTTACAATAACCAGTTGTTCGCATGTGTTTTCGTTACCGTGAACATCGGTCACTGTCCAAACAACTACAGTTGTTCCCGCCATATACATTTCAGGCGCATCGTTGCTCAATGAAGCCACACCGCAATTGTCGGTAGTTACTGCAATACCCAGATCGATACCCGATGCGGTACAGATACCTTCATCAACCGATACTTCAACATCAGGCGGGCAGGTAATTGCCGGCAATTCGGTGTCGTTAACTGTTACCAGCTGCTCGCAGGTGTTTATATTACCGTTGATGTCGGTGATGGTCCATGTTACTATAGTTTCACCCGACATATACGGCTCAACGGCATCGTTCTCAACGCTCAACACACCGC
>CAZEHA010000045.1:2639-27772 GCA_964511665.1 uncultured Bacteroidales bacterium
GTTTCACCCGACATATACGGCTCAACGGCATCGTTCTCAACGCTCAACACACCGCAGTTGTCGCTGCTTACAGGTGTTCCCAGTTCAACGATGCTGGCTGTACAAATGCCTTCGTCGGTTGAAACCACAACATTGTCGGGACAAGCTATCAAGGGCAGTTCGTCGTCGGTAACTGTTACAAGCTGTTCGCAGGTATTTTCGTTACCGTTTACATCGGTTACCAGCCAGGTTACAGTAGTAGCACCGAATGCAAAGGTTTCAGGAGCATCGTTTACAACACTTTGAACATCGCAATTATCGGTAGTTACCGGTGTACCCAAATCGAGCATGCTGGCGGTGCATTCACCCATATCGGCAGAAGCAGTCAGGGCTTCGGGGCAGGTAATAACAGGCAACTGGTCGTCGATAACCGTGAGTGTTTGCTGACACGAATTTACATTGCCGTTTACATCAAGTACTGTCCATGTAATGGTGTGAATGCCCGGGGCATACAATACTTCGGCATCGCTGGCAACTATATCAACTCCACAATTGTCGGATGTTATCGGTGTTCCCAAATCAAAACCGGATGCAGTACACATATCCTCATCAACCGATACTTCAACATCAGACGGGCAGGTAATTGCCGGTAATTCGGTGTCGTTTACTGTTACCAGTTGCTCGCAGGTGTTTATATTACCGTTGATGTCGGTAATGGTCCATGTTACTATGGTTTCACCCGACATATACGGCTCAACGGCATCGTTCTCAACGCTCAACACACCGCAGTTGTCGCTGCTTACAGGTGTTCCCAGTTCAACGATGCTGGCTGTACAAATGCCTTCGTCGGTTGAAACCACAACATTGTCGGGACAAGCTATCAAGGGCAGTTCGTCGTCGGTAACTGTTACAAGCTGTTCGCAGGTATTTTCGTTACCGTTTACATCGGTTACCAGCCAGGTTACAGTATTAGCACCGAATGCAAAGGTTTCGGGAGCATCGTTTACAACACTTTGAACATCGCAGTTATCGGTAGTTACCGGTGTGCCCAAATCGAGCATGCTGGCGGTGCATTCACCCATATCGGCAGAAGCAGTCAGTGCTTCGGGGCAGGTAATAACAGGCAACTGGTCGTCGATAACCGTGACTAATTGTTCACAGGTATTGGTATTACCACTGAGGTCTGTAACAGTCCATACTACGGTATTAATACCTGTAGAGAAAGGTTCTGTTGGCAAATGCTCTACGCTGAGAATTCCGCAATTGTCGTTAACAACAGGTATTCCCAAATCGACACCCGAAGCAGAACACAAACCCGGATCAGCCACAACACTTATTGCCTCAGGGCATACAATGCTAGGTAATTCGTTTTCAATAATCGATACCGTCTGTTGGCAAGTGTTGCTATTCCCATTTACATCGGCAACAGTCCAGATTACAATATTTTCGCCTGCAAAATAGGGTTCAACTGCATCGTTGTTTACGATTAACACCCCACAATTGTCGGAAAACGTAGGAGTACCTAAATCGACACCGGTTGCTGTGCATAAACCGGGATCAACCGATTGAGTCACATTTTCGGGACAAGCTATCAATGGCAACTCATCGTCGACAACTGTAATGGTTTGCTCGCAGGTATTCGTAAGACCATGTACATCGGTTACTGTCCACACCACTATATTATCACCCACCGTGTATGGTTCTGAAGCATTGTTCGAAACCGAAGCGACACCACAATTATCGGTTGCTACAGGTGTTCCCAGTTCAATGCCCGAAGCACTGCACAATCCTGTGGTTGCAGAAACCGTGATATTTTCAGGGCATGTTATTGCCGGAGGCTGATTGTCGAAAACATGAACTATCTGTTCGCAGGTGTTTTCATTTCCATTTACATCGACAACTGTCCAAACAACGGTATTGTCGCCTATGGGAAATGGTTCTGAAGCATTGTTGCTTACTGTTAGTACAGCGCAATTATCGCTGGTTACAGGCAGGCCTAAATCGACACCGCTGGCGGTACATTCATCAGCATCGGCTGCTACGCTAACCATAACCGGGCAGGTAATTTCGGGAAGCTCATTATCGATTACCGTAACATCGAAACTTTCGGTGGTTATGTTACCAGCAGCATCGTTAACCTCAAAAACATTGGTAGTAGTACCTACAGGGAATAATGACCCACTGGGTAAGCCTGCAATTTGCTGCACTTGGCCTGATGTAGCTAAGTGAAGGTTTAGCACAATATGCATATCGGGAAAACCTATGCCTGCCATGTCTGCAAAATTATTAAAACCGCAAGGGCTTGTAATAATATAAGTAGGGCCGCTTTGTCCGAGGTTGTTACTGCCGGGCATAAACTGATTGCCCAAAGCAATACCATCGGGGATGTACAATTCAACAACTAAAACTGTATTCTCCGGAATAACAGCCGATACAGGAATGTTGAAATACCCAAGTGCCATGTCGCTTATTTCGGCCGATTGCGAAGCAATCAATGTAAGGTTAGCCACGTCGAGCGTGCCTGCCAACGAATACAACCTTGCTTCGAGAGATTGTGTTCCACCAACGCCAACTGCATATTGCACACCAAAGCCAACCGATTCAACATTGATGTCGCCAACTATTCCCATAGCCGCTAAATCATAAACACGGAAAAATCTGTTTTCGGCATGCTCTGCACCACTAGCGCACAATACCGAATTCCCGTCGATTATATCTTGAGAAGTTGTCTGCGAGAGAATGCCACCTGATGAAAGCGGGCAATTATCTCCTGCAATAGGTTCGGCATAGCTTATTGTAGCTCCACAAACACCCGCCTCGGCACTAACCGAAATATCGGCAGGGAGTGTAATTGTAGGATATTCTTCGTCGGCTACATTTATCGTTTGAACGCATGTTCCTGTATTTCCATAGATATCGGTAACTGTCCAAGTAACAGCCGTAGCACCTTTCGGATACACCGCACTGGCATTGTCGGTACCTGTAATGCTATTCACAACAGATGCAACACCGCAGTTGTCGTCAACGTCGGCAGGAGGTAACACCACTACATTGGCTTCGCAAATGCCCGGGTCGGTAGCCTGAGTTTGATCGGGAGAACAGGTAACCACGGGGGCTTCGTTGTCGGTTACCACAATGTCTTGTGTGCAAGTATTGGTATTTCCACTCAGGTCGGTTACAGTCCAGGTTATAGTAGTAGTGCCTACCGGATAATAATCGCTGGCATCATCGGTATTGTTATAATCGTTTACAATACCCAAAATGCCACAATTATCATTTATTTGAGAACCCGGAAGAGAAGGTGCATTAAAATTAGAGGCAATAATATACGAAGCATCGTAATAACCCATAACCCAATTGTCGGAGCTGGCATAGAAACCAAACAAATCGCCGGCCTGAACCGGAATGCTTACAGAACCCGACTGATCGGCACCACCGGCATTATCGCTAAGCTGTACAGTTGTACCATTCAGAAAATACCCTACCGGATCGTATTGGGGTCCGATGTCGTATGTATGGAAAACCCAGTCGAAACTGATTGTACCATCGCACGAAACCACGATTTGATAATTGGTTGTGGATGTAGTGTTGGTTTCGTTGTCGCCGCTATGCAGCGTGATACTACCCGGTGCACCCGAATCATCGGCATATCCAATACCGCCATCAGGATTAGTTAAAGTCCAGTTAGAAGGCACATAATCATAAATAAACCCTGTCATTTGGTTACAGAATGGTGTACCGATAACAGGAACATTAACAAATGCCTGACATTCGCCCGAATCGTTGAATGCATTAATGCTCGGCCCACAGGTAATTACAGGATCTTGGTCGTCGACAACTGTTACTATTTGCTGACAGGTATTATCGTTACCATGAACATCGAAGACCTGCCAGGTAATCGTGTTGACTCCAACTGCGTATGGTTCCGATGCATCGTTGCCCATAATGGCTATGCCGCAATTATCGGCAACCACAGGCATACCCAAATCGATACCTGATACGGAACACAAACCGGGAGCTGCTATTGTATTAATATCGGCGGGGCATGTAATGCTGGGCAATTCGGTGTCGCTTACCGTAACTGTCTGCTGACAACTGTTGGTAAGTCCGTTTACATCACTAATCGTCCAATTTACTATTGTAGCTCCAATGGGGTATTCAGCTACCGGTGCATCGTTGATAACAGCAGCAATTCCACAATTATCGAATGTTACCGGTGTGCCCAAATCCATTGCACTGGCAGTACACAAACCTGCGTCGGTTGATACATTAATATCGGCAGGGCAGGTAATAGTGGGGGGCGTATCGTCGCCTACCGTAAGTGTATGTTGGCATGTATTAACAAGTCCATTTACATCGGTTACTGTCCAGGTTATTAATGTTGGGCCGGGCATAAACGGCTCAACAGCATCATTAACCACACTGAGCACAGCACAGTTGTCGGCTGTTACAGGAAGACCCAAATCGACGCCTGTAGCATAACAGTTATCGATATCGGCCGAAGCATACAAATCGGCAGGGCAGGTAATAGTGGGAGCTTCAACATCGGTAACTGTAACATTTTGAATACAAGTGTTCGGGTTCCCGTTTACATCGGTTACTGTCCACAACACAGGGGTAACACCTACGGGATAGGTTGTTGATGGGTGATCGCTCAGCACCGAAGCAATACCGCAGTTGTCGGCTACAATTGGATTAATGGCATTCAGATAGACAAAATTGCTTACAACCACCGTGGCAGGGCCATAACCATTATCAGTAGTGTACATATTCAGCACAAAAATTTGCCCGGCAATAACCGGTATGCTGGCGGTGCCATTCTGAGCCGTTCCACCTGAAGTGTTATAGCCAGGAAAGTTAACATAGCTGACTCCATTGTTCAAACTATATCGGGGATAATCGTATGGAGCACCATCAACCGTGGAATACGACCATGTGAAATTGATGGTTCCATTACATTGAATGGGTATGGAATAATTGGTGTTACCAGAACCAACACCACCATCACCACTTGTAATTGTAATTGACGCAGGTGCAGCTGCAGTATTCACAACACCATTTGAGTTTTGCACCGAGTAAGTCCAGTTGGCAGGGGCAAAATACCCGTCGAAGCCAATTTGGTCGGAACAGTTTGGTAAATCGGCCTCACAGCTGCCCGGCGTATTGTTTGCAGTGCGGTCGGCGGGGCAGGTAATACCGGGTAATTCTGTGTCGACCACAGTTACTGTTTGTTGACAAGTATTGGTAAGTCCGTTTACATCGGTAACTGTCCAGGTAACAACAGTAGTGCCCGTCGTAAAAGGCTCAGCAGCATCATTCACTACACTGAGCACTGCACAGTTATCGGTTGTTATAGAAACACCTAAATCGACACCTGTGGCAACACAAACGCCTGCGTCGTTGGGGACAGTAACATCAGATGGGCAGGTAATTGATGGTGGCTGATTGTCGACAACCGTGAGCAACTGATTACAAGTAGCCGAGTTGCCGCTATCGTCTTGCACCGTCCAAAAAACAACATGAGAACCAACAGCATAAGGTTCAACAGCATCGTTACTTACAATAAATCCACTGCAGTTATCACTGGCTGTTGCAATACCCAAATCGACACCACTGGCAGTACACAAATCGACATCGGCATCAACAGTTACATCGGCTGGGCAGGTAATAGTGGGGGCGATATTATCGGTAACACTTACCGTGAAACTACAATTAGCCGTTGCTCCCGATCCATCTTCGATTTCGAAAGAATTTGTGGTAACACCAACAGGGAACAATGAACCTGAAGGAAGTCCTTCTGTTTGGGTGATGATATATGAACAATTGTCGGAACCAACAGGCGAAGCATATGCGACAGTTGCGCCACAATCGGCACCGGTTCCCGAAAATGCGATTTCATTATATCCTGTATGCGAATGGCCCCAGTTGCTCGAAACATCAATGCGTATGTAAGAAGCCAAAACACTTGGGAAGCTAAAAACTTCAGGAGGATTATTTCCAAATAGCAATTTTTGAGAAAACTCGGTGGGAGCACCGGGTATAGGAAAAAAATTAACATTATCGACTGAATAAAAAAGACTTACTTGTCTTATCCCACTTGTGCCGCTCCCCCCCGGACCTCCTCCGTCTTGATTCCAAAATGTAAAACCGTCAATATTAAACAAATCTCCTAAATTGTATGTTATACTTAAACTGGTGCCCATTACTACGAAGCAGTTCCCCGGAGCAGAAGATTGATGTAATGCAGACAAACTAGGGAATGACGACAAACCGACACCATTCAGGGTATTGGTAATATTAGTAGCGTAATCGGGAGGAACTGTTGATGTGGCTGAAACAGGGTTCACAATAATGCCAACAGGCGGGTTGCAATTCACAGATATATCGGGGGCACAGATTATTGTAGGAGCTTCATTATCGATTACTGTTATACTTTGCTGGCAGGTAGCCGATTGCCCATACATATCGTTAAAAAACCAGTCAACTATGGTTGTTCCCGGAGGGTACTGCCCACTGGCATTGTTGGTACCGTTGTATGAGTTGGTAACGACAACACTGCAGCCACCCGTGTAATCGACACCTGCCTGCGGGATAGGCACTGAAACAGAAGCGAAGCAAATTCCTGCATCGGTAAATTGCGTAACCGGAGCAGGGCAATTAATCACTTGTAAGGTATTGGTTTCGCTGCATGTGGTTGTCAGCGTAAAATCACCTGCTGAATTCAAGTAGCCACATATATAGATATAATATTCGGTACACGCTGTTGATGAAAAGGTAATGCTCGATAGCACACCACATGCATCGTCGTTTCCATTAATACATGTTAGGGCTCCACAGGTGCCTGTAAACAGCACAAGTTGGGTGTCGAAATTGGTTATACCACCACAGGTTTCGATGGTAGTTGTACCGCCTGTACCAATGTATTTATACCAAACACCTCTAATATCTGGCGAATAATAAAAATCGCCACAACTGGCCGTAGGTCCGCCAGTATTGGTAGCATTCACATTGCTACCAGTAACAGCTGTGTTGCAGTCAATAGTAATGGCATTTTCGCAGAGATCGTTGGCCGGCTGCGAAAACACAGTTTGGCTATGCAGTATAATAGCCAATAAAAAACCCAAACCCATTAGGTTTTTAAAAAAGAAAAGTAGATTCTTTTTCATGGTTGTATAGTTTAGTTTATATTAAATTACAAATATTTTAATTCACACAACTAGCACTGAGAAAACAAAGAAAAATCACAACACGGTACTAGGCTCAAATAGGGGCACTAAAATCAATCAAATATAGACATATTAATTTATTTTATCAAAACATTTCGAATAATTTATTTATTATTTTCACAAATCATATTATCTACAATAACTTATTTAACATCAGCAAGATAAAATAGTAATTATGTAACTAAAATTTCAATTACTGCAGACTAAATCAATTATTTTTGTGCATAAAGCAACTTTTTCGAATTGTTTTGCGTCTTATTGATGTATTGATTTTTTAAGTTTTATACGAGTTTTTTTAGTGAAATAGTGTTTGTTGTTACTTGGTTTAAAATGTGCTTTCGTATGGGAGCACATTTTTTTTAAAAATTCGCAAATTTTACTACATTCGCAAAAACTTAGTTTGCATGAAAAAGCGTATTGTGGTTTGCGGCAGCAATGGTCAACTGGGCCAATGCCTGCGCGATGTATCGGTTTTAATACCTCATGAATGGTTGTTTACCGATATCGAAGAGCTTGATATTACACGTGCCGATGACGTAAAGGCTTATTTGCAACAGCATAAACCGGCTGTTGTAATAAATTGCTCGGCCTATACGGCAGTTGACAATGCCGAAAACGAACCCGAGGCAGCCTATGCTGTAAACGCCCTTGCTGTGGCCAATCTTGCCGGTGCATGCAAGGAATATGGCAGTGATTTTATTCACATATCCACCGATTATGTATTCGACGGCAGCAACAATACCCCATACACCGAAACCGACAGTGTAAACCCGCTGAATGTGTACGGAGCATCGAAACTAAAAGGTGAGCAACTTGCCATGGAAGCATTACCCGAAACATTGGTGATACGCACGTCGTGGTTGTATTCTGAATACGGGAAGAACTTCTTGAAAACCATGCTAAAACTGGGAGTAGAAAAGTCGGAACTGCGTGTGATTTACGACCAGACGGGTACGCCCACCTATGCCGGCGATTTGGCACATACCATTATTGCCATTGCATCGAAAATTATTGCGGGAGAAAGTTTTGCGAGGGGAATATACCACTACAGCAACGAAGGCGTTTGCAGCTGGTACGATTTTGCTTCAATGATAATGAAAACAAAACACATCAAATGCAAAATAACTCCCATATTATCGTCTGAATTCAAAACTGCTGTAAAACGACCCGCATACAGTGTGCTGTCAAAAGATAAAATTAAAACTACCCTAAACATGAGCATTCCGTTTTGGGTTGATAGTATGGAAATGTGCCTGAGCAAACTACCATAAAAGCCTATTAAAAGATCATTTCGAGTTATCGTTTTTGTGCAGACTTAAACGGATTCGTATTTCTACCTAACAAAAACCCAATTCCACCTATCGGAATGATTATGGCTGTATTCGTAGCCGTTACTATCGAAAAGTTTAAGTTGCTCCGGCTCTGTTATCTTGTTTTTAACCATATGCTGTATCATTTGCCCACGGGCATTTTTCGCATACACGGTAACTACCTTTAGCTCACCTTTATTGTAGTCTTTAAATATGGGTGTAATTACTGTTCCCTTCAATATTTTCTTATTTATCGATTTAAAATACTCATTAGAAGCCAGATTAATCACATAATCGCCTTTAGAGTGCTCTTTGTTAATTTGTTGGGTGATTTCGTTTCCCCAAAAACTGTATAAATCGTCGAAATTTTGGTATTTAAGTTTTGTGCCCATTTCGAGACGATATGCTTGTATGCCGTCTAAAGGTCGTAAAACGCCATACAATCCCGACAATATGCGTACATGTTTTTGTGCAAATTCAAAGTCATCGGCATTGAACGAATACGCATTTATGCCACGAAAAACTTCGCCGGTAAAGGCCAATAGGGCTTGTTTTGTATTGCTTTCGTCAGGCTTGTTGCTCCATAGCTTAAAACGCGAATAATTAAGCTCGGCAAGTTCGTAGCTTATGTTCATCAAATCTTCTAATTCTTCTATTGAAAAATTTGAAAGAACCTTCGACAATTTGTTGGCTTTTTCGTAAAAAAAAGGTTTTGAAGTTTTCTCAACCGGAGCTTTTGTTTCAAAATCGAGTGTTTTAGCAGGTGATATTATCGCAATCATAACTTGTTTTTTTGTAAACCGTTTACATTTAAAAGAGTTTAAAACTATGAAAAAACTATCACAGTTTTGTTGTTGCTGTTTTTATGGATAAAAAAAGCGAAAGACAGGCCTAAAAAGACTATTCTTATAAAATCAGCGCTTAGTGGCCACAACTATTTCCCTATCAGTCCAAGCACTCCGTTGATAAATGTAAGTGGGTGGGCAGGGTTTCCGGGTACATACAAATCGACATGATGTTTTACAAGAAAACTGCGATTCAGAGCAGGGCTGTCGGCAAATATGCCTCCGCCAATGGCATCGCTGCCCACCACTATTATAATTTTGGGATCGGGAGTGGCGTCGTAGCATATTTCAAGGGCTTCGGCCATATTTTCGGTGATGGGTCCGGTGATTACAATGCCATCGGCATGTCGGGGAGAGGCAACAAATTCTATTCCGTAGCGCCCCATATCGAAATTTACATTTCCGCTGGCATTTAATTCCATCTCACACGAATTGTCGCCACCGGCCGACACCTGCCTCAGCTTTAGCGAATGTTTGAACAGTCGTCGGACTTGGGGACGTATGGCATCGCTGCAAAAATGCATGTGCTTCTGCTCTACTCCAATAATTAAGTCTTCGCGTCGGCTGGCGGCAATTTTGTAGTTGTTGGTAAATGTAATTTTACCGGGGCAGGCAAATGAACATTCTTTGCAAAAGACACACACACCCATATCAATTCCGAAAGGTTCATCTACAAAAGCATTTACCGGGCACATGTGTAGTAGCGCTTTTTTTTCGGCATCGCTAATATCTTCGGCGATAAGCGGCAATCCCCTGAACAAATCGCATAGCACAGCATTCTTCACATCGGGCACAAACTGCCAGCCGTGGCTGCGCAGTATGTGTATTTCTTTCTGCATGGGCAATTGCTTATAGATCATAACCACAGTAGCTTAAGTTAAACGATTTGTTGCAAACCGGAAAATCGGATATTTCCTGATTACGAACTGCCAGCGCCAGTGCCATCCAGTTGTGCAGCGAAGGGTCTTTTACTTTATAATGAATCAGGTCGCTGTTGTGGTCGGTTATTGCAATGTGACAGAGTTCGCCACGCCATGCTTCGGCCAACGACACCACCATCGACGAGGCCCGCAGTTTATAGTCGAAAACAGGCTGTGGTATTTCAGCGGTCATCGATTTGCGTGTTGCAAGCAATTCGCCAATGATACGCACCGATTCTTTCGCTTCTTTATAGCGCAGCAATCCACGCGCCAGCACATCACCTGTATCGAGCAGAACGGGTTGGTATGGGTATTTCTTGAAATACTGAAAGGGGTGTGTGCTTCGAATATCCCTTTTCAGGCACGCCGTGCGAGCAGCCATGCCCACGGCACCTATTTTTATCATTTGAGAACGCGACACTGTTCCAATACCATCGAAACGCGACAACACAGTAGGCAACGAGTAAATTCTTTCGGCAATATCGAAGTAGCGGTTCCCCGAGTCGTAAATAATATGTTCAATTTCGTCCATTACTGTATCGGTAAGCGGATAACGAGTGCCACCCGGTTTTATAAGACCTTTACCAAAACGGTTCCCACACCAAAACTGTGTGGTGTTGATGAAGGTGGTCCGTAGTGCTTCGTTTACCACCTGTCCCAGTTGGTAGGCCACATCGGCCGAAAGGGCTGCCGTATCGCCAACATGAACGGCAATACGTTCCAGTTCGAGACCAATGCATCGCTCCAGTTGCAGGGCATCGGGCACTTCGATACCGGCCAAAGCCTCGATGAGTTGCGCATGCACCATGGCAGATGCCACTGCGCTGTCGCCGGCAATGCTTTCAGACAACAACGCACGTTGCAATGCTGTTTTCGAGCTAAGATAAAGTTGCTCTACACCGCGATGCTGATACCCAAGATGTATTTCGAGATGCATCACCTTTTCGCCATTACAGATGAACCTGAAATGCCCGGGTTCAATTACACCGGCATGTATGGGCCCCACTCCTACTTCGTGTAGTTCGTCGCCTGTGATGGTGTAAAACGGATAATTGTCCATAATCTGCGAAGCATTGGCGCGATTATGAGGCCAGCGCACCGGTTTTAGCCAGGGGTGGCCTTCGAAGTGTATGCCGAAATTTTCGTGTATTTCGCGTTCGAAAATATGCATTTGGGTGCATTCGGCCGATATGGAGCGTAAGGCTTTCAGACTCTTGGGTGCTTCGTGCGAATATATTCGTATCGATTGGTTTTCGTCGAAGGCAAGGCAGCACACAAACCAGTAGCGGTCATCAAAGTCGACAACAAAATAATTGATGCAATGATGGTTTTCATCGTTAAGGTCGTCGGTCACATTATCGAAAAACCGGTCGTAGGGCAATATTGGAATATCGGCTACATAAACAGCTTGTGCATTGCGGGTTTCTATATATTCGGGTACAGACATCTTAAGGCATTTGAGCAATTAACGAAACACTCTGAACAATTAACTCATCAACAAAAGGTGGGCGGTAAAAACACATGGCTATCACAATGGCAAAGAACAAAAACTGTGTTATGGTTTCGGCCGGGTGCACTTTTTCGTGCGGCAACACACCTGTTGTTTCGCGCGGCTGCGAAAAGCAGATATGCATTATGCGTACACTCATGGCATATATCACCACACTAAGCAACACAACAATGAACACCAACACCACCCAGTGATTGCCAAACACCATCGCTTTCAGCATCATATATTCGGTGATAAATAATCCTGAAGGGGGTATGGCCAACAGGCAAAACATTCCCACTATCAGCACCAGCGCTCCGGCAGGGTGAAATTTCATATAATGACCCGAAAAATCGAGTTTCATGGTGTTTAGCACACGGAACAACTGGCCCATTTGAAAAAACATGGCCGATTTTGCAAACGAATGCAAAACAAGCAGTAAGATAGCGGCATAATAGCCGTAGCCTCCAACACCAAGGGCTATAGCAACGAGACCCGCTTTTTCGAGGCTTGAATATGCCAGCATACGCTTGTTGTGTTTGGCTTTAAGCATATAGCCGGCAGCTACCAGCACCGACAGTACTCCGGCAATAGTAAGAATATGGTTCATCCAGCTAAAAATAGGTGTACCCGAAAGAGCAGCGTACATTCGATAAACAATAACAAAACCCATATTTACCATTGCCGAAGAAATGAGTGCTCCAATTGGCGAGGGTGCCACTGAATTGGCATCAATGCCCACGGTGTGCATTGGGAATATCTCCATTTTGGTGCTGTAACCAATGAAAATAAACACAAATGCAATTTTCAGATAGATGGGATCGGCCAAAGAAGCAGCTGCTGCAATAGCAACAAAACTTAAGTCGATAGAACCTGTGTGATGCATACTGATGCTTAGGAACAAGATGCCCATGTATGCAAATGCAATACCCACCGAACACAGAAAAATATATTTCCAGGTAGCCTCGAGTGAATATTTAGTTTTTTCGTGGTATATAAGCACCGAAGCACATAAGGTAGTGGCTTCTACCAATATCCATACAACGGTAGCTTCGTTGGCCAAATAAGCACCTGTAATGGCTGTAATTAAGCCGATAAGTGCAGCATGGTAGTAAAAGAAACGACGGGTGATTCGGTTTTTGAAGTATCGAAATCCATGATAGACCGACGCAGGAAATATCAACGACAATACCAACAGAAACAAAACCCCAAGTGCATCGTAGGTAAAATAGCCCAGTTCGGTTTGCCCGATATGCATAAATGCATACACCGAAAAAGCAGCCTGAACAACAGAAAATGTAATAATAACAACTTTGGCAATCCTCCTCAGTTTAACAAAAACTGCCACGATGCTCAACAGGGCTGCTATGATAAAGTAATAGAGTATCATGGCTTAGTTTTTTAAAGAATTGAGGTTTTCGGCTTCCAGTTTATTGAATTTGCTGCCAATATGGTTTATGAGGATTGAAATAATAAGAACACTCACAAAAACATCGAGCAGGATGCCAATGTTTATCAACATGGTCATTTCGGTTCCAACCGCCATCGAAAACATGAATACTGCATTTTCGATAATCAGGAAGCCTATCATGTGCGAAAAAATAAGCTTATGGGTTATTACCAGCAATACTCCTATAAAAAGTGTAAAAAGCGCAATGCTAAGATACACCGTATCGATATACTGATTGACAAGTGTATTGGCCATGATAATGCTGAGAACCAGAGCCAGCAGGGCCAGTATGAGTGAGTAGAACCCTGGAAGGGCTTTATTGTGCACCTTATACACTCCGGTTCGGTTGATAATGCGAAACAGCAGAAAAGGAACTACAATAGTTTTAAAAATAAGTGTCTCCGATATCACAAAAATAAGGCTGACTGTGTTGATATGCTGCAGTTCGAGCAATGCAATACCCATAAGCAACACGCCTTGTGCCGCAATAAGCTTGGCATAGGTGCGGAAGCGTTCGGCCACCGACATGTAGATGAGGCTTATGGCAAACATTATGATGAAAAAATTTAGCATAGCATTTATTGCATCAATTTACCGGTTAATATCAGCACCACAACAAACGCTACCAGCGCAATTGCGGTAAGAGTCAACACATATTGCGGATTTCGCGACATTTTGTTACGGGCTCTGAACGATTCGTTTAAACCAATTATGAGGGCAAAAACCAGTTGAACCACAAAAAACAAAGCAATTTGCAAATACAAGTTCCATTCGGCAGGAACAAGTGCCGCTGTCATTAAAGCACCATATATTGCAAACTTCAAATAGCTTGCAATATGTATCAGTGCCTTGTCGAAACCGCTGTTATCGAGAATCATCACCTCATGAATCATAGTTAGTTCAAGGTGAGTTTTTGGATCATCAACCGGCAGACGGCTGTTTTCGATCATGGCAATCTGCACCAGCAAATAAAAGCCGATAATGCTGTATATTACCACATAATGATTGTCGGTAACATGAAAATGACTGAATATTTCGGAAAAAGAAGTTAAGCCTGTAAACATGGCAAAGGTTCCCAGCAAAATAAAGAAGGCTGGTTCAACCAGCATAGAATAGAGTGCTTCACGGTTGGCTCCCATTCCCTCGAAACTTGAACCGGTGTCGAGAGCAGCAATTACTGTAAAAAACTTACCCAGAGCAAGCAGATAGGCGAAAAACACAAAGTCTCCTTCGAAAGCAATCAGTGCAGGCTGGTTCGAAAAGGGAATTACAAACAATACCGCTATCACGGCTGCCAAATTCAACGAAGGCGCAATCCTGAAAATAATACCTGTTCCGCTGCCAAACACAGAGCCTTTTCGCAATAGCACCGCAATATCTTTTAGTGGTTGCAATACGCCGGGTCCTTTGCGCCCCGAGGCAATGCTTTTCACCCTCAGTATAATACCCGGAAAAAACAAGGCAGCTATCAATATGAGTATAAAGCCGGGCATATCAAATCAGTTGAAAATAGGTAAGCAGAAATATCAGAAGCATAAAAACAAAGGCATACAAAACATAGTGCTGTATTTGACCGGTTTGCATTATCGCAATTTTTTTGAGCAGTTCCAAAAATCGGGTAACCGGAGCATCAACAACACCTGTTTTAATGGCATCTTCGGGATGGGTTTCATACGCTTTTGTAACAGGAAATATTTCGTCTTCGGCAATATCGGCATTATGTACTTTGGTGCGTAACAGAGGTTTGGCCAACTTAAAGTAACTATCGGCCCAGGAACTGGCTGTGTATTGCAGGCGTGGCGTAGCAGCAGTATAACCGCATCCCCACACAGGCCCCGTTCTCACCGGTCGATGGCGAAGCACAACATGGCGCAGCACAAGCAATGCCACAACAAGAATCAAAAAGATACCGGCAAGCATACTTATTCCCGTAAGGTTTTTTGTGAATCCTACATATTCAGCTACGGGAATACCGTAAGTGTCGGCAATCATCGAAAACAATGGTTTTACAAACCAGGCCGAAGCCAGTCCAATTGCAACAATAGTGATGGCGGTAATAGCCTGAGGCCAGAGCATCGAAGCGCTTACTTCTTTGGCTCCGGCTGCCTGAGGGCTGCGTGCTTCTCCCAAAAAGGCAATTCCAAAAGCTTTAGTAAAACAAAAAATAGCAAGACCGCCTATCAGTGTTAGAGCAACAATCCCGAAAACTATCAGCACCGAATGGTACAGTGCGATGCCTTCCAAACTTTTAAACATACCGAGATAAATCAGGTATTCCGATATAAAGCCATTGAACGGTGGCAAACCGCAGATAGCCAGTGAGGCTAAAAGAAACAACAGTGCGGTGAAAGGCATTTTCTTCATCAGCCCACCCATGCTGTCGATGTTTCGGGTGTGTATAGCCTGATATACCGAACCGGCATTAAAAAACAACATCGATTTAAATAGCGAGTGGTTCAACACATGAAGCAAGGCACCCGAAAAGCCCAATACTATTAATACATCGTTTTGCATCGATATGCCTATAACACCTAAGCCCATGCCAATGCCAATAATGCCAATATTCTCGATGCTGTGATAGGCAAGCAAACGTTTCAGGTCGTGCTGCACAATGGCCATCATAACGCCAAGCACACCCGAGATTACAGAAACAATCAATAGCACAATGCCAATAATCAAGTAGTCGTGTTGCACCGAAAGCAATACCCGCATAATGCCATAGATACCCATTTTTATCATCACTCCCGACATGATACCCGACACATGCGACGGAGCAGCAGGGTGTGCCTGCGGCAGCCAGGTATGCAGGGGGATAAAACCGGCCTTTATTCCAAATCCTGCGAAGAAAAGCAGAAACAGGGGCCAGTTGCTGTGCTGAGAAAAATAGTCGGCAAGCGCATCGAAACTCATACTGCCGGTCGACTTCTCAACAATAAGCAGGGCTATAAGCAACAGCACCATGCCAATATGCATCTGAACCAGATAATTAATACCTGTTTTCATAATATTGCGGTCTTCGGCATCGAAAATAACCAGCAGAAACGACGACACTGCCATTACCTCCCACACAATAAGGAAAGAGATTCCATCGCGGCAGGCCAACACCAGCAGCATCGAAAAATAGAGCCAGATAAATGCAAAATAGTGAATGGCAAAGCTCAGTGTATTTTTAGTAGCACAATATGGTTTCAAATATCCCCTTGCATACAACAAGCCCACTACCACAGTAAGATTGACCACCAAAACAAAAAATGCCGAAAGTTTATCGAATACCAGTATAAAACTGCTTTGAAGCGCAGCCACATGAAAATTGATATGGGTAAATTGCCGATTGCCCTGCATGATATCGAAAGCCCAGTATGAAGTAAGGGCAGCCATTACCAGTGTAAGCGTCAGGGCATAAGCAAACTGAAAACGCCGAGGTATTATAAATATCCCGAAGCTGAATAAAATTAATGCTATGAAAACCTGCACAAACATTTTGGTCAGATTATTAGTTGCGCAAAATTATATTATAAATAGTACGATGATGCAATAATTATGATGTTTTTTAGCCAACTCAGCATAAATTGAGATATAGTTTCAGATTTCGTCATTTTCGTAACGGCGCATACACTTCCAATGCTTCTATAAGGACAAAAGCTGCTACCCAGTTTCATCCGTTACATCACGCGATGTTGAAATGGAGTGCTTACCACACCAGCACAAAAGCAGCCCAATAATAGGGGTCGTAGCGTTGCCGCATATTTTGCTGCGTAAGGCTGAATGCAATTTTCACATCAGCGGTATCACTCAAATAGCTGTAGAATGTGGTCATAAACTCTTCGGTTTCTTTGTCGGCTACTTTCCATAGACTCATAATAACATACCTTGCCCCTGCCATCTTGAAAGCGCGTTGCAAACCATATACTCCTTCGCTGCCCTTCACATCGCCCAGCCCGGTTTCGCAGGCCGACAACACCACCAAACCGGTGTTTCTCAAATCGAGGTGCGACACTTCTAATGCTGTGAGCACACCATCGTCGTGGTCGGGTTGTGTATCGCTAAGCCATACGTTGTTGGCTCCTGCCATCACCAACCCAGAGCGCATCAGTGGATTACGATTCAGCACAAAAGCCTTCAGTCCGAAACCTGCTTCACCACTGCGCGAAGCGCGATGAGCAATCACTGATGTGTCGGCCTGTACATCAGTTGCTCCTGACTTCCAGTCACCCTGAGGGTCGGAGTAAAAGAACCCATGGGTGGCAATGTGCAAAACATCACTCTTCGGAGCTGTCTGTTTGAATTCCGTTTCGGTGGCAATGTTGTCGGAAAAGCGCGATACAGAAATATTGTCGTTGTTAAAAATTGTTGCAATATTTTCAATCTCGTTGCGCGTAGCCGGTAAATACTCCCACACAACTTCATGAGAATCGAAAAGGTCGTATTGTATGCCTCCGAACATGCTAATGTGTTGCAAGGTTTTGGGTACATCATCTGTTATGTTGGTCAGTTGCGATGTGCTACCCAGCATTTGCAATGTGTACCTGTCGCAAAGATACACATTGGTTTCGCCACTTAAGGCTGAAAAACTAAGTTTATGTAGCAAACCCGACGGCGAATAATAAACAGTATTTATATTAGCGAGATACGCATCAAGCGGCTTCCATACAAGATTGTACAAAGCTTGATTACATTCGTTCGACGTACCATACAAAGCATTGATATACTTCAGATTATTCATCTGAAAACGACCAAATAAGGCTTGTAAATCGTGTTCATAAAACAGAGGAATCATTTCGGGATATTCAGATTCGCTGCGTATTATAATAGCGCAGTATAGTACTTTGTCGCTAGAGCTTGGAACACTTCCTACAGCATAATTGTTAAGCCCGAAGTGAATAAACTCGATGGCTGCCTCGCCGGGTTGCAGCGACGCCTGAACCTGCTGCCACGTCAATTGACTGATATTGTTAAATTCGGAAAACGACTGCGAACGACGCACCAGTTCCTTTTCGAGTTGGTTGGTTTGTTCTTCGAGAGTAGTTACATCCTCTCCCCTGCTGTACATTTCGGCAATGTGCTTTTTGTTTATAAGCCATGTATAGTAGTTCTGAACCAGCACCGAATCGCCCGATTGTAAAATGGCAGCACGCATGGCCGTTGACGATTTAAGCATAAGTCCTTTATGTTGCAAAACACTATTAAAAGCAATGCCTGCCAATGCTTTGTTTTGCTTGCTGCGATACAAAATATAGGAATAATTGTCGTGGATATTTTCGGCAATGCTTTGCAGAAACAGTTCCTGACCGGCTTCGGGAAGCGTTGCAAAATTCGTCATTATCAGTTTGTTTTCATGCTTCATCATATCAGTAAGCAAAGAATCGGCGGCTTCAAGGTTGTTGTTATAAACCATCAGTTTCTTCAAAACCGACGAGCAAGAATATATGGCTTCGGGGTCGTTCATTTTTTTTGCATCATCGTAAGCCAGACCGGCATATTGTTTTGCCTTATCGGTTAATCCCATTTTCAAATAACAATCGGCCATTCCCAGATTTGAATCGAAACGACCGTAAAAAACGCCTGATTTTTTAGCAAGGTCGAGGCTTTCGCTATAATAATCAAGGGCTTCGTCGTAACGATGCATGGCGGCACAGGCATCTCCTGCATAGCGGTTCGACCAGGCCAAAGCGATTTTATCGTCTATATCTGCTAATAAATCAAGTGAACTGTAAAAATTATCGAGTGCCTTCGGGTAGTTTTTTTCTTTCATATACAACAGACCTATGCTTTGAAATGCATTTATCATTGCATCATACAAGTCGTAGGAAAAGCCAATTTTCAATGCATTATTATAGAGTTCCATTGCCTTTGCAGGGTCGCCCTGATCAAGATAGATACTTCCAATATTAAGCAACGAAAAGGCCTGCGATTCGTATTCGTTGCGTTGTTTTTGCAAGTGGAGTGCCTTCTCGTGATAATCGAATGCCTTGTCTATCTCCCCCATGCGAGCGAATATCCATGCTATATGGTTATAGGTGTTAGAATTTAAGTCACGCTTCGAGTCGTTGCGGCACAACTCAAGCGAGCGATTGAACCAATACATCGCTTCGTTCAGTTTGCCCTGATATTTTAAAACAAAACCATATAAATCATATACCGATTCAAAATAGAATGTTTTACATTCGTTTTCGTACTGCAATATTCTGTTTAATTCTGCTATTGCCATATCGGGTTTGCCCATGTGGTAATACTGTCGGGCTTCAACATATAGTAAGCTAAGGAGACGGTAGGTATCATCGTTTTTAAGTTTCATTCTTTTGGCTTTTGCAATTGTTGAAGCAGATGTTTTAAAATCTGACATTTCTTGATACAGTAATGCTGCGTATAAATAAGCATCGAAAAGTTGCTCTTTGGCACGAAACCTTTTGGCTTGTTTTATCCACAATTCGGTGTAGTAAATGGCTTGATTTTCGGCGCCGTAATAATGGATATTACTGATATCAGCCTGCAAGTATAAGGCACCCAAACGTGCATCAACATTTCGGGAGTAAGCGGCCGCATATTCTGCTTCCTCAGCCATGGCAAATGCTTCGTCGAAAAGTCGTGCATCGTAATACATAGCTGCTTTTGCCAAATAGGCATCGGCTATAGACCCGCCTCTCCAATCATCTTCCTCGGCAATAGAAATCGCCAAATCTAAACAGTTTTCGGCAATCTCAGTTTCACCCATCTCTGCAAATACTCCTGCTAATTCTATGTATAAACGGGGAATGTGATTGTACATGCCCACACGGCTACACATAGAGACGAGTTCTCTGAATGTACCTATTGCTTCATAACTATTCCCATCATTATGATACAGCAATGCTTCATCGAACTTGTTGTTGTACATATCGTTGAAGGACTTTATCCAATCACGGTATTCAGAACGACCTATGCTTCTGCTATTTGAATTTTCCAGAATAAATGAAATTATTACTCCCTTACCCACAACATCATCAATATCGCTATACAACTGCATCGATTTTCTCAACAATTCGTAGCCTTTGCCTTCGTAGCCCTCGTTTATCAGAGTCAAACCCAACAAGTTGTAAAAAGCTGCCGAGTCAGATTGTTGAGCCTTGTTGTTGTACATATCCTGTAAACATTCATCAGCCAATACCGTCATGCTTTCGTTTTCGTTTTCGTAATCGAAGCCCAAACATTTGTCAATGAAATGATAAGCCCATAGTTCATCAAACAGCCTTATTCCCAGTTTTTCGCTTATACGCACAGCTTCGGCCAGATAACCACTATTGCTGTACACAGAAGCAAGTCGTGTATAATAGCCATCGGTATCGTAATAAGAGTTGATAGCAGAATCGATATGGTGTTCGCACAGTTGCAAATATTTCATTTGCATTTCTTCGATATTATCGGTCTCATTAATGTTAAACAAATAGAAGTACAAATCTGATAGTCTAAGGTGGTCCTGAATTTTAGAATACTCGTCAATGGCCTTATACAATGTTGAATAGGCGAGCGAAAGTGAATCGATTTGTTTATAGAATTCGGACTGACTCACATAGCATTCTGCTAATGATGATGTATTTTCGGTTTGCTGATGCAAGCTTGCAACAGAATCGAAAGATGCTTGTATCAATGTAAGATAGGTCTCTACGATTTCGTCGGGCTTATTGAATTCGGTATAGTGTTTCTGTTGCTGCATCAGGTATCGGACAGTTGAGAAACTCTTGCGCAGATACTTGTTGGCATCGAGGTAAGCAGATATTCTGCTACCTGTTGCGGTGTAATAGTAATGTGCATCGTGCAGGTATAAGCCGGCAATTAATAAGTCGTAAAAATATCGTGCCGTTTTATATGGCTGTTGTTTATAGTGAGAGCTCAGCTGTTGGCACAGTTGCAACAGGCTGTTGCAATCGTCGGGCTTAAAGCTAACATAATGCCCCTCCGATCTCAAATAATAGCTGCCGGCCATCGCAAAATTATTTCTTTCGAAATACAATTCGGCAGCAAGCTCATACAAGTCGCTTGTTACTGCAGGCCGAACAATTGCATTGTTTTCGATTACACCGATAGCACGTGTGCACCATTCGAACGATTCCGACATCATATTATGAAGACGATACAGTTT
The DNA here is from genome assembly GCA_964511665.1 of uncultured Bacteroidales bacterium. GTDB lineage: Bacteria > Bacteroidota > Bacteroidia > Bacteroidales > ML635J-15 > JAGOEF01. The sequence goes on from CAZEHA010000045.1 coordinate 23,975, forward strand.
TGCCATCAAATAGCACGACTCCACATAAACCTGATTGATTTGCCCTTCGAGCGAATCGGTAATATGTATGGCTTCGTGAAGTAGTTGTTCAGAATATGGCTTAAAATCGTAATCAGAAATACTCATATAGGCATCGGCCAGTTTGTTTTTTGCCGAAGCAATACCAATACCTTTAGCTTCGTAAAACAATTCCCATATCGATGCCAACTTGCTGCGGGTGTACTTTAAATCGGAATTAGAATATAAAAAGGCGATGTTCTTAACTGCTGTTACATAGTTTTGCCTATAGCCAGAACCATGTTTTTCGAAAACACCAATTGCCCGAAGCAACAAAGTTTCGGCCTGCAGTAGTTTTTGTGCGTCACCGGTAGTTATATAAAGCACGGCTAAACTATTGCACGAGTTGGCATAGTCGTAATGCTCCTCGCCAAACAACTCGGCACGCAATTCAACGGCCGCCAACATAAAATGCTCTGCTTTTTCGAAATTACCGGTAAGCCGGTATACAACACCCGCGCGGTGATAAGCACCGGCACGATCGTTTGATTTTTCATCGAATACTTGAGCAATATCAATGCATTCTTCAATCAAGGCTTCTGCTTCAAGGTTTTTTTTCAGTTTTACATATACATAGGCTAAATCAATCAGGCAACCCATGTAAGCAGTTTCAGTTTTACTACTGTATTTCTTTCTCCATTGTAATTCTTTATTACCATAACCGAGTGCTTTATCATATTTTCCGAGAAAATAGTTCAATTCTAACATGGCATTCAGTAAATAGGGATACACTGTATCGGTTTTGCCCGGATTTTTAGATGCTGCCTTGAGTGCTTGTTCACCATATTGTATTGCCCCTGCATAGTCGTTTTGTTGCTGAAGTTCTTTACGTTTTTGGTCGGCATCATGCCAGGTCTGACCATAAATCCATTCACACGAAACACTGAACATTAGTAAACAAACAGTTAGTTTTAGCATCTTTTTCATGACAAAGCAATTTGGTTGAACAAAGTATATCAAAAATAGGTATAATATTAAACGAAACCAATACCTCGAAAATTGTCAGGATGCCCAATGGTTTCGGGTTATGAATAAGCGAAGAAAAACTGATTACGTTATTGCTGCATCCATAAATACAGCAAAAGATTACAAAAAGCCTAGAACTACCATCCCAGAATATGAGCAAATATAAGCGGTGCCACAATGGTAGCATCCGATTCTATCACAAATTTGGGTGTTTCGGGAGCCAGTTTGCCCCAGGTAATTTTTTCGTTGGGAACAGCGCCCGAATACGATCCGTAGCTGGTGGTTGAGTCGCTTATTTGGCAGAAGTAAGCCCAAAACGGGGTTTCGTCCCATTCCAAATCCTGAATCATCATGGGTACCACACAAATGGGAAAATCACCGGCAATACCTCCTCCTATCTGGAAGAAACCAACACCATCGGATGCATTATTTCTATACCAATCGGCTAAATATACCATATATTCAATACCTGTTTTCAGGATGCTTACATCGATATCGCCACGAATTACAGCAGCCGCAAACATGTTACCCATGGTGCTGTCTTCCCAGCCCGGCACTACCATGGGCAGGTTCTTACGGGCAGCAGCCAGTAACCATGAGTTTTTTTCGTCGATTTGGTATTCGTGCTCGAGCACACCCGACAACAGCAGTTTATACATGAATTCATGAGGAAAATATCGTTCGCCTTTTTGTTTTGCCTCTTTCCAAACGGCCAGCATTTTGGCTTCTATTTTACGGAAGGCCACATCTTCGGGTATGCAGGTATCGGTAACACGATTCATGCCTTTTTCGTACAAGTCCTGCTCGTCGGCAGGCGACAGGTCGCGGTAATGCGGCACCCTTTCGTAGTGGTTATGAGCCACCAAATTAAACACATCCTCCTCGAGATTGGCACCGGTACAAGAGATAATATGTACTTTTTCGGCACGAATCATTTCAGCAAGCGAACGCCCCAATTCAGCAGTGCTCATTGCTCCTGCAAGGGTAATCATCATTTTTCCGTTATCGGTAATTAATTTTTCGTATGCTTTGGCAGCATCGGGAATTACTGCAGCATTAAAATGCCGGTAATGCTCTTCGATAAAACTGGTAATGGTTTTGTATTGCATAATATTTTTATTGATAGATATAACTTAAAATTTTGTAAAAAAGCTTGGCTGCTAAAAAATCGGACGATTTTTCTACCGGATTGGGACACAACTCTACTACATCGAATCCGACTACTTTAGAACTCCCGATAACTTTTTTCAACAGTTGCAATGTTTCGTAATACATCAGCCCACCCGGTTCGGTAGTTCCGGTAGATGGCAGTATTGAAGGGTCGAAGGCATCCAGATCAATTGTTATATATACTACGGGTTTTAGCTTAGCGCAAACCTCATCAATCCAAGTTTGATTGTTGATAATTTCGTGGGCAAAAAATACGTTTTCGCGTTTCATGTGTTCCACTTCCGAAATATCCATACTGCGAATACCAACCTGAATTAGCTGAGTACGTTTTGAGGCTTCGTGTACTGCACATGCATGATTACATGCTGAACCGTTGTATTCGGGGCGCAAATCGGCATGGGCATCGAGTTGCAACACAGTGATTTCGCCATAAACATCGATAGCTGCCCTTAGCGCGCCAATGCTTACCGAATGCTCGCCTCCAATCATGCTAAACAACTTACCTGCTTGCATTTGCTCTTTGGCAACCGCATACACGGCCTCGGTCATTTGCTCGGGCGACGAAAAGCCCGATAATTCATCGAACAAATAGATTCCTTGTCGATACACTTCTGTGCCGGTTTCGATATCGAAAAGCTCCATGTTTTCGGCAGCATGAAGCAAGGCCTCCGGGCCTTTATCCGATCCTTTTATCCATGTAGAAGTGCCATCGTAAGCCACCGGCAAAACCACAGCCGAAGCAGTGTGGTAGCTGGCATATTCTTCGGGTATTCCGGCAAAGGTTCTTTTCATTTGGGCTCTTTTTGCGGCAAATATCACGATTATTTACCAACTGAGCAACCCGTTTACGAATAATTGTACCCCAAAATACGTAACATCGACTTATAGCTTTGCTCTTTCGAAAACATACGTGTGGTAATTTTACCCTCTTCATCTTTGTTGATGATTACATGCTTTGGTGCCGGAATCAGACAGTGCTGCAAGCCACCAAAACCACCAATCGATTCCTGATAGGCTCCAATATTGAAGAAACCAATATACAACGGTTCGTTTTGGTCGTATTCGGGAAGGTAGATTGCATTTACATGTTGTTCAGAATTGTAGTAATCGTCGCTGTCGCAGGTTAATCCCCCCAAAAACACACGTTCGTACGATTTCTCCCAGTTATTGATGGGTAACATTAAAAAACGCTTACTGGTAGCCCAGGTATCGGGTAAAGTTGTAATAAATGAACTGTCGATCATATTCCACTTTTCGCGATCGTTCTGCTGTTTTTGGTTTACAATAGAGTATATTGCCCCTCCACTCTCGCCCACAGTAAATGTTCCAAATTCAGTATAAATATCAGGTTCCTCAACATCGTTTTCTTCGCAGGCCAGTTTTATTTGATTAACAATTTCTTCGGCCATGTATTCGTATTCGTAATCGTAAGCCAGATTGTTTTTTACGGGAAACCCGCCGCCAATATTTAAGGAATCTAATGTAGGGCAAATCTTTTTCAATTGACAATATACCTGCATGCACTTATGCAATTCGTTCCAATAATATGCAGTATCTTTTATGCCGGTATTAATAAAAAAGTGCAACATCTTTAAGCTTACTTGT
>CAZEHA010000046.1:0-26818 GCA_964511665.1 uncultured Bacteroidales bacterium
TTAATAAGATGAAAACAGATTCGACAAATATTGAGTTTTTGTCGGTCAATAATGAAAAGAAATATATTATTGTTTATATCGCTGGTTACACACATGCCACTATCGAATCTTCCGTAAGTTATTTGCTGGTAAAACGATGTGTTACCATTTTCATCTGTTTTTACCAAAAGAACATGAGAGGATACGTCCGGTTCATAAATAATATATGTCCCGACGATTACCAAATTTCCATCGCAACTAACAGAAATGTCTTTGAATGTATTATAATCAACATCTGTCCATTCTTTTAAATAAATTAACTCTCCATCCTGGTTTAGCTTAACAATAAAACCACGTTGTGGAGCGTAGCCATTTGTATATATCGTATCTTCAAGTATTGGCTGAACAGCCCGGCCCACGGCCACGTAATCGCCATCGGCGGTTTCGGCCACCGATTCGAGCACAATGGTGTTTTGTATTTTATGCAGCCTCCAGGTCCAGAGCGTATCGCCGTTCATATCGGTTTTTACTACCAGCGGATTGGCGAACGAACTGTCTGCAACCCCTCCAACAGCAACTATGCAATTATCTTCAGTGAATAAGCCGTCGTATAACCTTACAGTAGATAATTGTCCCATATCGTAATGAAACGCGTATTGCCTCGACCAGAGCGTATCTCCAAGACTATTGTACATTACTATGGCCCCGCTTTTATGCCAGTCGGGGTTATCCTGTGATATGCCAATGCCTACATAATTCCCAGACTTGGTAATATCAACAGCCCACAAATCACAACGAACAGAAGGGGTGACCTGATATTTATACCATTCGAGATTCCCCAGTGAATCTGTTTTAAACAACAAAAACCTTTCATCGAACATGGTAAACCCGATTGCTCCAGCACATATATATCCCCCGTCGGGGGTTTGTTTAAAATCTTTCAAGTAGCTGCCCTGGTTATCGAAGCAATATTGCTTATCGAACACAATGCTTTGCTGGCAAAAAGCGTTTGTGGTGATGCAGTTAATTGCAATAAGTACGATTAAATTCAGGTGTTTCATGTCTTTTATGGTTTAATGTTCAAGATATTTACAAACGAAAAAAACTTAAGAATTGATATGACTTCACAAAGCGTGTATGCAATTTGAAGCAACGCGGGCTTGAAAAATTGCATTTCAAGTTTTGTATAACTTGGCAGTATTGTAGTGGCAGTGTTCATTTAAAAGCTCTGTTTCATTCTATTGCCAAAAATATCAAAATATATACCTACAGCCCCCCCCTTGTCAGCAAATAAGCAAAAATTCATACTAATGGCTTTGCAATGTACAAAAGTAAACAGTCAAAAGCAAATTTATTTTTATGAGTTTTGTCACATTTGTATAGTTGATGTAATGGAACAACGAAATAGTAAGAGATTCAACCCATGTTAAGTTTTTTGATACAAAGCAGATCCGAGGCACTCGGAGCGAGCTTTTGCATTGTTCATTATGAAGTTTTCAGTAGTACGATTACAAATTGGGGAATACACGAAACAGAATACAGAAGGGGTTTTTCGTTCGGAGAGAGAAATCTGCTGTTTTCGAGAAAAATTGAATATGCCAGACCGAGGAGAATGTTGTTCAATTGCCGGTCGCCCCTTCTGTCTTCTGAATTCTGACTCCTGTCTTCTGTATACTGTATTCTGTCTTCCTCGTTATGTCATTATACTTTATTATTCTAAGAATTAGCTTTCAAAATAATCCGGAAGTTGAGCTAAGTTGCAGTGATTTTACTATCAGCCAATTAGGCCTTAAAACCGTTTACCGTTTTTCGTTCAGAGCCAGCGCTGCTGCTCCCAAAATGGCAGCATCGCTGTGGGGCAATTGCGATCGTTCGATTTTCACTTTGTTTTTATACACGTTCAGCAAGTGTTCTTCGAAGTATTGTTTCAAAGGCAGCATCAATATGTTGCCCGAATTGGCCAACCCGCCAAATATAAAAATATGCGAGGGGCTCGAAAAAGCCACGGCATTGGCGAGTGCCATCGCCAATATATTGGCGGTAATATCGAACGCTTTCAGTGCCAGTTTGTCGCCGGCTACAGCCGCCTCGTAAATATGTTTCGATTGTAAATGTTCCTGAGTTTCTAACATCGAAACACCCGGGTTTTCGCCCAGTAGTTCTTTCATGGTAATAACAATACCCCGCACCGAGGCATACATTTCGAGGCAACCATGGCGTCCGCATCCGCAAAGGCGACCATGTGGTATTGTAATGCTGTGACCCAATTCTCCGGCCATTCCATCGTGTCCGTAAATCATCTCCCCCCCCGACACTATGCCCGAACCAACACCGGTGCCCAGAGTAATATAAATAAAATGCTCGAGACCTTTGGCCCCGCCAAACATCATTTCGCCCAGAGCCGCGGCATTGGCATCGTTGGTAACAATGGCATTAAGCCCGCTTTGTTCGCTAAACAGACGCGATAGCTCAATGCGCCCTTTCCAGGGTAAATTGGGAGCATTTTCGATGCAGCCGTTGTAGTAATTGCCATTGGGGGCACCAATTCCAAGCCCCGAGATGGGTTTACCTTCGGCTATTCTTTTTGTTTCGTTCCACACTGCAGTAACAAAATCTTCGGGCGATGCAAAGGCATCGGTGCGCAACGAGCTTTGAGCTACTATGTTGCCATTGCTGTTGACCAAACCGAGTTTTGTTCCGGTGCCGCCAATATCGATGCCGGCGGTATATGTTGTGTTATCCATATTGTTACGTTTTTATTTGTAAGTGCTTTACAGTTTTACCAATTTTTCTGGTGTGTGTTGCCTGCTTCCCCTTACTCCGAACCACATCAAATATATGTATGCCACGAGTGGCACAAATAAGGCTTGCTGATAACCCCCAATCGAGTCGGCAACAAGTCCGGTAAGCCAAGGGAGTATAGCACCACCCAGTATCATCATTACCAGTAGCGACGAGCCCTGACTGGTATATTTACCCAGTCCTTTAATGGCAAGGGTAAAAATGTTCGACCACATAATAGAGTTGAACAGGCCAATACCGAGAATGCTCCACATGGCCAGACTAGAGTGCGAAAACATACTTATAATAAGTAATATGCCGGCTATCGCGGCAAAGATGCTTAGCGTTAGGCCGGGTTTGCTTCTTCCCAAGCCGAAAGCAATAAGGTTGAGCAGCAAGTAGCCAAAGTAGGGTAAAAAAAGCGAAAGGGGTTTCCCGCTTTCGAGAAAAATTGCAGTGTAAATCAACGCAAAGCCTAGAGTGGCTATTGCCAGCATAGTTGCCAGCGTCGATACTGTGATTTTGTCTTTCGCGAAAGCATAGGCACCCATAAAACGGCCTATCATCAAACCTCCCCAGTAAAGTGCCAAATACGATTTGGCTTCCATTTCGGCCATGCCTTTCAGCTCGTGCAGATAATTAATCATGATACTTCCCACGCTTACCTCACCACCCACATAAAAGAAAATAGCAAACATCCCAAAAAGCAGATGACGATGGCGCAATGCTCCCAGGCCTTTTTCCACATGAGTGCTGTCAGAAAACTGAGGTAATTTTATGAAAATGAAAACAAGAGCAATCACCACAAATATTAAGGTGAAAAACAAATACGGAATTTGCACTCCCATAGCCGATACCGTGCTTCCGTCGGCAAGGCTTATGGGGTTTCCCTCGGCATTTAGTAATGCAAGACCTTTCCCTGCAAAGAGATGAAAAACAAGGTACCCGCCAACGATGGGTGCTATTGTTGTTCCAAAGGAATTGAATCCTTGCGCAAGATTGAGGCGGCCCGATGCTGATTTCTCGTCACCAAGAATGGCCACGTATGGATTGGCTGCAATTTGCAATAGGGTAAAGCCCAGCCCTAACACAAAGAGCGCTGCCAGAAACAACTCATAAATACGCAATCCGGCCGCCGGGTAGAGCATGCCTGTTCCAAGGGCCGAAATAATCAAGCCGGCAACAATCCCATTTTTATATCCGATTTTCTGTATCGGATCGCCGCTGGTTGTTGAAACAATAAAATATATGAGAGAGCCAAAGAAATATGCACTGAAAAATGCCATCTGTATTAGCATGCTTTGTGCCCGTGAAAGTTCAAAAACTGCCTTAACAAAAGGAATAAGAATGTCGTTCATGCAGGTAATAAATCCCCACATAAAAAACAATACCGTTACAATAGCAAATGCAGGGCGGTACGATTTCATAGGCTTTGGTTTTTTAGTGTGTTATTTGATTGAGAAATGAGGCAAGGCGTTTTACCTGATTTTTAACCGAATAGGTGCTAATATCGTAGTTGGGAAGAGTGTTTTCGGCTTTCAAGTATTTTTCGAACAATTCGCTAATATAGGTCTTAATGCCTTCGTAGTTATTGTATTCATAGCTTTTCCCCGAAAGAGTTTCGGCAACAATGTTACTGCTGTCGCTACCGTCGGGACCCAGGCAAAGAATGGGTCGTCGCGCTTTCATGTTTTCGAAGAGCTTGCCGGGAATGCGCCCTTTGGCATTATCGGCTATGTTAAGGGGTAGCAATAATACATGAGCTTGAAGCGTAAGGGTTATGGCATCGGGGAAACTCATTTTTCCATGAGCAATGTAATTGGCTTGCAAGCCTAAATCAACAATGCGTTTTGCGATGCTGTAATCAACGGTTCCGGCTAGTTCTAAGCGCATTTTTTGGCGGAAAACAGGGTTCTCGTTGCACAAGTCGGCAAGCACTTTTAGAAAAGTTTCCGGAAAACGATCGTAACCCAACTGGCCTGCATGAACAATGCTGAAATATTCGCTGTATGGTATTTCTTTCTCCGGAAAATCGTCGTCGTCGTAACCCCAGTATATAGGATCAACATTTTTTGCCCCTATTGATTCTAAATCGCGTGCCCATGTGGGGCTGGCAATGGTAATTTTTTTTGCAGTACAAAAGCTTTCCTGCTCCAGGCGCTTGTGTTTGCGGTCGGCGCATTTGCCAATATACAACATATTGTAGTAATCGACCTGTGTCCAAGGGTCCTGAAAATCGGCTAACCAAGGTATGCCCAGCGCCTGCGAGAGTCTTAGTGCTATCACTGTGTTGGTGTGCGGAGGGCCGTCGGTGAGCAGTGCATCAATTTGATTCTCTTGGCAGTATTTTTTTAGTCGCTTTACCGAAGGCCTTATCCACAGCATGCGTGCATCGGGCACAAACAAATTGCCCCGTATCCAAATACCGACTTTGTCGATGAGGCTGCGCTTGCGATCGCGCACATATACCGGGTTGGTGGTTTCGGCTTTTTTGCGCCCGCTCAGCAGTCGGAAGGCTCCAAATGGCTCTATTATTGGTGCTTTGATAACTTCGAGATCGGGATTTATATGCCTGAAATTGGTTTCATCGGTATATTCGTAGCGGGCATTTGAAGGTGCATACACCACCGGTTGCCATCCATATAAAGGTAGATATTTGGCGAATTTCAGGCAGCGATGTACCCCGATACCTCCGGCAGGAGGCCAATAATAGCTTATGATGAGTACTTTTTTCATTATTTATTACCACTATCGAAAGGAACTGCCCATTCCAGCTCGTGTTGCCAATTGCTGCGAATTTCGTATTCGCCTGTGTAATAGAACACCGGTTCGGGTTGTTGCAAAGCATCGAGATTGCCCGTATCCCAGTAGCCGTTGTTGTTTACATCATGTGTGATGCGTATGCTGTAACGCCCGGCAATAATATTCATGAACTCGATGCGGTTGTTGGTAATTAACGATTTGTATTTAACCTTGTCTTGTTGCAGTAATTCGGCAAAGGCGGGTTCATCGCTACCTGTTAGTATCAGTATTAAACTGCCATAATCGCTTAAGCGCCGTACAGTAAATGGAATACTGTCGGTCATAGTGCTGCGGCCATAGTAATCGGTGAAAGCACCTTCTTCGGCTATCAGCCTGCAGGCCGTGCCCCCGTCGATATCGGCCGTTAACAGCACCACACAAGGGTTATTAGAGATTTGCATTTCAAACACAATGCTGTCGTTGTAGTTCTTGTCTTCGAACAAACCGATTTTGCCGGTTTCGATGCCGGCAATGGGATGCGAAAACCGAATGGCATATGGTTCATACAGTTCTTTTTGCTTTTGCGATGATTTTGTGAAAGGCAATAATGAAGCAGTCGTTTTTTTAACAGCAATAAGTGTGTCGTACACTATACTATCGTGCCGGTAGCTTTCGTAATATTTAACAAAAACACTCACGGTGTCGCGAAGTATGTCGTTTTCATTGAGCAGCCAGATAGTAAGGGTATCGGCATTTTCGCTGAGCTGCGACAGATAATCTCCATAATTATCAATACTGTATTCAGGTGTTATGCGATTGGGCAGGTTGAATACCAATCTCATATATTGGGGTTCGCTGCGTTCAACATTGGTAATGTATTGCTTTTTATGGTCTTCGGTAAAAAGGTGCAAGCGAACATCGGTGGGAAAATATTGAGTTACACTTCTTGCACTGTCGGCTATTATGTTAACACCGGGCTGTATCAGGCTATCGTAAAAAGCAAGCGGCTCCGATGGCTGATCGAAATAGTAATTATAGTTGGCATCTTTCAGTGCAAATATCGAATAACTTCCTTGTGCCAAATTATTCAGCGAGAACTTACCATCTTTGTTGGTAATGCTGAGGTATTGCGGCAATTCTGATCGAAACAAATTTGCTTCGTGGCTGTTATACAGCGACACCACTGCTCCTTCGACCGGTTTCAGACTGAGGGCATCAACAAGGGTGCCACTTACTTGCAGCGAGTCGATATGGTCGCCGGTGGAAAAACTAAACACAAAACCGTTTAACTGATTGCCCTCGTTCACATCAACAATGGCGTTCCCAAAATTCAGTTGATAGGTTTTGTTGGGCAACAAACTCTCGGGTTTTAGTTTAATAACTACTTTTTTACCCGAAACGCTCACCTCAGGCTTTGGATTTATGGGGGGAGAAACAATAAGTTGATTACTGATGTCTTTCAGGCTTATATATTCGTTGAACCTGATTTCGATTTTGTGCGCGTTGAAGTTTATCGAGCCATTGGCCGGTATGCATTCCAATACTATTGGACCTTCCCTGTCGATAGGCCCGCCACCCAGGCTGCCCATTTTGGCACACGATATGATGAGCAACAACAGAAAAAGGTAATAAAAAATGTGAGTTTTTGTTCTCAATGTTTTTATTTTTGTTGCAAACATACAAAGAAAGCCCGAATATTACGAGATGTTTTCGTGGCTAAAATTGTTGCGGGTTGCGAAATAAACAGCAGGGTTTGGGTGTTAATGTATTATAATACTACACATGATGAAGAATGTATTCATATTGGGGTTTGTGTTGATGATAGGCCTGTCTTCGGCCGAGGGAATGAATCGTATCGAAGGGACTGCCAAGGGTTACGAAGGCAACGAGCTGGTTTTTTATACGTACTCCGATCGCATTAGTTTGTTGAAAAAGGAGTTGTTTCGGTTTACAGTGGGCAGCGATGGAAGATTTTCGGTGCAGTGTGATGTGAAGCACGTAAGCTATGTTTTTTCGGAAACAGGTGTTTATCATATGTATTTTTATATTGAACCCGGTTCTAATTACGATATTCTAATACCCGAACGGCTCGATAAAACTCCGGCACAAGAATTAAATCCATATTTTGCGCCTTTGCCTGTGCATATCGGAATAAAAGGCATGAAAAAAACAGACCTGAATTATCTCGTTCTCGATTTTGACTATTGGTACAATCAATATGTTGATGAATCGTTGTTCGAATTATATACCATGGGCTCTGGTTCAGATGTCGATACTTTTATAAATGAAATTGATGCTCATTTTTCGTATGATGCCAATAAGTGGTTTAAGGCCTATCGAAAATATAAATATGCCGGCTTGCGATATATTGCTTATCAACGTAACCGCCCCGAAATTGCCTTCAGAAACTACACCCACGACTCGGTGATGTACGATTGCCCGGCCTATATGGAATTGTTTAATGAATTGTATAAGAACTTTTTCGACAACCTGCTTAGCGACCCTGTGCTTGGCGAAATGCTTGGTGCCCGACTGTTTTACGAAGTACACTATGGTCACAGCATCAGTAATATTAAAAAGTTGTTTTCGGTGATGATGGAACTAAAAAGCAATCAGTTCCGCGAATTGGTTATTCTAAAGGGAATTCACGATGCTTTTTACAATGTAAACTATGCATGGGCTCCTTTATTGCTAACACTCGATTCGCTGTGTATTGTTACACAATATCCCGAACACAAAATTATAGGGCAGAACATTGCCGACAAAGTGCTGAGTATGACAGCCGGAACAGTGGCTCCACCTTTTGCTCTTCCCGATAAAAATGGCGATACGGTGAAACTGGCTTCGTATCGCAATCAATTTGTGTATTTGAATTTTATCAATACACAGGCCTATCCGTGTCAACAGCAACTGGAACTGTTGCAAACACTTTTCCACAAACACAATCAATACTTCAAAATTGTCAGCATTGTTACCGATTCCGATGTGCTAAAAGCAAAGCTCTATATCGAAAAAAAGGCTTACTCGTGGGATTTTTTATTCACCGGTGGCGATATGCAAGTAGTCGATTTTTATAAAGTAAAAGCCTTTCCTTCATATTTTTTGGTTGAACCCAATGGCTTATTGTTAATGTCGCCGGCCCCTGATCCATTACAAGGTTTCGAGAAAACGTTTTTTTCGATAATAAAAGACTGATAAGCCACTGGTAATTGTTGAATTACTATGCGTCACACTACTTAAATGCGTTATTGTTTAATGGTTTTGAACAGGTGCGGTAAATTGGCAATCGATAAGTTCAATATATTTTTCGATGATCATCTTAAAATCGTTCCAAGCATCCTTTTTTAGATTTGGGTTTCGCAACAGAGCCGATGGGTGATAGGTTGGCATTACATGAATACCGTTCCACATCATCCAGTTTCCACGAAGTTTTGTGATGCTTAGCGATGGGTCAATCAAACCCTGCAGGGCTGTGCGCCCCAGTAGTATTATTATTTTAGGTTGCATCAACTCTATTTGACGCATCAAATATCCGATGCAGGCCTGACGTTCTTCGGGTTTTGGGTCGCGGTTATCGGGTGGGCGACATTTCACAATATTGGATATAAAAACATGTTCTTGGCGGTTGAATCCACATGCTGCCAGTATTTTGTCGAGAAGTTGCCCCGACTTGCCCACAAAAGGAAGCCCTTGCTCATCTTCCTGCTGCCCCGGCCCTTCACCAATAATCAGAACACCTGCACCCGGGTTCCCCATGCCAAATACCGTATTTTTTCTCGTTAGCGATAAGCTGCAACGTTCACAGCTTGTTATCTCCAGCTTTAACTCGGCCCATGCTAAAACATCCATCGATAATCAGTTTTTGGTTCAATACATTCAAAGTAACAAAACAATTATCGTAAAACAAAATTGTATCTTTGCCAAAGAGCGATGCAACCTTTTTTCTGTTAATTGAGTCATAGATGTGCACAGAATGACAAACCTGCTTGAAATTATTGCCGGCTGCCGACGCATGGAGAAACGGGCGCAGAAGTCGTTGTACGACATATATGCCCCTATGCTGATGGGTGTTGCTATGCGATATGGCAGAAACCGGCACGATGCAGAGGATATTTTGCAGGATGCTTTTGTACGCATATTTACGAACATTCAGTCGTATGTTGAAATAGGATCGTTCGAAGGCTGGATGCGCACAATAGTGATAAACACGGCTTTATCGTTCTACCGCCGAAACAATAAACATTTGTTTCATAAAGATTACGACGAGCTTGCCGAATTGAAAGAAGATGAAAATGCATCTGCCGATATGAGAAGCGATTTTACAAGAGACGAACTGCTTTGGGCCATCAACAGCCTGCCCGATGGATATCGTCTGGTGTTTAACCTGCATGCTATCGAAGGTCTGAAGCACAAAGAAATTTCGGAAATGTTGGGAATCGATCCTGGAACATCTAAGTCGCAATACTACAGGGCCAGAATGTTTCTTCAGGAAAAACTGATTGCCCTGAGTTCCGAAAAGAAAGCAGCAATTTATGAGTAGTAACAAACATATCGAAAATTTATTCAAGGATTCTTTGGGAGAGTTTCACCAAAAACCCTCATCTAAGGTTTGGTTCAAGGTACAGAAAATGGTGTTGCCTGCCAAAGTAAAATATTTGTGTCAGCAAAGTCTTTCCGGTTTTCATCATGCTCCGTCGGCTTCCATTTGGGCAGCTGTAAATGCCCGTTTGATATGGTTCCGCTTTTTATATTTTAACCCTTATACATTCAATGTGTATTATTTGGGAGCAGCTATGTTGGTTGGTGGCCTGGGATTGGCCGCCTTTACAGTATTAAACAATAAAACCGGTCAATATATACATACTCCCATTGCATTGAACAAAAGAATTGTGGAGACTGATATCGATTTTCGTGAAGCATTTCATCAGATTGATAGGTACCAACAACAAACCGCTGTTGCAACGGGAGTAGTTTATAGAGGCAATATTGACGCAGCGACCAATAAACAGACAGTCTTGTATTCAGACAATCACAATCAGGTTGACAATGCCGAAAATGCTATTGCCGATAGTGATGTATTACCGGGTAGGCAGGTAGACTTAATGCCCGACTCTAATATCCCTGTTGCAGAGTCGTCACCCAAAATCAGCGAATTGTCAACCGAAAGCCCGATATTTATACAGCGTTTACCCATATCTTCCTTTCAACAAAAATTAAAGTTTAAGCCGGAACCGTACGATTTCGAGCGACTGGCTTTTGGTAGCTTTATGCAGTTGCATCAGCCCATTGTTCCCGATACTCTGGGTTACGATTCCCGGGGCGAACCCATTGTAGTTGCCGGCCAATATTTTAGCTACGAACCCTTTTGGTCGGTGGTTTCAGGGCGAACTCATTTGTTTTCACAAAACGAAGAAATGGCCGTCAACTTGCGCGATAACCCGGTGGAGTATAATATTGTTAACACAGGTTCATCAGGTCTTCATGTTGCGTTTCAGCATCGACACTTCAGGGCTGTAAGTGGTTTAGCATACACCAATTATCGCGAAACCTATACCCAAGAATCAAGCACCAGCATTGTTCAATATTCAATAGAACACTACATTCGTCAGTTTGAAGGATGGCAGCGCGACACCTCCTGGATTCTCGATTTGAACTCGTGGCTGCAGGGCGACACTGTCTATTTTGCCTTTGTCGATTCGGTCTATTTTTCATACTCCGATACCATTATGACTGTGCTTGCTGATACAGTTACGAAACGAGAAATCAACCAACGAAATGCTGAATATGCGTATTTTGAAATCCCCATTATAGCAGGCTATACATTTCAGCACCGAAATTGGTATATTACTCCGCAAACAGGGCTGCTAACCGGCTTTTTTACACGAGCATCGGGCTATTATCCAACCGACACGGGTTTATCGCTTGAAATGAGCAATTTACATCCATTGCGTTCGGTTCAATTCAGTTGGTATGCCGGTTGTAACCTGAGATATTATTTTTCGCACAATGTGGGAATTATGGCCGAGCCTTGGGTGACACGCTCGCTGACCCCCGCATTTAGCAAAGATGTTGCACTGAACCGATATAATATGCGCTATGGACTTAGGATTGGATTAAGTGTTCGCATTTAGCTGCCATGAAAAAATTCATTTTCATATTGCCCGTTCTCCTTCTCAGTAAGTTGGCTTGGTCATATTGTTCGGCCGATTTCAGTTTTAGCTTAGGTTTGCAGTCAAACAGTGTCATATTCAATAACTTATCGATTTCTGATGGCGAAGTTATTCAGTATTATTGGGATTTTGGCGATGGAAATGTGTCGTCACAGGTAAACCCCGAGCATGTTTACCAACATCCGGGTCGCTATCAGGTTTATCTTACCGTTCTTACCCCTGCGTCGTGTGTTAATATTAAGCAACGTGAGGTAGTGGTCGGCATTCAAAGCTATAATGAATTTTGTAGTATTCCATTGCTTGTGCAGAGCAACAATGCAACCCAGCCCGATTACAATAACGGGTGGTTATGGGTTACACCTCAGGATGCTAGCAGCGTGTATAGCATACAATGGAGTAATGGCAGCATGAACTCCTATATCTCTAATTTGGAACCCGGAAGCTATTGTGCAACTGTAACCGATGCCGGCGGCTGTTATGCCAGCAATTGCTATACTATTGGTTACAACAACAATTGTCTGGCTTCCTTCATCATCGACAGTGCAAGCTATCACCATATAACCGGCTGCTATCGGTTTGTGAATAATTCACATGGCGAGGTATCAAGCCTACTTTGGGATTTTGGAGACGGGAGCATCTCACATCAGTTGAATCCAATACATGTATATCAGCAACCCGGCGATTACGAGGTGTGTTTGTACTTAGAATCATTTTATGGTTGTTTCGATACTATATGCAGAACCTTGATGATTCCTGAGGCTATTCCTTTTCTCGATATATCAGGAACAGTGTATGCCGGCGATTATTTGCTCCCTGATGGAATGGCATTGTTGTTTTTGCAAACCAATAATCGTTACAATGCCATTGCTTCAACTCTGGTAAACAATGGGAGTTTCGGTTTTGCCCAACTCGACATTCGCAATAAGTATCTTATTCAGGTAATTCCACATTTTAATGTAAACACAGTGTATTACCCCAAATACCTGCCCGGCTACCTAAACGATTCGCTGTATTGGCAACATAGTCGTTTGGTAAGTTTTCCCAACGACACTGCTTTAGTCATAAATCTTCCCTCAAACGATTCGGTATACTTTGGCAATGGTAATATAAATGGTATTGTGTATTATCAAGAAAATTCTTCTTACGAACAAGGTATTTATCACACACCCTGGTTCGATTATTCCGGCGAAGTTGCCGAATCGAGAGCCTCAAATACTGTTGTTCTCCTACTTAACGGTCAGCGAAGATTTATCGATTTTTGTTTAACCCGAAACGATGGAAGTTATGCCTTCGAAAACTTGCGAAATGGCACATATTTTCTGAGAGTAGAAAAAGCCGGTCTCATTTCTCAGGAATTGCGTGTTGACATCGATGAGCAAAGCAATAATATCAGAGTTGCCGATTTTATTATTCTGATTAGCACTGTTCAAACTGCGGTAAACAATTTTTTATATTTGTCGGAGGTAAACGTTTTTCCAAATCCTGTTAACAGAGAATTGATTGTAGAAAACTCCGTACACTCTCACATTACTGTTTGCAGGAGCGATGGAACGGCTCTGAAAACTTATTTTTCAGATGTAACATCTTTCAAAATTGACATGTCGCCTTGGCCCGAAGGCATATATTTTATGATAGTTGAGTCGCAACAAGGAAGAATTGTGAAAAAAATCATAAAAATGTAACATCCAATGCAACCTTTTTTTTACTTATTGTGTTATGATTATGTGCAAAGCGACAATAATTAAAGTAAGCGTGTTTGTTGTTGAGGCCTGGTGAGTTTTTACCGGGCCTCTTTTGTTTATTCGTTATTATTACTGCGATTGAATAGCAACAATGGCCTGATTTAGGACATTTGAAACTTAAGCCAATAGAAACAAAAAATAGAATCTCAAGCTACAAAAATAATCTTTCTTACTGATTGACAATAAAATATATATGTTTTTTTCCTATTTCGCTTGTTACATTTAATTCAATAAACTATTTTTGTCGCCCCAATTTCATTGAACAAAATCCCTGATTGTTGGGTTTTGAAAATTATTTTGGGAACAGTATAATGAAAACAATGTATTATTAACATAACACAATTCTCGTATGATGAAAAGAATTCCGTTAATTTTAATGAGCCTTTTGATGCCGGCATTCCTGTTTGCCGGAGAGGCCGATCTTACAGTTCCCGATTTAGGTTCGGGGCGCAATATTTTACTTTGGGGTTTATTGATTGTTTTATTTGGTTTTTTGTTTGGACTCTACCAATTCATCAGAATAAAGAAGTATCCTGCCCATAAGTCGATGTTGCATGTTGCCAACGTTATTTGGGAAACATCTAAAACGTATTTGTTGCAACAAGGTAGGTTTCTGTTGATTTTGTTTGCAATTATTGGTTCGGTTATCGCTGTTTACTTTGGATTTTTGGCTAAGCCCGAATCGGTAGCCACCGGCGAAATATCGAGTTTCGGCTTCGTTCTTAATGTGTTGTTGTGGACAGTGTTGGGTATTGCAGGTTCCTATGCTGTGGCGTGGTTTGGTATTCGCATCAATACACTGGCCAACAGTAGAACTTCGTTTGCTTCGCTGCGTGGTAAGCCCTGGTTGCTTTCGAAAATCCCATTACAGGCGGGCATGAGTGTAGGCGTGTTGTTAATTACAGTGGAACTGCTTATGATGTTGGTCATTCTGTTGTTTGTGCCCGGAGAACTTGCCGGAGCTTGCTTTGTAGGCTTTGCCATAGGTGAATCGCTGGGGGCATCGGCATTAAGAATTGCCGGTGGTATTTTTACGAAAATTGCTGATATTGGTGCCGATTTAATGAAAATTGTCTTTAACATCGGGGAAGACGACCCGCGCAACCCGGGTGTTATTGCCGATTGCACCGGCGACAACGCAGGCGACTCGGTTGGCCCAACTGCCGATGGTTTTGAAACATACGGTGTAACCGGTGTTGCATTAATTGCTTTTATATTGCTGGCAGTAATGAATGTGGAATTTCAAGCATCGTTTATTGTATGGATTTTTGCCATGAGGCTGCTTATGCTGTTTACTTCGGTGGGTGCATATATGTTCAACGATCTGTTTTCAACCGCAAAATATAGCAAAAAAATGCGTTTCAATTTTGAAACACCGCTTACCAATCTTGTTTGGCTTACTTCGGTAATTTCAATTGCAGGCACCTATTTGGCAAGCTATTTTCTGTTGGCTAACATCGAAGGTATGCACGAAACCGGTATGTGGTGGAAACTTGCCAGCATCATATCGTTTGGAACCATTGCCGCTGCCATTATACCCGAATTTACAAAAGCTTTCACGAGCAGCAAGTCGCGGCATGTGCAAGAAGTAGTTACCGCATCAGGCGAAGGTGGGGCGTCATTAAATATTCTTTCGGGTATGGTTGCCGGTAATTTTAGTGCCTTCTGGAAGGGCTTACTGATAGTGGGCCTTATGTTCGGAGCATATTTCGTATCGACAATGGGTCTCGATCAATATTTGGCATATCCTTCTATTTTTGCGTTTGGTCTTGTGGCATTTGGTCTCCTTGGAATGGGCCCTGTTACCATCGCGGTTGATAGTTATGGTCCTGTTACCGATAACGCTCAGAGTGTGTTCGAGCTATCTCGTATTGAATCGGCTAATAATATTACTAGTGAAATAGAAAATGAGTATGGATTTACACCCGATTTCGAAAAAGGTAAGCATTTACTTGAAGAAAACGATGGTGCAGGAAACACATTCAAAGCTACTGCCAAACCGGTGCTGATTGGTACTGCTGTTATTGGTGCAACTACTATGATTTTCTCGATAATACTCATTCTTAAGAAATTCGGTCTTCTGGCGATTTCTCTTACCGATGCACCTGTTATTCTTGGATTTATTGCCGGCGGTGCTGTGATTTACTGGTTCTCGGGAGCTTCAATGCAGGCAGTAACCACCGGTGCGTATCGTGCCGTGGAATTCATAAAAAAGAATATTAATCTCGACAAGGAAGAAGCCGATATAAACGACTCAAAAAAAGTGGTGTTGATTTGTACCAAATATGCCCAAAGCGGTATGTGGAATATTTTTATTGTGCTGATGTCGCTAACACTGGCATTTGCATTTATCGACCCAAATTTCTTTGTGGCTTACCTGATTAGTATTGCTGTGTTTGGTCTTTTTCAGGCTATATACATGGCCAACGCCGGAGGTGCATGGGATAATGCCAAAAAGGTGGTAGAGGTTGATATGAAACAGAAAAACACCCCACTGCATGCAGCCATGGTGGTGGGCGACACAGTGGGTGACCCCTACAAAGATACCACCTCGGTAGCCCTAAACCCAATTATTAAGTTTTCGACGCTGTTTGGACTGCTTGCCGCCGAGATTTCGGTGGGTATGATTGTTTCGGGACTGGGTAATGTTTCGCGTTGGATTGGCGTGGCATTTCTAATTGTTGGTTTGTTGTTTGTTTATCGCTCCTTCTACGGAATGCGTATCAAAAACTAAAATAAATTGTATATAAATTGAGCTGCATATCTTTTTAAGGGATTGCAGCTTTTTTCATTATTTTTGAAATCGATTATGAGGGCAACAACACATCGCATCGACCTAATGGCTCCGGTGGGGTCTTTCGAAAGTCTGATGGCCGCCATTCAGGCCGGTGCTGCATCGGTGTATTTTGGTGTTGGCAAACTCAATATGCGCTCGCGTTCAGCTGTAAATTTTGGTCCCAATGATATGGCGGAAATTACGGCAATCTGCAAAAATCATAATGTGAGAACATACCTAACGGTGAACACAGTAATTTATGATGACGAAACAGCCGAAATGCAGCAGTTGTTGCAACTTGCCTTAAAACACCAAATAAGTGCGGTTATAGCCAGCGATGTTGCCGTTATGGAATATGCCCGGGGGCTGGGTCTCGAAGTGCATGCATCTACCCAATTGAACATTAGCAACAGCCAAGCCGTTAAGTTTTTCTCGCGCTGGTGCGATGTGATGGTTTTGGCTCGCGAATTAAGTCTGGAACAGGTTGCCGCAATAAACCAAAGTATTATCAAGCATAATATATGTGGCCCATCGGGTAAGCCGGTGAGAACAGAACTCTTTATTCATGGCGCGCTTTGTATGGCTATATCCGGAAAATGCTATCTCAGTCTTCACGAATACAATGCCTCAGCCAACAGGGGAGCATGCTATCAGACTTGCCGTCGATCGTACCTCGTTACCGATAACGAAACGGGATACCAGCTCGAAATCGACAACCAATATATTATGTCGCCCAAAGACCTTAAGACCATTCATTTTTTGAATAAAATACTCGATGCAGGAGTGAGTGTGCTTAAGATAGAAGGCCGTGCCCGTTCGCCGGAATATGTAAAAACGGTTACACGTTGTTATAAAGAGGCTATCGAGGCCTGGAGCAACAATGAATTTACCGAAGAGAAACTCAATAATTGGGAACAACAATTAGTGCGTGTTTTTAACAGGGGTTTTTGGAATGGTTATTATCTGGGCCAGCGACTTGGCGAATGGAGCATGCATTACGGATCGGCAGCCACTCATAGCAAAGTTTTTTTGGCCGTTTGTCGCAATTATTTCCCAAATCAAGGAGTGGCTGAGTTTGTATTAGAAACAAACGAAACACTTAAAAAGGGCGAGTCGGTTGTTGTTATTGGGAAAACTACGGGCGTTGTCGAGTTTATTGTTGAGGAGATGAGGGTTGATAATATAGCTGTTGATGAACTAAAACAAGGTGATTGTTTTTCGATAAAAACTCCTGAAGTATTGCGCCGCAACGATAAGTTGTATAAATACTCAATCCGCACTAAGTAAACTCTATCGCTGTATCGATAATTTCTTTGTTACCCGCTTTCCATCGAAGTTTATCTGAACAAAATACAAACCGTTCTTATAACTACTAATATCCAATGTAAGTAATCCATCTGTTTCAGGTTCAATTTCAGTAAGTTTACGGCCGGTCATATCGAAAATACTTACCAAGGCCCTTTGGAAACTGAGTTCTCCCATGTCGAGGTTTACGATATCGGAGGCAGGGTTTGGATATAGCTTTATTTTCATTTCTGTCATAACTTCCTCAATATTCACGAGGCATGCCACCGGCCTGATGTCGGTTGAGGTTGAAAAGCCAAAGCGTTGCAAGCACGAATACCATTGACCTAGAATTTGCATATACAGGCTGTTGTAAACAACCTGATTGCCACGAGGTTGGGCAACGCTTACCACAAATCGGTCGTCGCTAATGCCATCTTGATTTGAATCGGGATAATTAATTCCGAATCCGGCAAAGAAAGGACCATTCACCTCAACAGGAGGATTAAAAGTAATAACAGAATAGAAATTGGCAGGGATGTCTTTAATAAGAACTTTTTTCATTGCCAGCACCGAATCGGGATAAGGGGTGCTTCCATCCCAAATATAGAAGTTCACATATGAACTGATGCTTCCGTAGGTTGATGTTCGCACCGGAACAATAAGGGCTTCTATTTGTGTAAAACTATGGTCTTCGAAGTAATCGGCATAGGTTCTTACTCGCTGGCTGTTATGGCCTGCAATTTCGCCCCAACCCGATACAGGAACAGTGGTTACCAGTTCGTTGGGTGCTAAATTACGTAATGTATCGCAATAGAACGACACGGGACCGGTAAACACATATATGTAATCGTTTTTTGTTATATAGTCGGAGCCACAGTTATTGTTTACCGTAAGAGTAACATCATAGATGCCCGGAAAGTTATATTCAATCCCTTGGGTAATGTTGCTGTTGTTCGAATAGCTCGGGTAGCCATATTCAAAATACCAGTTCCAGTTCGACGGATTGTTGGTGGTTAAATCTTCGAAATACACTTTGTTGCTGGCCACTATCAGGCGGTTGCTGGCTCTGAAATCGGGAACAGGGGGGGAAGTACAGGGAGGATTATTCGATACCACAATGTAATCGGTGCGCATCAGGCTGTCGATACCCAGGTTGTTCCAGGCAACCAGTTTCACGGTGTAAACACCCGGATTGTTGTAAACAATATTTTGGGGATGTTGCTCGGTAGAGGTGGCCACACTGGCACCCTGAAAAGTCCAGTTCCATCGGTAGGGATGCCCATAAGTCAGATCTCTGAAATTAACCGATTCGCCTGGAGCTATTACTGTGTAATTGGCAATGAAATTCACTACCGGAGGTTCAGAAGCAAGCGGGATAACCTTAATATAATCTTGTTTCAGTTCTGTGTCTTGATTTCCATTTGCATCGGTTACTACCAGTTGCACATCGTAGATTCCGGGATTTGCGTAGGCAATGTTTTCGGGATTTTCGTCTGATGAGGAAAAGGGGAGACCTCCTTCGAACGACCAGGCGAACTCATCAAACGGTCCGTTAATCGATAAATTGGTGAAATTAACTACCCCGCCTGCAGGTATTACCACTTCATCGGCAACAAAATTTGCGATTGGAATTGTGGTTTGGTCAATCACTGTAATGCAATCAATACAGGTGTAGGTATCGGTGTTGGTGGCGTTTTGCACATTTAGAGTAACATTGTATACTCCGGGTGTGTAATAGCATATCCCTGAAGGGTTTTGATCATTTGATCCGGGGGTCTGGGCACCGTCAAATGTCCATTCCCAAAAAGTAGGGTTCCCTGTTGATAAATCCTGAAAATCGATGCATTCACCGGCATCTATGGCAAATGAAGAGGCTGTGAAGTTGGCTACCAAAATTAATCCTCCGCTGCCCACATCTCCTGCAGCTATGGTTGCGTTGTTGGTGTTGTTATAGGCCCAGTCAACAACAGTTACCACGCTGGTGGCCGAAATGCTAATTCGTATCCATCCGTAATAGGTATTTGTGCCAACAGTGAATGTGACTCCAACAAAACGGTTGGTTTGCCCCGACCATGATGTGTAGGTTTCTGACCGCAAAAATGCCTGCGATGGTGCTGCCTGACCGCTGAAACTGCTGCCTGCTCCAACATTGGTTCCGTTGGTTAACACGGTAACATTAAAAATGCCTCCGCCTGCATCTGTGCTAACAACATCGCACCCGGTTGCCAGATTCGAAAAAATAATCTCGAAAATATTGGCACCTGCATTTACATTGTTGGTTATCGAAAAATCGTTGATGCCATCGTTGTTCATGTCGATAAAATACTCCGGATCCTGAGGCAGAATTACCGCATCGGGGTTTACATTAAAGTACACCACATCGGCAAATACGTGGTAGCACTGGGCTGTCAGCAACAAAAACAGTAGAAATCTAATTTTCATAAATCGCTAATTTATGTTATAAAACGCAACACATACTACTATGGTTGCTGAACAACAAAGTTAATCAAGAAATGATAATTACCACATATTTCGCCTAAAATTCGTATAGTTACGGTGGATTTATTATTTTTGCAGCCTGAAAATGTAAATTATTGTGTATGGCAACCACTGCAGATATTAAAAGAGGATTAACCATTGAGTTCAACGGTAAATTGTATCAAATAGTTTATTTTCAACACGTTAAGCCGGGCAAAGGGGGCGCGTTTGTGCGCACAAAACTGAAAAGCCTCGAAAACGGCAGGGTAATCGACAATACCTTTAATGCAGGCGTAAAAATAAATACGGTTCGCATCGAACGCCGTCCCTATCAATTCTTGTATAAAGATGATATGGGTTATCATTTTATGCACACAGAAACTTATGAGCAGATATCTCTGAACCCGGAACTTATCGAAAATGCCGATTTAATGCTCGACGGACAAATGGTTGAAATGGTTTTTCATGCTGAGAATGAAGCGGTGCTTACCTGCGATTTGCTTCCTTATGTTGAGATGACGGTAACCTATACCGAACCCGGAATAAAAGGCGATACGGCAACAAACACACTGAAGCAAGCCACTATCGAAACCGGCGCTACCATTATGGTGCCGCTGTTTATCAACATTGGCGACCGTATTAAAATAGACACTGTTACCCGCGAATACGTAGAAAGGGTACGCTAAAATTTTATTGATTTCGCACTCGTTTTTTTTACAAAACTTTTTTACCTGCGATTGTAGTCGCTGCGGGGTTTTTCGTGTTGCGGGTCTTTCTGGTTGGTTTTTACTTCAACTTCGTAGTTGCCGCGATACAGGGCATCATACTCAACCATACCACGTTTATCGTACATTACCATGCGACCTTCGAGTAGCCCGTTTTTGTAGTTCATTTCAAACTCTTGCACCCCATGGTCGTACCAACCCAACCATTTGCCCTCGGGCTTGTCGTCTTTGTAGTTTTCTTGACGTATTTTTCCTCCATTAGGATTGTAGTATGTCCATTTACCATGTTTTTTCCCTTGCGAGTAGATGCCTTCGAGTAGTAGTGTCCCTCGTAAATTGTATGTTTTATAGGGTCCGTGTAGTAGCGAAACTTCGCGGTTTTCGCCATACAGTTTTGTATTTGCTTTACTTATGGTAACAATGTAATTCTCTTCTAATTGCAGTTTCCCGTTTGGCGAGAAATACTCCGCTTTGCCATTGATTAATCCGTTTTTGTAGGTAATCGACGATTTACGCTCGCCATTTTCGTACCAGCTTTTCCAAAGGCCAGTCATGTTGCCGAAATCGTATTTTCCTTCGAGGCTTTTTTCTCCGTTCTCATAATATTCAACCCATAAACCATCTTCAACATCGTTTTCGAATTGACCTTTACGGAATAATTGACCGTTTTCGTAGTTTACAATATAATCGCCGTTTTTTCGGCTGTTCTCATAATTTATAATTCTCCACACCCCGCCGTTGGCGTACCAGTATGTCCAAGTGCCCTGCATTTCGCCGTTGTTGTAGTTTCCTTCGTTTCCTTTGCTTCCGTCGCTGCGCCAGTAGGTCCACAATCCGTGCTGCTGGTCGTTTTCAAAATTACCGTCAATGTCTTTTTTTCCATCAAAAAGCCACCAATGGGCTTCTCCATGCTTTTTGCCTTCGGCATACATAATCGATGCTTCAATTTTTTCGTTGTTATAGTACTTCTCTTGCAAACCATGACGAATGCCGGCCTTATAGTTGTTCTTACTTCTCAGTACACCATCGGGATACCAAAAAAGCCATTCTCCTTCGCGTTCATCATTCTTTAAAAAGCCTTCCATTTCTTTATTGCCGTCGCGGAAATAATAAACACACTTACCGCTTCCATAGGTTATTTCGCTTCTCAGTTGCTGGTTGTCGTAATATTCTTTCCAAACACCAACCCGTTGCCCTTTGTTGTATTCGCCGGTTTCCTTAACCTGTCCGTTTTCATGAAAGTACGTCCAAACACCATGCTCCACACTGTCGGTTACCAATCCCTCCGATAGTTTATTGGGATATTCATAGTAGCGCAGTATTTTCCCATTTCCGTTTTTTACGGTTTGTTCCCCTTCGGGGTTGAAAAAACTGATTAATTTAGGTATGCCTTTTTGATATTCAATTACCAACTCAATTTTTGCCGACTTATAGTATGTGGTCCAAATACTGTCTTTTATCCCATTGCTGTAATGACCTTCCAGCTTCAGTATGCCGGTTTCGTACCACGATTGATATATGCCATGTCGAATATTGCTGTAGAAACTTGTCAGTTCTTGCTTCCGACCCGAACCGTAGTACAATATATCGGCACCATGCATCTGGCCTTTAAAAAAATCAGTTTCCCTGATGAGTTTCCCTTCAGTATCCCAATATTGCCAGTGCCCCATCTCAAGCCCAAGGTGCATCATGCCTTCAGATTTCTTCTTGCCATTTTTATAATAATCAACCGATGGTTCAAACTCCTGTGCTGTCAATATGCAGGAAGCGATTATAAAGGAAAACAGAAAAAGTAATTTTTTCATACAATATTGATTTTATGCAAAAGTAGAAATTTCAACATATTTTTTTCTCTTATATTAGAACACTTATTAACGACCTAATGTGTATGATTGTCGAATTTTTTCGATTTTCAGTAAAAATAATTGCATAAAAACTTGCAAACGACCATTCTCAATACTATATTTGTTAATAACTTTGTTAATAAATATTCCGCATCATGAAAAAAGCTATCCTCGCAACAATCCTAACACTCACAATGTCAGCAACATATGTTCTAAATGCTGAAGAGCTTGTGATTAAGGGCCTTTATCAGGGAATTGATCTGTATGTGATGAATCCTATGCTCGACGAGTCGGGTGATGTGTATTGTGTGAAAGAAATATTCATCAACGATGTTTCATATCAGGATGTCATCAATTCAAGTGCTTTTTGTTTGAGCTTGAGTTCTTTGCAATTGCCGTTGGGAAAAGACCTTGAAATCAGGTTTATTCATGGCAGCGATTGTGCGCCCAGAATTATCAATCCCGAAGTGTTGAAAACATTGAGTACCTATAGCATTATCGATTTGCAATTAAGTGGCGAAACGCTCTCGTTTACCACTCAGGGCGAGTCGAGTAAAATTGCATTTGTGTTGGAGGAATATCGCTGGAACCGTTGGGTAAAGGTAGGAGAGGTGCAGGGCAAAGGCGGTCCGCAAAACAACAGTTATACAATGGAATTATGTCCGGTTAGCGGTAAAAATAAATACAGGGTATCTCAAACCGATCATTTGTATCGTACCAAGTATTCAGAAGAATTCGAATTTGTAGTGGATAAAGAACCGGTGAAACCCATATCAAAACTGAAAGGAGTTAAAGCAGAAATTCTATTCAATACCAAAGCATCTTACCGTGTGTTGAATATTTACGGTGAGTTGTTGATGAGCGGAATCGCCGAATCAATCGACGTTAGCACGCTGAGTAAAGGCACTTATGTGCTGGCTTACGAGAATACATTTGTTAATTTTACGAAAAAGTAGCATCATTAATTCGCAATATGGGGGCGCAAGCCCCTTTTTTTATGCAAGACCCGCTTCGTACATATTATAGTAAACTGTTGCAGATTAAAAACAGTACCGACTTCGATACTCTTATGCACAGTGCATTGCAGTATCAGCTGCAGCACAACCGGCTTTACAACGATTACCATTGTTTGTTGCAACCAAACAAGCCGCTGCGAGATGAAAACCCCTATCCGGCTTTTTTGCCTGTTTCGCTGTTTAAAACCCACAGGGTTCTTACAGGGCAATCGGAACCCGAAATTGTTTTCAGAAGTTCGGGAACCACGGGTCAGATTTCGCAGCATGCCGTGATTGATGCTTCGTGGTACCGTGAGGTGTCGATGGCGGCTTTTGAATATTTTTATGGAAATGTTTCTGAATATGCCATTCTGGCGCTTTTACCGGGCTACGTGGAACGCGGCAATGCTTCGCTTGTGTACATGGTCAATCATTTCATACAGCTTTCGGCCAAGCCGGAGTCGGGCTACTATATGAACAATCATATGGCATTGCGTAGCGCTGTCGAAACACTTGAGTGCAATAAGCAAGCCTATCTGTTATTTGGTGTAAGCAGTGCTTTGTTGCGTTTTGCAGGAGAATTCCCCGTGCAAATAAAAAATGGTATCGTAATGGAAACGGGAGGAACCAAGGCTATGGAGACCGAAATTCTGAAGGAGGATTTACACAACAGGCTTCGTATGGCATTTGGGGTGGAGCAGGTGCATTCGGAATATGGTATGACCGAATTGTTGTCGCAAGCCTACTCTCAGGCGAATGGCGTATTTCGTTGCCCCCCATGGATGAAAGTGCTGGTGCGCGACCCCAACGACCCGTTTCAGATAAGGAATTCGGGAAGCGGAGCAATCAACATCATCGATTTGGCCAACATACACTCGTGCTGTTTTATCGAAACCTCCGATTTGGGTCGTGTTTACCCCGATGGCAGTTTTGAGATTCTCGGCCGCTTCGACCACAGCGACGTGAGAGGCTGCAACCAGATGGGATAGGAAACAAGGTGCACTAAAATAAAAAAAGCCGGATTTCTTCAACCCGACTTTTTTTGCAGTCCGACGGGGACTTTATGTTTTGTAATAAAACCTTTGCTGTGCAAGAAATTCACGACACGCAAAAACCGTGGTAACGAAATGGTAACGAAAAAAAAGAACCTCATCGGGGAATCGAACCTCCCCAGTTTGCATTCGCTTTCAATCCCGCATCAAAGCTACAAAACTTATTTTTAACAAACAAATAGGACTCATGGTTCGATTCCTTTTGGGAGTTAAAAAAGTTAAATTTTTTACAAATTTCTGCAATTCAAAAAGTGATTTCTAAGGCAATTTTTAGAAAACCAAAAACCTTTGAAGCAAAGTGATGCTAAGTGATGCAAAGGAATCATAGCCCATTGAAAATTCAAAATTAGGTGTTTTATTTGTGTAGTTACAAAAATTTAACGCCCATGAAATACATCTTAACATCAAAAAAAGAATTGCAGAAAATCATCCGAAAAGAGGTTGAAGAACTGCTCGTTAACGAAATGAAAAAACAGCCCGAAGCAGAACCCAAACATCCCCTCGACGACTATTTGAATGCCAGTGAAGCAGCCAAGTTTTTGAGGATTTCGATTACTACCTTGTATGGAATGTCTTCAAAAAGGCAGGTAGCTTTTAAAAAACAAGGCAAAAAACTCTATTTCAGCCGAGAGGACTTGTTGAAATGGTTGGAGCAAAATAATTGCGAGAACTTACCATTCAACGCTGAGCCCTTGGCAAACGAGGAAACAAGCAATGACAGAAAGGACCAATCATGTTTATAGATTATAATAGACAAAGCCCAGCCGTTCAGGAGGATATTTTCGTTATGCCTAAATCAGTGGAACATATATCCGAAGAATTTAAAGCGGAGATTTATAAACATCTGCCATCGTTGCTGTCGCAGGCTTGTGAATTATTCGACGACCCTAAAGAAAAAGACATCATCCTTCTTGGTTCGCTTGCCGTAATTTCAGGTTGCCTTCCGAACATCTGCGGTGTTTACGATCGCAGAACTGTTTATCCTCATTTATTTGCTTTTATCGAAGCTCCGGCTGGGTCAGGCAAAGGCATTTTGCAATGGACCCGAAAACTCGCTGAGGAAATACACAGGGAATTGCGAAGCATCTCGAAACACGATAAAAAAGAATATGAGGTGAAACTACGCGAATGGTTTGCAGCACAGAAAAAGAAGGGGAAATCTCCCGACAAAGAGCCTCCTGCAGAACCTATGGATCAGATGTTGCTAATTCCGGCAAACAACAGTGCCAGTTCGTTTGTACAGTCGCTGGTGGAAAATAGCGGACAAGGAATATTATTCTGCACCGAAGCCGATACATTGGCAAATTCATTATCACAAGACTGGGGTAACTACTCTGATGTGCTGAGATGCTCGTTTCATCATGAACCAATAAGTCTTCAGCGAAGAGCCAAAAGGGAATACCTGGAGCTGGAACAGCCCAAAGTTTCTGTGTTACTTACGGGAACAAAGGGGCAACTTTTCAAGCTTATCCCTGATACCGAAAATGGTTTGTTCAGTAGATTTGCTTTTTACTCCTTTCCGGCTGTTCCAAAATTTAGAGATGTGTTCGAGGATACCGAACACAAAGCCGAAAACGTGTTTACTGAGCTTGGAAAAAAGATATACGAATACAGAAACCGTTTGCTGACGCAGCGTTTTACAATAGAATTACAGTTTAGTCCAAAAGATAAGGAGTATTTCAAAGACTTTTTCAAAAGAGCAATGAGTGAATTGTACAAAGAAATCGGGGAACAAGGTTTGGCAACAGTAAAACGGTTTGGCTTGATATTATTTCGTATGGCTATGGTTCTTAGTACGCTGAGAATTTTGGATAAAAACATTCCAATAGAAAGAAAAATGACAATAGATCACAATGATTTTGTAATGGCCAATGAAATCGTATTGTGCCTAATGGGTCATGCCGTAAAGCTCATTGCAGGATGTAAGGAAGGTAGCAACCGCATTATTCAGCAGAAACGATTGATGATGTTGTTTGATGCATTGCCCGAAAATTTCACCCGCTCAGAAGCCAAAAAGACTGCTGAAAAATTTGACATTTCCACTGCAACATGCGACAGATATTTGATTTCGGGCGTCTTTAAGAAGGCCGGACATGGCATATACTCAAAATCAATTGTCAAAAACAATGATACGGTGATAACATGATAACATGATAATTTGATAATTTGATGATGTTTCGAAAATTGTCAGTATAAACTACTCCCCATTCCTTAGACCACTTTTTTGTATTCTTAATTGAAATCGTT
>CAZEHA010000047.1:0-26315 GCA_964511665.1 uncultured Bacteroidales bacterium
AATATTCATCGCGGTTGGTGTGCTTATTTTTATTCGCTCATGGATATTTCATAATAATAAAAAAATTAGTAATTAAACTTAATGCAAAGTTATGGCATTCTTCATTAATTAACCAATAGAAAGGTAATTTGTTCGTTTAACATGAATTGGTTCTTTATTAACAACTTTATGTTGTGCACTCAAAAAATAATGAATATCTGTGTTTTAATATTTTATGACAACTGATAAAAAATTCTAATTTTGTGCCTTTATGGGAAGAATATTCTCATTAATAGAGTTCAATTTATTAATACGAATAATACATGAACACAGATCTAAAAAAGCTTATTCTGCCAAATCTGATTGCGGTATTGGTATTTCTCATTGTTTCGATGGTTTATTTTTCACCGCGAATTTCAGGCAAAAAATTAGACATGCACGACTGGAAGGTGTGGCAGGCATCGGCCAAAGAGAAAAACGATTTCAGAGAGCAAACCGGCGAAATAACTTGCTGGACTAACAGTATGTTTGGTGGTATGCCTACTTACCTCATAAGTACCCCAAAAGAACATAATGTGTTTGCAAAGATTCAGAAAATTATGGGATTTGGTTTTGGTGAGCCTATAACGTTCCTGTTTTATTATTTACTGGGCTTTTACATTCTTCTCAGGGTTTTCCGGCTCGATGTATGGTGGGCCATAGCCGGAGCTTTGGCCTTTGGTTTCTCATCCTATTTTTTCATTATTATTGCTGCAGGGCATCTTACCAAAGCAGCTGCAATAGGTTTTATAGCTCCCATAATTGCCGGTGTATATCTGGCATACGATAGAAAAGTATGGCATGGGATGCTGTTGATGACATTCTTCTTAGCCTTGCAAATTCTCACCAATCACTTGCAAATAGTGTATTACACAGGTCTTGTTATCATTGGTTTAGGGATTGCCTTTCTAATTGATGCGATTCTTCAAAAAACTATTGTAGCTTTCTTGAAAAACACGGGAATTTTGTTTGCCGGTGTTGCATTGGCTATCGGAATAAATGCCACAAATATTATCACTACTCAGGAATATGCCCCTTATTCGCTCAGGGGGCAGACAGAGCTGACAAATGCTCAGCATATTCGTACCACAGGACTCGATAAAGACTATGCTACTGCATGGAGTTATGGCATCGATGAAACTTTCACACTTCTTATTCCTAATGTTAAGGGAGGCGCATCGGGAGCACCCCTGTCTGAAGATACCGAAACATATAACGTGCTTAAGCGATATTATGGAGATGCAAATGCTTCGCAAATTATTACTCAGATGCCGGTTTATTTTGGACCTCAGCCATTCACATCGGGGCCTGTATATATAGGGGCTATCGTTTTTTTCTTATTTGTGTTATCTCTAATGATAGTGCCGGGTCGCATTAAATGGGCTTTGTTGGCCTTAACAGTGCTTAGTATCATGTTGTCGTGGGGTAAAAATATGATGTGGCTTACCGACTTGTTTCTCGACTACTTTCCTGGATATAATAAATTTCGAACAGTATCAATGACTCTCGTTATTGCTGAATTTACCATGCCATTGCTGGCTTTTTTGGCAATTAGAGAAATTGTTCTCGAAAAGCAAAGCATCGGCAAGCTGAAGAACTATTTCTATATTTCTGTAGGAATTACCGTGCTTTGTTTACTGGTTTTTATTGCTGCGCCCGGAGTTGCAGGAAGTGAAGGAACCGGCGAGTATCAATTTGCTAAGCAAATGGCTTCAGCTCTGCCCGATGACCCGCAATACGACGCTGTGAAAAAAGAATTGCAATACTCGTTCGTAAATGCCATTCAACAAGACCGTTTGTCGTTAATTCGTGCCGATGCTGCACGCTCTCTGGCTTTTGTATTGCTCGGTGCATTGGTTGTTTTTCTGTTGATAAACAAAAAGCTAATAACCATGTATGCCGGCATTGCATTGGCTGTATTGATTGTTGCCGATATGTGGCCTGTAAACCGAAGATATCTCAACGACGACAATTTTGTGTCGAAACGCAGCTTTGAAGTACCCTATTCGCCATCTATTGCCGATAATGCGATTCTTGCCGATAAACACCCCCATTATCGTGTTTGTAATTTATCGGTGAGTTTGTTCAACGATGCCAGTACTTCCTATTTTCACAAATCGGTTGGTGGTTATCATGGAGCTAAAATGCGTCGCTATCAGGAATTGATGGACTCTGTAATGTCGTCAGATGAGTATGTGGCCAGATATTATGTGAATGCCGGTTTGCAAAACGGACTTAACAGCGAAGAATTACAGTTGCTTTTCGACAGAAATGTGAATTTGCCAATGCTGAATATGCTGAATACCCGATATATTATTTATAGCCCAAATGCAATGCCTATTGTTAATAACAAGGTGCTGGGTAATGCCTGGTTTGTTAAAAGTTTTCGCTTTGTGCAAGATGCTAACGAAGAAATTGTTGCACTTCGTAATTTGAATCCTGGCGATGAAGCCATTGTAGACTTACGCTACGAAGCATTGCTTAAAACATTTGTTCCCAATTTCGACAGTACTGCTCAAATTCTTCTCACAAAATATGCCCCCAACCGTCTTATGTACGAAACTAATGTTGCAACGCCACAATTAGCCGTATTCTCCGAAATATTCTACTCAAAAGGGTGGAAAGCCTATGTTGATGGAAAGGAAACGCCTCATTTTAGGGCTAATTATGTGTTGCGCGCTATGATTGTGCCCGAAGGAAAACACAATATCGAGTTTGTTTTCGACCCGCCGTCGTACAGAACAGGTAATATTATATCGTATATCAGTTCGGCAATAGTGCTGTTAATGATTGGTGCGGTCTTGTTTTTTACATTTCGACGCGTGCGGAAAAAAGAATAGAACTTGTTGCACTGCCTAACGCGTTGTGGCAGCTACATAAAGCTCTTCGAGCGATGAAATACTTTTCCGTATCAGATTGGTTACCGTTGAAATGGGTACCTTGAGCTGCGAAACTGTGTCGATATTTTGATACAGATAGTTCACCGTGTCGGTATAAAATTGCTCAAATTCAACATGCCAGTTGTTACCGTTAGCTTGCAGCAAGGCAATTAATTCTTTGTTGGCAATGGCATCGGTTTTGTCTTTCGAAAATTCCTGAATGCGTTGCCATATGCCTGTGGCCAGATTGTCGTCGCATTCATCAATTTGCTTTATGTTTTGCAAAACATCTTTCATGTTTTTGGCCGCATATATCATCGAGCGCAAGCGAATCATTTGTGCCGATAGTTTTGCCGAATCGCCTTCGGTAAGGGTTTGTTCCTGTATTTGTTTGTAGAATATGGTAATCTCATCTTCAAGCTTTTTCAAATGCTCGTATTTGAGTAACGGATTCAGTTCGGCTTTAAAAATCTTGGTCCAGGTGCCGATTTTACTTTTTCCGTTGTTCGATATCATCAGGCATTCCTTTATAAAATCGAGGCTAAGCTGAAACACATGCTCTACTTCGCTTTCGAGTGCAGCAATGGCTATGTCGGGTACTTCGGGCTGAGCATTGGTTATGTAAAGGCTTTCGCCCTGCTTACTTTTTTTCTTGAAAAACAGTTGTAACAATTTCGACAATGGCTTTATGAAAGGGAAGAATATTAAAAGACCAATTACATTTATGGTGGTATGTAAAAATACCAGTTCCATAAGTGGGTCAGTAATATACAGATACTTCAGGCTGATATTTACCATCTGCCTTAGAAAAATAAACGAAATGCTTGCCGCCACCAGCTTAAACATGATGTTGGCTATTGCCAGCCGTTTTTTGTCGGCACTGCCTTTTATCGATGCAATCAGCAGGGTGGAGGTGGTGCCAATATTGGCTCCTATCACCAGTGCTACCGATTGATAAATATCGATAAGCCCTGCACTTAGTGCACTGAGGACAATAACAATGGTTGCCGAACTCGACTGAATGAGAGCGGTAATTACAAGGCCGATAAGCAGAAATACAAATAAGCTCATTCCTCTGAATTCGCTCAGGTTAATTTGCCCCGACACCGCATCAACAGTGTTTTTCATGTAATCGAGCCCCAAAAACAGCAGGCCGAAACCAATCAGGAAGCTGCCCATGTTTTTTAGAACCGGCCGGCTGTCGAGCATCAGATAGCTCAATGTGCCTATGGCGAGAAAGGGCAGCGACAGCGAGGCTATGTTCAGTTTAAACCCCAGCGTGGCCACAATCCATGCCGTGGCAGTGGTGCCAATGTTTGCCCCAAACACCACACCCAGCGAGTGCTGCAAATTCATCATACCTGCTCCTAAAAACGCCACAACCAGCAAATCGACCAGCGAACTGCTCTGAACAATAGCAGTAACCGATGCACCGGTAAGCACGCCTTTCCAACTGCGGTTGGTGAAACGTTGCAACATGCGCCGGAACGATTTTCCGGCAAGGCCTTTTAAGCCTTTTTCGAGATGATACATGCCGAACAGAAAAATTCCCAATCCGGCGAAGAAAAGCCAAAAGTTAAAATCGATATCTCCCAAATCCATAAATTTTCAACAGTTTGTTTACATACATAAAACCGAATCTGCAGCATTCAAAAATAATGCTTTTTGAATCACGATTGTGATAAAGAAATAGGATTTAGTTTTTAGTATTGATAAGTAAGTTGCGATAAACAAACGAAGCCGGATAATTTTAGCGAATCCGGCTATCGTAGGATTTTTACATGCACACAAACCTAAAGTTTGGTTTTCGGCAAATTGCTGTTATTCCAAAAAACAATTTTCGTAGTAATACTTCATTGCAACATCGCATCCGTAGCGAAACACAGGTTGGTAGTTGTCGCTATCGGTTGACAAGAACTCCAGCACTAACGAATTTCCGTTGAGAAATGCAGAGGCTTCTCCAAGAATTGCTTCGTTTTCGCTTATGGTTTTAATGCCAAATTGCTTCATCAGTGCGTTTATCTGAGCTATATTGCTCATCTCGGTCATGGGTTTCATACCGGCCTCGAAGCTTTGAATGCTGCGTTGCGAATTGGTGAAGCTGCCTCCCGTTTCGAAAGGACTGCTTGCCGGAAGCACAACATCGGCCAATGCTGCTGTTTCGGTTAAGATGTAATCTTGCACAACAATAAATTTCGATTGTTGCAGCATGGCCTTTACCATTTGTTTGTCGATAGCACAGCCTACCGGATCTTCTCCAAAAATCAACAGGTTTTTCAATTGAGCCTGTTGTAACTTGTCAGCCGTACAAATTCCATCGAAACTGGCCACAGGTACCTTCCATACGTTGCTGAGTTTGGCCAAAACTTCAGGGTCGTCATATTTTACGGTTCCCGGTGCAATGCAACAGAATGCCCCCATATCGAGCAGCCCTTGTGCGTTGTTCTTTTCTTTAAGTGCAATAATACCCGAGGCTATTTTACCTGGTTTTCCGGTTATCATGGCCAGATTTCTTATTTCGGTGGCTGTATTGCCCGAAATTTCTTTCTCGGCAAAGACCAGTATCGAATTCATTTGCATATTGTAGGC
This sequence comes from uncultured Bacteroidales bacterium, assembly GCA_964511665.1. Taxonomy (GTDB): domain Bacteria; phylum Bacteroidota; class Bacteroidia; order Bacteroidales; family ML635J-15; genus JAGOEF01. Next base: position 5,487 of record CAZEHA010000047.1, read on the forward strand.
ATCAGCAAACTTTTCTATCATCTCGCGTGAACCCGCTTTTTCAACCAAAGCATTGTAGTTTTCGCTAAGTAATTGTTTTTTGTACTCCTCAAAGTTTTTGCAATGATGCTCAATATACATCATGTTTTCTTTCCCTTGGCTAAGAAGATAATGATTGGCTGCCTTCACAAAGTAATAGTACGATTTTACATGATGCACTTCATCGCATTTGTGTTGAAGTTTTACATTGTTGGTGTTATTTTCAAGATACAGATGCACCTTAAGTTTGTTTTTTCTCCGGGCATTATTTATTGTATAACCCAACCCTGCATTATCGTAATTTAGCCTAGAGGTGAACAAATACACACTTGCTGCCTGAGGAATGTCGGAAAGGGCTGCGTTTTTTAATGAATTGTGTATGTAACCTTTGCCCGAAAACAGATAGTGAAAGCTATGAACAGCATTGGATTTTGCACCGGCTCTTGCCAGTTTCTGAATCAGATATTGTTCTTCGTTGGTAAGTCGCGCTCCTGCAAAGAAGGCGTTTTCTTCGGGTTTTACCTTCTTGATATTCTCGGCTATAAAACTGATGGCTTCTTCGAAACTCACTTTAGTGAGTTTACCATCTTTACGAATCATGGGACGTGTAATGCGTTCTGAAGTATTGAAGAAACGATATCCGAATTTTGCCAAAGGGTCGATATTTGTGTCGGGATTTACGAACCCGCTAGCACCTGTGGTCTTAAAAATGAAATCGTTTTTGTGGTGTATTGTGGTTTTTTCGCCCAGTCCGCCAAACGGACTGATGGTTTGGAACATGTCGGTGCGAACCGGCCCCGGTTTAAACGGGAAGTTTTCGGTGATGGCACCTGTGGGGCAGGCAGAGATACACAAGCCGCAGCTATCGCAATGAGTGTGACTTAGGCTGTCGCCCATACTAGGGGCTATAGCTGTTTCAACACCTCTTTTTACCAAACCCAGTGCATTTGCTCCGGCAATGTCGCGGCAAATTCTAACGCAACGGGCACACAAAATACACTTATTGTTATCGATTTCGATAAGCGGGTGACGGAAATCAACAGGTATGTTGTTGTACATCCCTGAGTATTTCTTTTGGTCGGCACCATATTGTGTGGCATACTTCTGCAAATCGCATGAAAAAAACTCGCTGCAACCACATTCGAGGCATCGTCCGGTTTCCTGAAGTGCGGTTTCTTCGTTATCGTAACCCAGTTCTACTTCTTTAAAGTTCAAGCGGCCCGAAGCATCAAGAACCGGCATTTCTTTACGAAATTGTAATTCAAAATGACCTTTGAAATCGCTTTCGTTGAGTTTACTGAAGTGATCTTTACGGCTTACAAATTCTTCGGGGTCAAGACTCATTTCTTCACCCATCAGGTATTGATGACAACTGCGCGAAGCTGTTTGAGCCTGTGCAATCGCTTCGATAATAGTAGCAGGTCCGCTTACACCATCACCCGCTGCAAAAACCCCGGGTATGCCTGTTTGCAGTGTTAGTGGGTCGACATCGATATCGCCCCATTTGTTTATTTTCAGTTCGCCTTCAGCGGTATGGCTGTTCATGTCGTCGAGAAAGTTAACCTCGGTTTTTTGCCCAATCGCAGCCAGAATAAAGTCTGTTTTCAAATCGAATTCACTACCGGGTACTTCTACGGGGCGTCGCCGTCCCGAGGCATCGGGTTCGCCGAGTGCCATTTTAATTAAACGCACCGATTCAAGCTTCCCGTCAATTGTTTTGTTTACTCTAACAGGGTTGGTAAGGAATAGGTATTCAACGCCTTCAATTTTCGATTCGTGTATTTCGATGGGATTTGCAGGCATTTCTTTTTCGGTTCGCCGGTACACCACATACACCTTGTCGGCCTTGCATCGTATTGAGGTGCGGCAACAATCCATGGCTGTATTACCACCACCAACCACAACTACTGTTTTTCCTCTGAAATCGGCTCGCTGACCGGTCGCTTCCATGTTCTTTAAAAAGTCGATACCTGAATATACGCCTTCGGCATCTTCGCCTTCGGTCCCCAATAGAGTTCCTTTTTGCGACCCAATGGTAAGAATTACACTGTTGTAATTGTTTTTCAGTTCGGCATAACTCAAATTGTCGCCCAGTTTTTTATTGCAATAGATATTTACACCAAGATCTGTTATGGTTTCAATTTCTTTGTCGAGCACATCGTTGGGCAGGCGATATTCGGGGATTCCGTATCGCAGCCAGCCTCCGGGCTTGGGCATGGCCTCGTAAATATCACATTGATGCCCCTTTTGCTGAAGCCAGAAGGCTGCCGACAAACCACCGGGACCAGCCCCGATGATGGCAACTTTTTTACCTGTTGCACTATTTTTTTCGGGCATGAAGCGATTATCGGAATTCAAATCGATATCGGCTGCAAAACGTTTCAAATAATCAACACCCACACCGGCTCCTTCGTCAAGCAGGTTTCTCCTGCAATTGAATTCGCAGGGTCTTACACAAACGCGCCCACAAATGGCCGGAAGCGGGTTTTTTTGTTTTATCAATGCAATGGCTTCGGTGTATTGCTTTTTTTCGATTAGGCTAATATACCCCTGTACGTCAACATGAGCCGGACAGGCAATTTTGCAGGGTCCCACGCAATCGGCATAATGGTTGCTCATCAATAGGTCTAAAGCTGTTTTCCTCGCTCTTTTCACCCTGTCGTTTTCGGTATGTATTTTCATGCCTTCCATTACACGGGTAGAGCACGATGGTTGAAGATTTTTCATGCCATCGATTTCTACTACACACACATAGCACGATGAGTAGGGTTCTAGTCTTTCGTCGTGGCAAAGAGTAGGAATACTTATATTGTTGCGTTTGGCTACATCGTAAATGCTTTCGCCTTTGGTCGCCTCAAATTCCTGATTATTAATAGTGATTTTTATCATCGATAATGAATTTTAAATTAAACTAAACGTATCGCATCGAAATTACAGTTTGAGAAACAAGCACCACATTTTATACACAATTCCTGATGAACAAAGTGAGTTTTTTTCTTCTCGCCCGAAATGGCTTTAGTGGGGCATTTCACGGCACAAATGGTGCAGCCTGTACATTTTTCTTCATCTACCATGTATGTGATAAGTTTCTTGCACACTTTAGCAGGACATTTTTTGTCGTAAATATGTGCTTCGTATTCATTTCTGAAATACCTAATGGTTGATAATACCGGATTGGGTGCGGTTTGCCCAAGACCACAAAGGGAGTTCTCAATAATTTGATGGCCAAGTTCCTCAAGTTTCTCTATGTCACCGTCGGCTCCCTGGCCATCGCAAATGCGCTCAAGAATTTCGAGCATGCGTTTGGTACCGATGCGGCAAAATGTACATTTCCCGCACGATTCTTTAACGGTAAAGTCGAGGAAGAACCGGGCGATATCTACCATGCAGGTTGTTTCGTCCATTACAACCATGCCACCCGAACCCATAATGGCTCCGGTAGCTTGCACCGAGTCGTAGTCTATCAATGTTTCGCCCAGATGCGCAGGAATACACCCCCCCGAAGGGCCCCCTAATTGAACTGCTTTAAACTGCTTGTCTCCAATAATACCACCTCCGAGCTTAAAAATAATTTCGTTAACGGTAATTCCCATGGGAACCTCAACAAGACCACCGTTCTTTATTTTTCCGGTTAGTGCAAATACTTTTGTCCCTTTCGATTTTTCGGTACCGTAGGCGGCGTATTTTTCGGGGCCGTTATTTATTATCCATGGTATATTTGCCCATGTTTCAACATTGTTGATGTTTGTTGGTTTGCCCCAAAGTCCTGCTTCTGCGGGGAATGGCGGTCTCTTGTTAGGCATACCTCTTTTGCCTTCGATACTGGCTATCAGAGCTGTTTCTTCTCCACATACAAAAGCCCCGGCACCTTCTTTTACGTATATATCAAAATTAAAACCCTGGAGCCCAAAAATTTTTTTTCCAAGATAGCCCTTGCTACGAGACTGTTCAATGGCAATGTTTAATCGAATAATGGCCAACGGGTATTCGGCACGACAATAAATCACACCTCCGGTTGCACCAATAGAGTAAGCACATATAATCATACCTTCTAGAACCGAATGTGGATCTCCCTCAAGCAGCGAGCGGTCCATAAATGCTCCGGGATCGCCTTCGTCGGCATTGCAAATTACATATTTTTCGTCGCCTGAGTACGATTTGGCAAACTGCCATTTTTTTCCGGTAGGGAAACCTGCTCCCCCACGGCCACGTAGTCCCGAGTCGAGAACCATTTGAATAACTGTATCAGCTGAAAGCTTCTCCGACACAATTTTTTTAATGGCATTGTAAGCTCCGCTGGCTTCAGCCTCATTCATATTCTCAGGGTCGATATAGCCACAGTTGCGTAAGGCAATTTTTACCTGACCATCGAAATAGGTTTTTCCCGGTGTGTCGAGGTTTTCGCTGTAAACAACATATTTGGTGAGAGGCTCGTTTTTAATGCTATGGTAATTGAGAATTTCTTGCATTCGTTTTTCGTCAACAGCACCGTATAACCATGAGCCTTGGTTGCTGCTTACTTCAACAAGCGGTTCGTTGAAACACATTCCGATGCAACTGGTTTTTGCCAGTTCGAAATTGTAATTTACATCCTGCTGCCATTCAATCAGCTTATCATATGTTTTTCCGGCGCCGGCAGCTATACCACAACTGCCCAGACCAACGGTGATTTTTATTTTTTCCATTCTCGTTCTTTTGAATTATTGTTTTTCTTTCTTAGCAATTTCGCGAAGTACTTTTAATGCTGATTTATTGTTGAGCTTTCCGTAAGTATCGTTGTCAATCATCATTACGGGAGCCAAAGAACAGCAACCCAAACAAGCAACCGATTCAAGTGTGAATAAACCGTCGGGAGTTGTTTCTCCATCTTTTATTTTAAGTTCTTCGGCCAATGCTTCGCTCACTGCATTGGCATTTTGAACATGGCAGGCTGTGCCGTGGCATACTTTAATAATGTGTTTTCCTACCGGATTCAGTCGGAATTGCGTGTAGAAGGTAGCAACGCCATACATGTCGCTGAGTTCTAAACCTGTTTCCTCGGCAATCTTTTCGAAAGCAGCTCTGGGCAAAAAACCAAATACAGCCTGAACACCCTGCAATAGTGGAATGATACTGCCTTTCTTTCCTTTATACTTAGCAATAATTTCGTCGAGTTCGTTGGTAATAACGAATTTGTCTTGATCGTTTGCCTCGCTGTTGTTAACATAAATTCTTTGTATTCTCATAGGTATAGTGTAATGAATTTAACAAAATGTAAAGTTAAAAAAAGGGGCTAATTAAAGCCCCCCTAAACAAACAAAAAAGCATCTATACCACGCCATGAGCAATCATAGCATCGGCAACCTTAACGAATCCTCCGATGTTGGCTCCATCAACATAGTTTACAAAGCCGTCTTCTTTGGTACCGTATTTCACACAGGTTGCATGGATATCTTTCATAATTTGGTGCAAACGAGCATCAACTTCTTCGCGGGTCCACGACAAACGCATCGAGTTTTGGCTCATTTCTAGGCCTGAGGTCGATACTCCTCCGGCATTGGCGGCCTTACCGGGGCCAAACAGTATTTTGTTTTTCAGGAATATTTCAACTGCGTCGGGCATCGAAGGCATGTTGGCTCCTTCCGATACGCAGATACATCCGTTTTTCACCAATGTTTCGGCTTCGTTGCCGTCGATTTCGTTTTGGGTTGCACAGGGTAACGCTACGTCGCATTTAACTACCCATGGACGAAGATTTGGATGATATTCACAACCGTATTTTTCGGCGTATTCTTTAATACGACCACGTTTTACATTCTTAAGATGCATAACATAGGCCAGTTTTTCGTCGTCGATGCCTTTGGGGTCGTAAATAAAGCCTTCAGAATCGGAGAGTGTTACCACTTTACCACCCAATTCGTTTACTTTTTCAACGGCATATTGGGCAACATTACCCGAACCCGACACGGTTACAATCTTTCCTTCGAAACTCATTCCACGGGTTTTCAGCATTTCTTCGGCAAAATATACGCAGCCATAACCGGTAGCTTCGGGACGAATGAGTGAACCACCCCATTCAAGACCTTTTCCGGTAAGAACTCCGGTAAATTCGTTACGAAGTTTTTTGTACATACCAAACATAAAACCAATTTCGCGACCACCTACACCAATATCTCCGGCGGGAACATCGGTGTCGGGACCAATGTGGCGCTGCAATTCCATCATAAAGCTTTGGCAGAAACGCATCACTTCATTATCGGTTTTACCCTTTGGGTCGAAATCGGAACCACCCTTGCCACCTCCCATGGGTAATGTAGTAAGTGAGTTTTTAAATACCTGTTCGAAGGCTAAAAATTTAAGAATACCCTGATTTACGGTTGGGTGAAAACGGAGACCTCCCTTGTATGGTCCAATGGCGCTGTTCATCTCGATTCTGAACCCACGGTTCACTTTTATTTCGCCCTTGTCGTCAGTCCATGGTACTCTGAAAATAATAATACGTTCGGCTTCTACCATTCTCTCGAGTATCCGGGCTGTTTTATACTTCGGGTTCTCTTCGATGTAGGGAGTTAGAGACTCTACTACCTCTCTCACTGCCTGATGAAATTCGGGCTCTGCTGGATTTCTGGCAATTACTCCTGCCATAAATTCGTCAACAATCTGCTGATACTTGCTCATGTGTTTTAGTTTTAAAGTTTGACTTCAGTTATGTTTCAATTCAGCAATAAATGTATATAGTAATTTTTTTTAAATCAAAGCCCAACAACACTGTCAATTATTCCTAATACTCTTAATGTGTTCATTAACAGAGAATAAAGCCTCTTTTTTACATTACATGTTGTACAGCATTTTGTAAGAAAACAAGCAGAAACATGATAAATATCATTTCATTAGATAAGCATGACAAAAGTCATGTTAGAAAACAGTGGTATAAAACATTGCAATAGCCGCATATTATTTTATTTTTTAAAAGGTATTATTGAATTATATTAATTATAGATTGCTTACACTGATTTGTTGATAAAATGATTTTATGGTATGGTGCGAAATGATATTGTTTTCTCAATTTTGAAGGAAATTAATCAATATATATAAGCCATTAAATAACAGAACAATGAAAATTCACCTGATAGCTTGTGGAGGCGCCGTAATGCATAATTTAACAATAGCATTACACAAAAAGGGATATAGAATCACCGGTTCCGATGATGAGATATTCGATCCTGCGAAAAGTCGGTTGCAACAATTTGGGTTATTGCCGGCGGAATGGGGGTGGTTCCCAGAGAAGCTTTCGTCTGATATCGATGCGGTAATCCTTGGAATGCATGCACGGCGCGACAATCCCGAATTAATCAGAGCTCTCGAGTTGGGTTTAAAGGTGTATTCTTTTCCTGAATACTTGTATGAACAAACTAAGCACAAAAAAAGAATTGTGATAGGTGGTAGTCACGGCAAAACCAGTGTTACATCAATGATTATGCATGTGATGAAAAATAGGGGTTTGAGTTTTGACTATATGGTAGGGGCCAACATCGAAGGATTCGAAACTATGGTAAATCTCGACGAGAACAACAGCCTTGCCGTGTTCGAGGGTGATGAATATTTATCGTCGCCCATCGACCTGCGACCAAAGTTTCATTGGTACAGGCCTCACATTGCTGTTCTTACAGGTGTTGCATGGGATCATATAAATGTGTTCCCAACATTTGGCGACTATTTGCGGCAGTTCTCTATGTTTGTTGATATTGTTGAGCCCGGAGGATGCCTTATATATTATAAAAATGATGAAAACCTCTATAATCTGTTGCATGAAAAAACAGGTCTGCGGTTGATTCCATATTCCGAGCCGGAATCACTCCCCGATGGTGACGGATCTATTATTAAACTTCGTCAAAACAACTATGCAGTAAGTTTGTTCGGGAAGCACAATATGCAGAATATTAATGCGGCGCGTCTGGTTTGCAACGAATTGGGAATTAGTAACGATGATTTTTTTTCGGCCTTAGCCGGATTTCGTGGAGCGGCAAAACGTTTGCAGCGCGTAGCTGAAACAATGAATGGATCGTTTTTTATCGATTTTGCCCACGCCCCATCGAAACTAAAAGCAACTGCAGAAGCTGTAAAATCGCAATACCCCGGGCGCCAATTGGTAGCCTGTATCGAGTTGCACACCTTTAGCAGTTTAAACAAAGACTTTTTACCGCAGTATGCCAACTCAATGGATAGTGCCGATATTGCCGTGGTTTATTTCAACAATCGTGTGCTGAAACACAAAAAATTGGAACCTCTTAACAGCGAAATTATTTCCGATGCATTCGGTAGACAAGTATTGGTTTTTACCGATTCTGCCTTGTTACAAAACTATTTGATGCAAATCGATTGGACAGATAAGAATTTGCTTATGATGAGCTCAGGAAATTTTGATGGTATTAATTTTGATGTATTTGCACGTAACTTGGGTTTTAACACAAACAAAGTTAATTAACGGTATGAGAAAAATTCAGATAGTCATATTTATTATTGCTTGTGCCCAGGTATTTTCGGCCTGTAAATATCAGGAAGTTATTGTCGGTAAGCCTTCGGGTTTGCATGTTGAAAAAATGGATATGAATTCTATCGATCTGTTGATTGATATGCCCGTGAATAATCCGAATAACTTCTCGTTCTCATTGCGAAAATTGTCCCTCGACATATATATAGGAGACATAAAACTTGGTAATGTATCGAAAGTTGAACGGGTGAAAATTGCTGCACGTTCAAATGAAATCTATCCAATAACCCTGACAGTAGTTCCTGCCGAGTTACTCGGTAATTCGTTTAAGATTGTGTCGGCACTGAGTAAAAGAAATGTTGAACTAGGGGTAAAAGGCAAGATTAAGCTGAGTAAATTCATTATTGCCAAAAACATTAAAGTTGATTTACAAGAAAAGGTAAAAATTTATTAATTTGCGAAAAACTTTTTTAACTATGCGTTATTGGATATTATTATTATTATCATTGTTTGCAATAGCATGTGTGTCGGCGCAGTCGATTACTCCTGTCGATATACATTATTTCAATAATGGGGCTTACAACGGAGCAATAAAGATTTATCAGAGCGATAAGATGGAGTCTTTTTTCGAGAATTATACGGGCATTTGCAAAAAGCGAAACGGTTTTTGGGGTTACAGGGTACGTATATTTGCTGATGTTGGCCCAAATGCCCGTCGTCAGGCCAACGAAACCAAGGTGAAATTTTCGAATGCTTATCCAAAAACAAAAGCTTATGTGGTGTATAATGAGCCCAATTTCGAAGTGCATTGCGGTAACTTTAGAACACGTCTTGAAGCTATGGGGCTTCTTAACTCAATAAAAACTGCTTACCCCGGTGCTTTTGTTGTGTATGGTATTGTTGAGTTTCCCGATTTTTAAGAATACCTGTTATGCCCGATATTTCGAATCTAATTCAAAAAGCTGCCGAAATTCGTCGCGATATTGTGTTGATGCTAAGTCAAGCCAAATCAGGCCATTTGGGAGGTTCTTTAGGACTTGCCGATGTATTTACTACATTGTATTTTTATGAATTGAGGCATAATTCGGGTAATGCCGAATGGCATTCGCGCGACAGGGTTGTGCTTTCTATTGGTCACGTAGCACCGGTGCTATATGCCACATTGGCTCATACCGGATACTTCCATTTTAACGAGCTTAAAACCCTTCGAAAAGAGGGATCACGATTGCAGGGGCATCCTTCGCTTAGCCATCGATTACCCGGTATCGAAACTTCTAGCGGCTCCCTGGGGCAGGGTCTTTCGATAGCGGTTGGAATGGCATTGGCCATGAAAATTGAAAAGTCGAAACGCAAAATTTATTGTGTGCTTGGCGATGGCGAATTACAAGAAGGCTCGGTGTGGGAAGCTGCTATGAGTGCCGCTCATTATCGTTTGAATAATGTATTGGCAATAGTCGATCGCAACGAAGTGCAGATCGACGGACCAACCCGAATGGTGATGGATATGGAGCCTCTAACCGAAAAATGGGAGGCTTTTGGTTGGAAAGTATTTTCGTGTAGGGGCAACGATATTTCAGACCTTATCAGAACCTTTGATCAGGTGCGCAGTGTTGTCGACCGACCATCGGTTATTATTGCCAACACAACCATGGGCAAGGGTGTGAAAAGCATTGAGGGAGACTATGCCTGGCACGGTAAAGCCCCCAATCACGAAGAAACAGAATTATTTCTTAAGGAACTTGGTTTTTAATAGAGCATACAGAGAAGCAAAAATCCTTATCGAAAATATGTGTTAAAGAATAAATTCTTATTGAGGTGTTGTGTGTTTAAATTTTTCTTACATTTGGAGTGCATACAAAACCACTGCTTATGAACGCTGATTACATTTGCCCAAAATGCTTCGGACACTTAAAAGTGAGGCATCATATCATTCTACTCACCAAGAACAGTAAAGGCGACTCGGCTTTGGTGCTACTAAGCCCCGAAGTAGGTGATTACGATTTTAAAATACATGCATCGGTGAAAATTGCCGAAGGTGAGCATACCAATTTTATATGCCCCATTTGTTACGAAAATCTGAATGCCGACGACCTCGATAATAATCTCGCCAAGTTAATTAGGATTGACGAAAATGGCTTTAAGTCCGACATTGTGTTCTCTCAAATAAAAGGAGAAAAATGCACCTTTAAAATCACCGAGCACGGTATAGAAGCCTATGGCGACCATACCGATAATTATTTGAACCGTTTTGGCTTAAGTTCAGAATAACTATTTCTGTATTTTATTTATTTTGATCGGAACGGGTGTTGATTTTTGGTGCTGCAAAGAAAAATTCAGCCTTATAACCGGGTTCTGTATTATTCCTGTTCATATATTTCTTCTCTACATTTTGCTTTGTTCTTGTATTTGATAAGCTGAAATTTTCGGGTTCAAAAACCAGCCGGTATAAGTTATGCAAATACAGATAGTCGAGTCCTGCAAACTCCCATACATATTTTGGATTGGGAACGGCCTTTCCCGGCCATATCAGTCGCGAAGAATTACTCCACAAACTATTGTAGTCGGGTAAATTCTTATCTGACGAAGGCCCGTTTGCCGGCGCAGCCATCAGCAATTCTTTGTAGAAAGCCATGTCTTCGTTGCGATAACGGCTTCCGTTTTCATAAAACGAGCGATATTTCTCGTTATGCAATAGGTAAAGTATTAATACCTGATGTTCGTATGTGAGTTTTTCGCGTCGGTACCGTAGGCTGTGAAAAAGTTGTGTCGATTTTTTATTCCAGTTTACGTCGGCTATTACTGCCAAATCGCGAAACATATAGTCGTCGAAACCTTTGGGTAAGGGAATTGCAGCACCAGAGACTAGCTTAAATTGCTTAAAGACGGCCGATTTAAATAAGTATTTGTCTGCTCCAAAATTCGACCCATCGAAGTGATAGGTATTACTTTCGGTAATAGCGTTGCCTGCTTCGGCAAAACCATAGGAGTTCAGCCATACCCCCATGTCTTCGCCCGAGCCCTCGGCCACCAACTCTCCGGTAACTTTGTTTAGCAGATACCAGCGTGTACTTATTATCGACAGAAAATGAGTCTTTGATGGCTTTGCCATCCCACCGAATGGTTTCAGTGTTAAAGCCATGTCGGGATACGGGTTTTGAAGTTGAAGCATTAAACGATTGGTAATATCGTCGACCCAGCGTTTTATGTCAATGAGTCCGTTGTCGATAATCTTTTTTTCTTTTAAATAGCGCGGTATTAAATCGTTAATGTAGTTAATATCTACCATGCTTTCGGGTTCGCTGTCAACCAATTTCTTAACAACAGCTAAAGCGTGAAGCATTCGCACAATATTGTCTTGACTCATCTCTTCACGGGGAACCAGCCCTTTCTGAAAAACCGACATAAAGGTGTTGGTCCCGTCGCGTGTCTTGTTCAACCAACCGAATTTTATGCCAAAATAGTTGCTGTATCGTAACCAAAAACCGAGGCTCACATCGTCGCGTATCAAAAAACCGTTGATATCGTCGGGATACACAATGAAATCAGTAATGGTATCTTTCCCGGCAATGTGAACAATATTGTTGTGTTTACGAAGTACATATTCCGAATATAAATCAAGTCGCTCAATGGCAATTAAAGCATAAATCAACATCTCGAATGTTTCGCTATAGTCGCTTTGGTTGTTTTTCAATAAACGATACTCGGTTGCCAAAAAACCAAGGTAATGATTGAAATTGCAGTTTCCGTCGCCCCAGCTTAATACAATCGGATTTCCCAAACTATCGTGAACGCGGTCGGTAGCCGGAATGTTTACACCGAATTCTTCAACATGAGGGCTTACTACTATAAATTCATTGAAAAGTCGTTCGCGATAATTCCAGTATTTTTCCAGCATCGGGTCGTTGCCTGCAAATAATGCAGTACACAGAAATAGAATAATGCCTGAAATAGCAAGCACTGTGTATTTTTTTGCCGTAATCAATGAAACTATGTTTTTATTAACGTATCAATTTATTGCAAAAATAAAGGAATTGAGCAAATATCTCCATGGTTTAAAAACATTCTTATCGCTATATGATTTTCGATGCATAATTTGTACATTCGCAAAGAATAACGTAGTTGCAGCTTAGATGCGACAAGAAGTCCTGAATATCAAGAAAAACCTGATCTTATGACAGAAACAATAAAGTATGCCAATTTCGAAACACTGCGGAGTTTTATGTTCGATTGTTTAAAGGCTGCCGGTGTTCCCGAATCAGATGCCGAAATAGTAGCCGATGTGTTACTCGAAGCCGATAAAATGGGCATCGATTCGCATGGAATCAACCGCTTAAAACCTATTTATATCGACAGAATTCGTGATGGGATTTTAAATCCGGTAACACAAATAGACGTAATTAAAGAAAGTCCGGCAACAGCTGTGCTCGATGGCAACAACGGAATGGGTCATGTGGTCTCAAAGCATGCCATGCAAATGGCTATCGATAAGGCTGCTGTTTACGGATTGGGTATGGTGGCTGTGCGCAATAGTTCGCATTACGGAATTGCCGGATATTACGGATTGATGGCAGCCCGAAACAACATGATAGGGATTACCGGGACAAATGCACGGCCATCGATTGCTCCCACATTTGGCATCGACAATATGTTGGGAACCAACCCACTTACATTCGTAATGCCCTCCGACGAAGAATTCCCGTTTTTTCTCGATTGTGCCACATCGGTTACTCAACGCGGAAAAATTGAATTTTACGCGAAAAACAATAAGGAATTGCCCGAAGGCTGGGTAATCGACCGGTCGGGGAAAAGTAAAACCAATCCAACTCAAGTGTTGGTCGATCTTACCAGGGGAGATGCTGCACTTACCCCATTGGGAGGCATAGGAGAGGAGGGAGGTGGCTATAAAGGTTACGGGTATGCAACAGTGGTCGAAATTCTCTCGGCAGCTTTGCAAGGTGGGGCATTTTTAACGGCTCTTACAGGATTTGAAAACGGGAAAAAAGTTCCATACCGATTGGGCCATTTTTTTATTGCTGTGAATATCTCACATTTCATTGATCCGGACGAATTCAAGACAATAACCGGAAGCATACTCAGAGATTTACGAAACTCTGAGCCGATGCCCGGCGCCGATAAGATTTATACCGCCGGCGAAAAAGAATATCTCAGTTATTGCGAACGAAACGCGAATGGAGTGCCTTTGAATGTTGCCATGCAAACTGAGATTCAGGAACTTTGCAAGATGTTTTCGATACGTGGATACGAACAACTATATCTGTAATTACTATGGCTTACGAAGTAAAGCAGTTTAAGGCCTCCGATGGAGTCACAATCAGTTATCATCGCTGGGTTTTTGATGGCAATGAGCCTAGAGCAGTATTGGTAATTGCCCATGGTATGGCCGAACACGGAGCCCGTTACAGCAATTTTGCATCTTATGCCAATGCTCAAGGTTTTCGTGTTTATGTTCCCGATCACCGTGGGCACGGAATAACTGCCGGTACACCCGAAAAAACCGGTTTTTTTGCCCCCAAAAACGGGTGGTGGAAGGTTGTTGACGATTTACAGCAAATGCTCGACATTGCAACACGCGAAAACCCTAAAAAGAATGTTTTTTTAATGGGACATAGCATGGGGTCGTTTCTTGTAAGAACCTATATCTGTAGAAATCAACCGCAAATTGCCGGTGTCATTCTCTCGGGAACGGGAATGAATCCCAAATTATTGTTGATGGCAGGCAAAGCCATAGCCCAATTGTCGATACGATTAAAAGGCCGTAATCACCCATCAAAATTGCTCGACTCTATGTCGTTTGGCAAATTTAACAAAGGATTCGTTTCTCCGTTTCAATGGCTGTCGCGAGATCAGAGTATGGTAGATGCATACATAGCTGATGCTTTTTGTGGTCAGGTATTCACCACCGGATTTTTCTCCGATCTTTTTGACGGTTTGCTTTATATAGGTAATGACTCTAATTTAACTTATGCCGATAATACACTACCAGTTCTTGTAATCTCTGGCACTGACGACCCGGTAGGTGATTATGGGAAATCGGTAAAGAAAGTGTTTGCACAGTTGCAGAAGGCAGGGTTTGACGATTTGCAGTTAAAAATGTATCAAGGAGCCCGACATGAGCTTATCAATGAAATAAATAGAGACGACGTGTATAAAGACATTATTGAATGGCTTAAAAATAAAAACCTACATTATGGTGCATAAATCATTTCTGCTGGCATTCGATCAGGGCACTACCAGTTCGAGAGCTGTGTTGTTCGATGACCATTTTAATATTGTTGATATATCGCAGCAAGAGAGTCGGCAGTATTTTCCAAAACCGGGATGGGTTGAGCAAGACGCAGTCGAAATTTGGGAATCGCAGTTGTTTGTGGCGCGCAGCTTGATAAACAAATTAGATATATTGCCCGAAAACATTGCAGGAATCGGTATTACCAATCAACGCGAAACAACAATTGTGTGGAATAGGCACACAGGTAAACCGGTTTATAACGCAATTATTTGGCAGGATCGTAGAACAGCCGATTTTTGCAAATCATTAAAAAATGACGGACTAGATGGCTTGATAGCAGAAAAAACAGGATTGGTACTCGATGCATATTTCTCGGCGACAAAATTGCGCTGGATTCTAAATGAAGTGCCCGGGGCACGTGTAGCTGCCGAAAACGGCGATTTGCTCTTTGGCACTGTCGACAGCTGGCTTCTTTGGAACCTGAGCGGACGATCTGTTCATGCTACCGACGTAAGCAATGCTTCACGAACCATGTTGTTTAATATCCATAGTTTATGCTGGGACATCGACTTGTTGAAAATATTTGATATACCTGCTTGTATGCTTCCCGAGGTTAAAGACTGCTCCTCATTTTTTTTCAATACTGCGAAAGATTTGTTGTGTGATGGGGCAATAGCAATTTGCGGAGTAGCCGGCGATCAGCAGGCCGCTTTGTTCGGGCAGGCATGCTTTGAACCCGGCATGGTGAAAAACACGTATGGTACAGGGTGTTTTATGCTGATGAATACGGGAGATAAACCGGCACATTCGAAGTCGGGTTTGATTTCAACTGTTGCGTGGAAAATTGGCAACAAGCTTAGTTATGCTGTCGAAGGAAGTGTGTTTATTGCCGGCGCCGCTGTAAAGTGGTTGCGCGATGGTTTGCATGTAATCAGAGATGCCGCAGAAACGTCTGATATAGCATCGCAATTGTCGAATTCGGCCGGTGTTTATGTTGTTCCTGCTTTTGCAGGCCTGGGAGCACCCTATTGGAATATGAACGCCAGAGGTGGTATTTTTGGATTAACGCAAGGTGTTACCGAAAAACACCTCATCAGAGCGACCCTTGAATCGCTGGCTTACCAAACAAGAGATATTATTGAAGCAATGCAAAACGACACAGGAATAAGAATTAAGTCACTAAAGGTTGACGGGGGGGCTTGTGCCAACAACTATCTGATGCAGTTTCAAAGCGATATTCTTAATACTCCGGTCAGGCGACCCGCCATGATTGAATCAACAGCTCTTGGTGCTGCATGTCTTGCCGGTTTGGCCTCAGGCACAACCGATATGCAAAGTTTGGGAAATAAACTAAGCAACGACATGGTTTTTTCTCCAAAATTCGATAATTCTACGCGTGAACTTTTATATCATTTTTGGAAAAAAGCGGTTGGCCGATGCATCGACTGGTGCGAAGATGATGTGTGAAAGTTTTATTGTGTAGTGGATTGATTTTTGCACTTATTTTAACCTAGTATTCAAAAATGAATACGCTGCATAGTATCCCTGCATTTCCCCAAAATATAACAACATTTTCGTTAATGAAATGTTAATTCTTAATAATGTATAAAATATATAAATAAATAGTTATACTAAATATTATGTTGGTATTGTCAATTAATATTGATAACTTTGGATGTATAATTTGTACTAAATGTTGTTGAGGCAAGTAACAAAGGATATCTACTGAAAATAATATGTATTTTATTTCATTTAAACACACTATTATGAAAAGAGCTTTACAAAGATTTAGCAAAATTGCTGTAACACTTATTTGTGTTTTGGCAATTGTGAGCAATGTTCATTCGCAAATCAGCTATGGCGGAAGTCCAAAAAGTTTTGCGCAAGAAAAGGGTTTAACCGGTGGTAGTTTTGATTACGACCTGATTAGCCTGGCCACACCTGATGTAGAGGCTATGCTGGTCGAAGATTACGAAGGGAAAGACGGATTGCCTCTTCGTATTGGTGTTCAACTTTCGGTAAATGCCGGTCTTGAGAATTCCGGTGTTTGGACACAACTTCCCGATGGTGGTAGGTTGTGGGTGCTTAAGATACATGCTGCAGGTGCCAAATCGATGAGTGTGAGCTTCGATAACTTTTGGCTTGCCCCCGGTACTTCAATGTATTTCTATAACGAGAACCGACGGCAAGTGTTGGGTGCTTTCGATGAACGAAACAATTTGTATAATCGCACTTTTGCCACCGAGCTGGTCGAAGGAGATTGTGTTTATATTGAGTATTACGAGCCGAAGTTTATGGCCGGCAGTTCCGATTTTAACATTTCCGGTGTTTCTTACATTTACCGAGATACCGATGTTAACCGTAAATTTGGAGATGCCCCTAAAGCAGTTGGAGCATCCGATCCTTGTCAAATTAATGTGAATTGCTCTCCGGTTGGCGATAACTGGCAGGATGAAAAGAGGGGAGTGGTTCAAATTACCTTTTTAGCCGGTGGAAGTTGGTATTTGTGTTCAGGCTCACTGGTGAATAACACAAACAACGATGCTACCCCATATTTTTTAACTGCCTACCATTGTGGAGCCGGAACTGCATCAACAGCAGAGTTGAACAGCTGGATATTTAAGTTTAGATATGAAGCCGCAGGTTGCACAAATCCTGGTTCAGAACCATCAACAAGCACAATTACAGGTTGCTCGAGTGTTGCCAAAGGGAACATATCGGGGGGGTCCGATTTCTTTTTGGTTTTATTGAATTCAACACCCACATCTGTGTATCAGCCATATTATAACGGATGGGACAGAAGTGGAACAACCAGTGCAACGGGTGTAGGTATTCACCACCCAAGTGGCGATATAAAAAAGATTTCGACCTATGGGTCGATAGCCGGTTCAGGAGGCAACAATATCGGAGGTAGCATAATGGCTGCAAATTCAACATGGAGGGTGGTATGGGCATCAAACGCCAATGGTCATGGATGCACCGAAGGAGGTTCTTCGGGTTCGCCTTTGTTTCGCGACAATGGGCTTATTCTGGGAACACTATCGGGAGGCTCATCTACTTGTGCCAATCCAACATACCCCGATTACTACGGGCGTTTTTCGTACCACTGGCAGTCGAATGGTTCAAACCCAAACCAGCAGCTAAAACCCTGGCTCGACCCTGATAACACAGGTGTGAATACCCTACCCGGATACGATCCTTATGCTACCAGTCCTCCTGTTGTTGACTTTGTAGCCAGCCCAACTACTGTGTTGCCGGGAGGTAGCGTTAACTTTTATAACCTTACTACCAATAGCCCTACGTCGTACAATTGGACCTTTGAAAACGGAAGCCCCGGTTCAAGCCCCGAACAAGATCCTGTAGTGGTTTATAACACAATCGGAACCCACGATGTAACTTTAGTTTCTTCGAATGGCAATGGATCATCGAACCTAACTAAAAACGATTACATTACTGTTGTTGACCCTGCCGCAAGTTTTTGCGACACATTGGTGCAGTTTTGCTGTACACCGGTAATTTATACTTCTGCAGGAGGCTATGTTGGAGGAACCAATGAATATGGTTGTAAGGCGATTGCCGAGTTTTTCGAAACACCTTATCCCTATAATCAGGTTACCGGAATGCGGGTATATTTGGCTGCTGCCAGAAGTGGTACCAACCCAAGCGTGAGCTTTGTTTTATGGGATAATGTCAACGGAGTTCCAACAAATATTCTTTCTACCGTGAATGTTCCTTTGACTACTGTGGTTAGCAATTATAATTCTCAGGGTTATATCGATATCAATTTCCCCGACCCCGTTACTTTTCCCGGTGGAGGCTTTTATGTTGGATTTATGGTTCCAACAACTGCTGCACAGGGAGATACTATCGCGGTGCTAACCAATGCCGACGAAGATAATACTTATGATACCGGATATAGTTTATACGGATCGTCGTGGGAGACCTATGCCGCATGGGGTTTGTCGTTACAAAATGCTATTTTTGCTTTTACATGTTACGACGGCAGTCTTGAGCCTCTGGCTCAGTTTAAAGGTGTTCCTGCTCGTGTTGCACAAGGTGCCCAAGTGCAGTTTACCGATCTTAGCGGCGGAGGAATTCCCAGTTCATGGTCATGGTCTTTCTCTGGTGGAGATCCCCCTTCTGCTTCCTACCAAAACCCACTTGTAACCTACAATACTGTCGGTTTTTATGATGTTTCTCTTACTGTTGCAAATGCCTATGGAGATGACACCGAAGCAAAAACAGCATATATTGAAGTGTTCGACCCTAATGGTATTACTGATTTTTCTCTCGATTTTGAAGCTTGCTCCGATTTTCAAATTGATAATTTTTCGCCTTGGACTACTCTCGATGTTGACGGCTCGGTAACCTATGGCGTTAATGCTTTCGACTTTCCTAACGAAGGTTACACAGGGAGTTGGATAGCTTTTAATTCAAATAATACAAGCCCTGTTGCAGGTGAAGCCTGGCAAGCTCATGGGGGGAGTTTGTGTGGTATTTGTTTCGCTGCAACTACACCACCAAACAATGATTGGTTGATTTCGACACAGATTACTCTGGGTGTGAATTCATCGTTTTCGTTCTGGGCAAAATCGGTTACCGATCAGTATGGTCTCGAACGATTCAAAGTGTTAGTTTCTACAACAGGAAATGCACCGGCCAACTTTACAGCAATATCTGCAGGAACTTATGTACAGGCACCAATAACCTGGACAGAATATAATTATAATTTGTCGGCTTACGATAATCAAACTGTTTATATAGCTATTCAATGTGTTTCTAACGATGCCTTTGCTTTCATGGTGGACGATATTGAGATTTATAGTGAATATACACCACCAATAGTTGATTTTTCTGCTGATCAAACAACCATTGAAATAGGTACAACTGTAAATTTCACCGACTTGTCGACTCAAATGCCTACAGAATGGGATTGGACTTTTGATGGAGGATTCCCTGCAGCCAGTACAATGCAAAACCCAAGTATTACCTATAATACTCTTGGAACTTTTGATGTATCGCTCACAGCTACCAATGCCGAAGGTGCCGGCAGTCTTACAAAAACCGGATATATAACTGTTACACCAGTGCCCACTGTAATTGTTGAGTGGAATTTTCCGCTTAGTTCGGCTGATGCTTTGTCAGATGCAGGAATCCCCGAAAACAATGGCAATAGGTCGATTACAGTTGGAGGCGGAGTTAATCCACCTACATACGCTACAAATGGTGCAACCACACGATGCGCTGCTGCAACCAACTGGGGTTCGGGAAATGGCACTAAATATTGGCAGATTAGTTTTACCACTCAGGGTTACAACACATTGAAAGTATCGTCGAAACAAACCGGCAATAACTCAAGGTCGCCCCGCGATTACAAAATTCTATACAGTTTGAACGGAAACACCTGGGTTGATGTACCCAATACTAATATCACATGCCAACTGAATAATTGGAATGGTAATGGAAATATTACCAAAGTTGCTCTGCCAACCGCCTGCGACAACCAAAGCATTGTTTACCTTCGCTGGATTATGAGATCGAACGTGGCAATTGGGGGTGCTACGAATATACAGTCAACACAGTCAAATTATATCGACGATATAGTTGTTATTGGTCTTCCGATGAATGTGGCTCCGATTGCCGATTTTGAAGCCAATGCCACCTCAGTCTGTGTAGGTCAATCGGTTAGTTTTACCGATCTCTCTACCAATTTACCTACAGCCTGGAACTGGACATTTACAGGAGGAAATCCTTCAGCAAGTACCGCGCAGAATCCAGTGGTGCAATATGATGTCCCCGGTGTTTACGAAGTAAGCCTCATAGTAACTAATGCATCGGGAACCGATACTGAAACAAAAACAAACTACATTAACGTTAATGTCAACCCCACCGTTTCGGCCGATAATGGAGGTGCTGTTTGTGTGGGACAATCTATTACCTTAACAGCTGTTGGCACGGGCGGGACCTCCTATAGTTGGACAGGCCCCAACGGCTACACTTCGTCGCAGCAAAATCCAACAATAACCAATGCGCAATTATCGCATGCCGGAAGCTATACGGTTGTTCTTAGCAATACAACAACCGGTTGCACAGC
>CAZEHA010000048.1:0-26081 GCA_964511665.1 uncultured Bacteroidales bacterium
AGGGCACTTTTGATGGACAAAATTTTTTAACTTTGCAGGGCAGCTAAATAATTACGATATTTGAATATTATGCTCGAACACAAAGAAGGCGATAACATTGCAGCTTACGATAAAATGATTCGTAGGTCAATCGACCGCATAAAAGACATGCGTGCACTGATTTTCGACTTGCTCGACTTAACCAAAATAGAATCGGGACAAGCTTCGCGAAACATCGAAGACATTCATCTGAACGAAATACTGCGCAATTCGGTGGCAAGCATTCAGCCCATGGCCATACAAAAAGATATTGGTATTTTGGTTGAAGATTCTCATCCGGTGGTGCTCAAAGCCGATATTCGAGATATAGAAATTGTAATGAACAATCTGTTGTCGAATGCAGTAAAATATAACAAGCCCCAAGGTAGTATCTTATGCAAGATTTCCGACACTCCCACAGAGATTATGATCTCGATTGCCGACACAGGCATTGGAATTGGCGAAGCAGATATCGAAAAGCTTTTTGGCGAATTTGTACGCATTCGCAACGAAAATACCCGAAATATTTCCGGTAGTGGTTTGGGTCTGGCTATCGTAAAAAAAATACTGAACAGCTACGATGCAAGCATACACGTTAATAGCATACCAGGACAAGGCTCTGAATTTATTGTAACATTTAAAAAGTAACACACTATGTTGCCCGAAAAAACTATCGAACGTCTCAGTCAATATCGCAGGCTGCTAACACAACTGCACCACGAAGGCCGCGATTACATCTTTTCGCACGATATTGCTCTATTGTTGCATCTTACATCGGTGCAGGTGCGACGCGACATTATGCTTATTGGATATACGGGTTCCCAACGCAAAGGTTATATTGTGGTCGACATGATATCGAAAATAGGAGAAATACTCGATGCCCCCAAGGGTTTACGTGCTGCTGTTTTTGGTATGGGAAATCTGGGAAAAGCCATCACCAGTTATTTTAACGGAACCGGACATAATATTTCTATTGTGGCCGCTTTCGATAGCGATATTCAAAAAAACGACAGACTTATTTCGGGTATCCCGTGTCATGGTATTCAAGAAATTAAATCGGTGATTCTGAATCAGAAAATTTCTCTGGCCATTCTTACGCTACCGCCCCAGTTTGCTCAGGAAATAACCGATAATCTGGTGTTTGCCGGCATAAAAGGAATACTGAATTTTACCAGTGTTCCGCTGCGCGTTTCTCCCGATGTTTTTGTAGAAAACTACGATATGTTGAGTTCTCTCGAAAAAATTGCATATTTTGTTAAAGAAATTCATAAAGATAGCATTGTGTAACAATACCCACAGAAGAGATGAAGGTTCATAGAAGTTTTGAAGGTTTTGGTGAAATAAAAAATCCGGTGGTTACTACCGGGTCGTTCGATGGAGTTCATGTTGGCCACAGGGTTATTATTCAGCGCATCAATTTCCTGGCAAAAGCTATTGGAGGCGAATCGGTACTGATAACTTTTTATCCGCATCCGCGCAAAGTGCTTTTTCCCGACGATAATAAGGCCCTATATCTGATTAACAGCAGTGCCGAAAAAGAATATTTACTTTCGAATACAGGCCTCGACCACCTGTTTATTATCGATTTTACCCTCGAGTTCTCGAGAACGCCTTCCGATGTTTTTGTGAAAGATATATTGCTGGCAAAACTAAAAGCAAAAATTATTGTGGTAGGGTTTAACCATCATTTTGGGCACAACCGACAAGGTGATTATCATTACCTGTATAACCTCAGCCGCGAAATGAATTTTAGAGTAGAAGAAATTCCACAGCAGGATATCGAAAATGAGGCCGTGAGTTCAACGCGTATTCGAAAGGCTATTACTTCAGGTAAAATTGGACATGCCAATGCGTATCTCAATCATCCTTTTTTCTTTCTTTCCGGGGTTTCGCCCGATACGATAACAGTTGACAATTATCGGCGTTATTCACTGAAGCTCGATGCTTCCGAAAAAATATTGCCTCCCTCAGGGCGATACGCTGCCAAAATGCTTGGGAACAACAATGTGCAGCACGTGTGGTGCGATATTGTTCGGCCAAATGCATTTGTATATCTACACAATGAATTGGATGTTGACAGTAATGCCGAATACATTATAGAGTTGCACATGCTGCATCAACCTATCGATTCGGAAGCCGAGTGTGTAGATAATGCACGCTTTGTGAAAGATGTTTTGTTTTTATCGGAATTGATTTATTAATATTGAAGTCTGAAAAATATTTTGCTTATGAAAGTTGTAATGGTGGGAACAGGATATGTTGGTTTGGTTTCGGGAACCTGCTTTGCCGAAATGGGCGTTAACACAGTGTGTGTTGATATCGATACAAAAAAAATTGAAAACCTGAAAAAGGGTATTATCCCCATTTGGGAGCCGGGTCTCGACGATATGGTGAAACGTAACACCGATGCCGGCCGCTTGAGTTTCTCGTGCCGCTTGAAAGACAGCATACAGGGGGCCGATGCCTGTTTCATTGCTGTGGGTACTCCCCCCGACGAAGATGGCAGTGCCGATTTGCAATATGTGTTGGCAGTGGCTCGCGAAATAGGCCAAAGCCTTAGTAATTATATGGTGATTGTTACAAAAAGCACTGTGCCAATTGGTACATCCGAAAAAGTAAGGCTTGCAATTGCACAGGAACTTGCCTCGCGAAAATCAGATATCGAATTCGACGTGGCTTCGAACCCCGAATTTCTTAAGGAAGGAGATGCCATCGACGATTGCATGCACCCCGATAGAATTGTGATTGGAACCGACAGCGAACGTGCCCGCGATGTACTTAACCGACTCTATAAACCATTTGTGCTCAACGGACATCCAATCATCTTTATGGATATACCATCGGCCGAAATCACCAAATACACAGCCAATGCTATGCTGGCAACAAAAATTAGTTTCATGAACGATATTGCCAATTTCTGTGAACTTGTTGGGGCCGATATCAACGCTGTGCGAAAAGGCATTGGCAGCGATAGAAGAATTGGCCCGTATTTTATTTATGCCGGAACCGGTTATGGAGGATCGTGTTTCCCGAAAGATGTGAAAGCCATAATAAAATCCGGCGATAAGCAAGGATACTCTCTCGAAATTCTGAAGGCTGTTGAAAATGTGAACGACCGCCAAAAAATGCGACTATATCAAAAAGCTATGCAATACTTCGGCAACAATCTTCGGGGTAAAAAAATAGCCATGTGGGGGCTGTCGTTTAAGCCCAATACCGACGATATGCGTGAAGCACCTGCTTTGGTGCTTGTCGATTTATTGCTCAAGGCCGGATGCACCGTGGTGGCCTACGACCCGGTAGCCGTTGAAGAAGCACGCCGCCGAATTGGCAATGCCATTGAATATGTCGAAAACCCCTATGATGCCATTGTTGATGCCGATGCTCTCTTTCTGGTTACTGAATGGACAGAGTTTCGGGTGCTGAATTTCGAGAAAATGAAACAAATGAAAACTAAAGTCGTTTTCGACGGACGAAATATTTACGACCCCAACGAATTGCGCGAGCATGGAATCGAATATTTCGGAATAGGGCGAAAATAAAAACACAGCAATATGAATAAACAAGTCGAAATAACCATTTGCCTCGGAAGTTCTTGCTTTAGCCGTGGAAACAAAGAAATGGTGGCGCATATTCAAGATTATTTGCACGAACGGAATCTGAACGATGCTGTTATATTCAAAGGTGGGCATTGTTTCGGAAACTGCAGCAATGGTCCGGTTATTATTGTAAACGGACAAGCCTATTATGGCATCAATAAAATTGCGGTTACCGAAATACTAAATCAGGTTTTCAATATTCAATAAAAAGTCGTGGTATGGAACTGATACAATTCGATAAAACAAAATGCACACAGTGCTTCGCCTGCGTGCGATCGTGCCCTGTCAGAGCCATTCAGGTGGGCCCCGACGAAAAAGGTATTGTTATCAACCTGAAACGCTGCATCGGTTGTGGAAATTGCTATGTGAACTGTGCTTCAAAAGCAATACAATACTACAACAGCATTAACGATAGCATTTCATTATTAGAAAAATATCAGGTAATAGCCATTGTCGATCCTTGTATAGCTGCCGAATTTCCCGATATAACCGATTACCGTAACTTCGTGGGGATGATTCGTAGTATTGGCTTTTCGAAGGTGTGCGAAATATCTTTTGGTGCCGACCTGGTGGCAGCCGAATATAAAACTGTACTCGAAAATTTTAAAGGGAAGTTTTATATTACATCGGCATGCACTCCTGTGGTTGAATACGTTCGAAAATTCCAACCCGGCCTGGTCGATAGCCTGATACCGGTGCTTACACCCATGCTTGCCACGGCAAAAGCCTGTCGCGAATTATATGGTAACGACCACAAAATTATTGCAATAACACCTTGTATAGGTCAAAAACTTGAAGCTGTTGAATTTAACGGACTGGTACAAGCCGTTCTTACATTCGAAGAACTACGTGAACTGTTCAAACAAAAAGAAATTAACGAAAACACGGTAGAGTACTCTGAGTTCGATATGCCAAGTGGTAGCAAGGGTTCTCTTTTTCCGTTGAGTACCGGATTGCTCGAAGCAGCCGATATAAGCACCGAGGCAGGTGTCAATCGTATTATTTGCCGAGAAGGTCCTCAGGAATTTCGCGATAACATCGACGACTTTTCGCGCATTGCAGCCATAAAACATCACCTCAATGCATTTTACTGCAACGGTTGTTGCACCGGCCCATGCACTTCTTCGCAGCGATCGTACATGCTTAATCACAGCCTGGTGGTTGATTATGCCATGCGTAGAATCGCGTCGCAAAAGAAAAATAAATCAGCCGATAAAATTACGCCTGTTTCAATTACTAGAAACATACTGCCCGACGACAGGCGCATTCCTATGCCGCAACACGAACGCATATTAGAAGTGTTGCGCTTGTTGGGACGCGATAATACCGAAAACCATGGGTGTCAGTCGTGTGGATATAAGTCGTGCACCGAGTTTGCCATCGACGTAGCTAAAGGTTTAGCAAAACCCGAGCTTTGTGTAACCTATACATTGCGCAACAGTCAAGATTACATTCGCCAATTAACAGTAACCAACAAGAAACTGGCCGAAACCCAAAAAGCACTCGAAATTTCGGAACGTAAACTGAGGCAAGAGCACAGCGATATTAAAGAAAACACACAATTGCTTGAAGCGATACTGCAAAAATTACCCTCGGGAGTTGTGCTTGCCGATAAGAACCTTCGTGTGCTGCAGTCGAACGAAAAATTTGTTCACATCATAGGCAAGGAAGCCGAAGAAATAAACGAAATCATACCCGGTCTTGCCGGTGCCGATCTTAAAAGTTTATTGCCACAAGCAGTGTATGCACTATTTGGTTATGTGATTGGCAACAATCAGCCGGTTATCAATAAAGATATCAGCTACGACGATAAGTTGCTTAATGTGTCGGTTTTCCCTATTAAAAAAGGCGAAATTGCCGGTGCGGTGTTCCGCGATTTGTATCAGCCCGAAGTGCGGCGCGAAGAAGTAATTAACAGGGTAAACGAAGTTATCGAGAAAAACCTGCAAATGGTGCAGCAAATCGGATTCCTGTTGGGCGAGGGAGCCTCCGAAACCGAGCGAATGCTCAACACTATTATTGAGGCTTTTCAAAAGGGTAATCAACAAAGTCTCTGATGAGTAAAGATATTTTCATAGAAATAGATGCCAGGCAAATAAATCATCTGGGCGAAAAAATCTGTGGCGATGTGTTTCTCAAACGTCGCATCAAAGAAGAGAATCGTTTTATTGTGGTGTTAAGCGATGGAATGGGTCATGGTGTTAAGGCCAATGTGTTGGCTACTCTTACCGCTACCATGGCTATGAATTTTACCATCGAGCACCGAGAACCCGGTCGCATAGCCGAAATCATCATGAAAACCCTGCCTGTGTGTAAGGAACGAATGATAGCCTATGCCACTTTTACCATCATCGACATTTCAGGAAGCGACAAGGTGCAAATTATCGAATATGACAATCCTCAAACCATGGTCTTTCGCGAAAACCGCATTATGCCCTTGCATCGCGAAGAAATCGATTTGGCCGCATTTGCCCATCATAACAAAAAACTCTGTGTGGCAAGTTTCTACCCTCATCTGGGCGATCGCATTGTTCTTGTTTCCGACGGTGTGTCGCAATCGGGCATGGGAAGCGATACTTTTCCGTTTGGCTGGGGTGCCGCAAAAATATCTGATTATGTGGTTGGTGTTCTCGATTCCGACCCGCAGATTTCGGCAGCAAAACTTGCCGAAAAAATTGTAAACCGGTCGGTGTTGAACGATGGATATAAATCGAAAGACGATACCAGTTGTGCTTCGCTATATTTCCGCGAACCACGCCGCTTACTTCTTGTTACAGGCCCTCCATTCGAGCAGAACTATGATGCCCGTCTTGCCGATACCATCCGGAATTATAATGGTAAAATAATCGTTAGCGGAGGGACTACCACCGATATTGTGTCGCGTGAACTAAATCTGGAAGTTACCGATAGCCTGCATTTCTACGATAAAGAATTGCCCCCCGTTTCGTACATGCCCGGCATCGACCTGGTTACCGAAGGTATTCTCACTCTGAATAAGGTAAGCCGCATCTTGCGCGATTACGATAGCAACTATCCCACAGGTAAAGGCCCTGCCGATCAAATTGTGAAGCTGTTCTACGAAAGCGACCAGATTCATTTTGTTGTTGGAACTAAAATAAATGAAGCACATCAAGACCCAAATGTTCCTGTCGATCTCGAAATCAGGCGCACTATTATCAATAGAATCGCACGTCTGCTCGACGAAAAATTTCTCAAAGAAGTAAGTATTAGCTACTTGTAGTGTTGTTTATTTTGCAATCACCTGCAATGGCTTCTTATGGTATTAAATACCTGACCGAACCATGCGGTAAAATCATGTGCATTCGTGTGTAATCGCTGCTTGATATCATCGGGCATCACCCATGCGTATTCAGCCACTTCGTCGGGGTGGGGCTTGGGAGTTCCGTCCCACACACCCACATACACATGGTCGATTTCGTTCTCGAACAAGCCATTGTCGAAGGCAGCATAATAACGGAACTTACCCACAAAATTGAGTTCGCAATCGAATCCCATTTCATGCTTTAAGCGCTTGTGAATTGCTTCTTCCATTTCTTCACCGGGCAATAAATGACTGCAGCAAGTGTTGGTCCACAATCCGGGTGAGTGATATTTTTTAAATGCTCTTTGGTGAAGCAAAAATCCTTTCTCGCTGTGAATTACCTGTATCGAAAACGCCCGGTGAAGAAGACCGAGCCGATGTACCTCTTGTTTGTAGGAATATCCCGTTATTACATCATCATTGTTAACTGTAGCTATCAGGTCATTTGTTATCATACAAACTCTTTTTATATACGGCAATGCATCTGTTTCGAGCAAATGTGTGATCTATCATCGGTTGTGCTTTGATATTGGCTGCCCATTGCTTCACATAAATGCCGTTGGGGTCAAATTTTTGTTGTTGCAATAATGGATTGAAAATTCTAAAATAAGGTGCGGCATCGCATCCACTGCCTGATGCCCATTGCCAACCCCCATTGTTTGATGCCGTTTCGAAATCGCTTAAATGTTCGGCAAACCATGCTTCGCCCCAGCGCCAATCAATCAACAAATGTTTTGTTAAAAAACTGGCCGTAATCATGCGGGTGCGATTGTGCATCCAGCCTGTTTCGGTAAGCTGATGCATGGCTGCATCAACAATGGGGTAGCCGGTTTCGCCGCGGCACCATAGTTCAAAGTCTTTTTCGTTATTTTGCCATGCAATCCATTCATATTCAGGCTTAAAAGCATGCTGCTCAACCCTTGGAAAAAAATATAAAATTGTTTGGTAAAATTCACGCCATATCAATTCTTTAAGATATACTTGATTTAATTGTTGCGCTAAGCCCATTAATTGCCTGATGCTCACGGTTCCAAATCGCAAAGCAGTCGAAATCCTCGAAGTGCCGTCAACACCCGGGAAATCGCGATACTTGTCGTAGTTTTCAATAATCGTTTTGTCCACCTGACTATTCGATAGCCTGTAATCGATTCTTTCGAAATTAAGTTCTTCGAGCCGGAGCATAGGGGTTTTTTCGTCTACCCGTGCGAAGTTCTTTGGTAGATTTTCGCTGCCGTAATAAGGCAAACCCGTTTCGTTAAGCCTTTCAATCCACCTTCGGTAATAAGGGGTAAAAACCGTATATGGTTTTCCGTCTCCTTTCAACACGCTTTCGGGTTCAAAAGCCAAATGGTCGATGAATGTTTCGAATACTACGTTTTTAGATCTTAGAGTTTCAGCAATTCGTTCATCACGTTTTCTGCTGTAAGCATCAAAGTCGGCATTGGCAATTACTCTTTCGGCATTGTATTCCTCTATTGCTTGCAGTAAAATGCTATCGGCAGGGCCATGATAAACGCGTAAATCGCTTCCCAGAGCAACCAGTTCCTGCTTCAATCGCACAACATTGTCGTAAATAAAACAAACCCTTCTATCGATTGCTCGGCTTAATTTGTCTAAGATGGTTGTGTCGAAAACAAAAATGCACTGCACTGTAAAACCTTTTGCCAGGGCTTCATATAATCCACGGTTATCGTCGATACGTAAATCGCGCCTAAACCAAAAAATACATGTTCTATTCCCAAACATAATCGCAATGATAATCAATTCACTAAAATACAAATTTTAGTGAACCGATTCAATCATTTGTTTGGTTAATAAAACCAAAGTCTATTTCATGTAAGGATAAGCAAAATGTGTTGCCGGAACAAAGGTTTCTTTTATTGTTCGCGGACTGGTCCAGCGGAGCAGGTTTAAGTGTCCTCCTGCTTTGTCGTTGGTTCCCGAACCCCTCGAACCCCCAAAAGGTTGCATGCCTACCATGGCTCCTGTGGGTTTGTCGTTGATATAGAAATTGCCTGCTGCAAAACGGAGGATTTGACAGGCCTGTAGCATCGCATATTTATCGTTTGCAAATATGGCTCCGGTGAGAGCATATGGACTTGTTTCGTTGCAAATTTGCAATGTTTCAAGATACTTTTCGTCATCGTACACAAAAATTGTCATCACAGGGCCGAATATTTCTTCTTCCATACTTTTGTACTTCGGGTTGCTTGTAACTATAACCGTTGGTTCAACAAAGAAGCCTTTTGTTTTGTCACCGTTGCCTCCCGCTATTATCTCACATTCGTCCGATGCCTTTGCATGATTAATATACGACATGATGCGGTCGAATGCCTTTTCGTCGATAACGGCATTCACGAAATTGCCCAAATCATTTACATCGCCCATTTTTATTTCCGATATCATAGTAAGCATTTCTTTCTTGATATCGGGCCACAACGATTTTGGAATATACCCCCTTGATGCTGCCGAGCATTTCTGACCCTGATATTCGAATGCGCCGCGCACAAATGCCGTAGCAACTTCGCGAGTTTGTGCCGAATTGTGCACCACAATAAAATCTTTTCCGCCGGTTTCACCAACAAGTTTTGGATAGCTGCGATATTTCTCCAGGTTTTCAGAAACTTGTTTCCATAAGCCATTGAATGTGTCATTCGATCCGGTGAAGTGTATTCCGGCCATATCTTTATGTGATAGCACAACATTGCTAATAAGCTGCCCACTGCCCGGAATAAAGTTTAGCACTCCACCCGGTAAACCTGCTTCTTCGAAAACTTTCATTAAATAGTAGTTCGACAACAAAGCCGTGGTTGCTGGCTTCCATACAGTGGTGTTCCCCATCAATGCTACCGACATGTTCAGGTTCGATGCAATGGCAGTGAAGTTGAAAGGAGTAATTGTGTAAATGAAGCCTTCGAGCGGCCTGTATTCAAGCCGGTTTAACTGGTCAAATTCCGATTTGGGTTGTTCGTGATAAATGCGGCTTGCAAAATATGAGTTGAACCGAAGATAATCGATAACTTCGCAGGCAGAGTCAATTTCGGCCTGCATAATACTCTTTCCTTGCCCCAGCATTGTGGCAGCATTGATAAGATTACGATAACGTTTCGACAACAACTCGGCTGCGCGAAGCATTATCGATGCTCTCTCTACCCAGGATATCGCCTGCCACTTCTCTTTTGCTTCCAAAGCTGCATCAATAGCCATCGAAACCTCTTTTTCGCCGGCCTTATGATATATAGCAATCACTTTGTTACGATTATGTGGCATTACTACTTTGTCGGTATTGCCGGTTTTAATTTCTTTTCCTCCAATAATCAGAGGTATTTCAATTGTCAGGTTTTCTTGCCTTTCCAATTCTTTCAATAAATCTTCACGTTCGGCACTGCCTTTGGCGTACGAAAGTATCGTTTCGTTTTTAGGCATTTCAAAAGAAAAAACAGCATTGTTCATAATATAATATTTTAAAATTAACGAGTTGCAAATATATGCAACACGAAACATAAATCAAAAACTTGCTGTATTAACAAACTATTTGCTTATATGTTTAAAGGCATTAAAACAAAACAACCGCAAAAAAGCGGTTGTTTTCAATATCTATATAGCTGCTGTTCTAGAACCAGGTTGAGCGGTAATCTTTTATTTCGGCAATTTTCTTGAGTGCGTCGTAGGTTTGGTAGCTGGCTCGTGCAACAGCCGATCGTATGAGGCTGAGTTGTTCGGCAACATAATCGGTTTTTTCGGGAGCAAGTGTTTGGTTATAAACCATTATAACAAACACACCACTGTTGCCCTCGATAGGCTTCGAAATTTTGTTTTTCTCGATAACCGTTGCCGTTGATATTACCTTAGGCTCAATACCATAGGCAGGTAACGAGAATGTGTTGAAGCTAACATTTTCGGCAGTATCAACAGTTCTGTTATACTTAGAAGCCAGCGCAACTAAACTTGTGTTACCGCTAAGGTCTTTGTTGAATTCTTCGATAAACTTCTCGGCCTTTTTCTTCTTAATAACAATGGGCTCAATCTGGTCTTTTACATCTTCAATATTGGCATTCCCTTTAGTGCGGATAGCGCTTACTTTGGCAACCACATACATATCCTGCAATTGGAATACTTCAGATATGGCTCCTTTTTCTATTTTTTCGCCATATGCCCATTTTATAATTGCTCTGGGAAATTGTAAACCACTTATTTTCTGATCGTTTTCTTTCAGGTTTGTGGCAATTCTTTTGGTCAGTTGCAGTTCGGCGCAAGCTTTGTCGAATTTGGTGGCTGTGTTGTTGTTTGCTGCAAAAGTGCTGGCCTCGGCATATCTGAGCTGAGCAGTTTCATTGCTGTAACGGATGTCTTTGGTTAAATAACCAATGGCATATTTTGTATATGGTTTGGTTTGATCGGTTATCTTTATCAAATGGACTCCATAACCTGTTTCAACTTTAACCACGTCTCCCTTTTTACCTGCGAAACATGCATCATTAAATTCCTTTACCATCATACCTTCGGAGAACCAGTCTAAGTCGCCTCCTTTAATTTTTGTGCCCGGGTCTTCGGAGTATTGCAGTGCCAGCAATCCGAAATCAGCACCCTTGTTGATGAGATTGAGCAGGCTGTCGGCAATTTCACGAGCTCTCTCGATATTCTTTACCGAATCGGGTCTGATAAGTATATGACTGGCTCGGGCAGAGTCGGGTCTGTTTGCGATATCGAGTATGCGGGCTTGCCAATAGGTTCCGTCGAATTGGTAAATTTCCGAAACATCGCCAACAGCCACTTCATTGAGATCGAATCCGGTAAAGAAAACAAAATCATCAGGTCTATAATATTTATCAACAAAGGCCGAATCAGAAAAACGGTTTAGAAAACGGGGAATGTCTTCTAATGCTGTTTCGATAAACTTCTCCGAATTTTTGCTTATTTCGTTGTAAGCCTCAATACTGTCTTGTGCCGAAGGAGTAATATTGAAAATTACAAACTCTATATCGCGCTCATTCTCTTCAACCTGAAAACGTTCTATGTATTTTTCGTAATACTCTTTTATGTCAGCATCGGTAACTTTCACTGCTGCATCATCCATGTCTTTATAGCTGCGGGCTACAAAAGCAAAATCTACTTTGTTGTTCTTACTCAAATAATCGTCTTTCGCCATAAACACAGGCACATAAAGGCCTTTGGCAACCAGCGTATTGTACTTGGTGTTTAATTTTTCGGTTTTGATGGCTTTTATCAAATAATTGGCAATAAAACTTTGTTGACCGCTTTTATCTTTGTCGGCATTTTGGAAATAATTCTTTATAAATGCGGTGTCGATCATGCCTGTTTGCGGATTGGTAAAGTTCGACTGGATTATTTCGTGAATGTTTCTGCCCCATAGCATATCTTCAAGTTCTTCTTCGCTGATGCTTATCCCCAACTTGTCGTAGTGCACCTCAATGATGTTTTCTCTTAAGATATCATTCCAGGTCTGTTCATACACCCTGTCCATGGTTTCGGCGTCGAGCGTGGTTACCCGTTGCGACAGTTTTAAAAACTCTTCGTGCTCCTGTGCAATTTCGAGATACCTTTCGTATTTAACATCGTTGCCGTTCACTTTTGCTACACTGGTTGGGTTCGATCGAAAAAGCGAGTCGAAAGTAGTGGGGTCAACTATAAACAAAAACAATGCTACACCCACAAATATAATAACGAATATTCCGGCTCTGTTTCTGATTTTTTGTAAAATTGCCATTATCCTAATAGTTAAATGTTTGTACTTACATTTTTTTCAGGCTGCGAATATAAATATTTTTAGTCAAATAATTGCAGCATGTTTTTTTAATTATTCATGATTGTTTTTGTATTTTGGTCGCCAAATGGATTTAACCGTCGATATCGGGAATCAGTACACCAAGTTACGGTGCTTTGCCGAAGGCTACAATATTGCCTGTTCGGCCGATTATAGCAATCCTTTTCCGATTGGGAAACTCAGCGATTTTTCGCATGCCGGTCGTGCAATAATTTCTGACGTAGGCGGTAAGGGTGCCGAAATAATTCGGTTTTTAAAAGAATCGGGTGTTAAAACAATTTCAATGAGTCACAAACTGGCACTCCCCTTGAGTTTGGCTTATAAAACCCCTGAAACCTTGGGGGTCGATCGCATTGCAGCAGCAGTAGGAGCCGGGGTATTGTTCCCCGACTATGCCATGTTGGTAATTGATGCCGGAACCGCCATCACTTTCGACTTTGTTGAACCGAATGGTGTTTTTGCCGGAGGAAATATTTCTCCGGGTATTGCAATGAGGTTGAAAAGTTTACATCATTTTACTGCAAATCTTCCATTGGTTAGCATTAATAACTCTGTCCCCGAAATAGGCAGCACAACCTACGAAGCCATTGCTGCAGGTGTGCGAAACAGTGTACTATTCGAAATTGAGGAATATATCAGCCGTTGGTGCAATATTTCGAGGCAACATAAAGTTATTGTAACCGGCGGCGATGCTGATTTTTTGGTTAATTCAATAAAAAGTAGCATTTTTGTCAACTCAAATTTAGTAGCTATTGGATTAAAACGAATTCTGGAATTAAATGCTTAATAAATTATTCTGTGTTGTTGTTACCATGTCTGTTGCAATTGCCGTATATTCTCAGCATGGCTCTCCCTACACGCGCTATGGCCTTGGGAACCTAAGTTCTCAAAATTTTGGACCGGCCAAGTCAATGGGAGGTATGTCCTCAGCTTTTCATTCGGGACGAAACCTGAATATTGCCAATCCGGCTGCAATGGCTTCCATCGATAGTCTTACCTTTATTTTCGAATTTGGTATGGAGTCGGGATTGCGCCATTTTCGCACAACCAGTCCATCGCTGCAGGCATTGAATGGCGACACAAAGCTTTCGTATTTGGCATTTGGGTTTCCGGTTACACGATGGTGGGCTTCCTCGTTGGGAGTTATGCCGTTTAGCGAAATGGGATACAATATCCGTTCGTCCGATACATTATATAATGTTCCCAAATATTATTTTTACGAAGGTAGCGGCGGAATCAATCAGGTCTTTTGGAGCCATGGTTTTGCCCCTTTCAAGAATTTCAGAATCGGGATAAATATGTATTATCTTTTTGGCTTGCAGAATCGGTCAAACAGTATAAAATTCAACGACGATTCAGGCGCCTATGTTAATGTGATGGAGCAAAATATTGTATATATCAACGATTTTTGCTTTTCTACAGGACTACAATACGATGTGCTGACCCATGAAAACAATTCCTTGAGTCTTGGCTTCACATTTTCGTATCCCACTCAGTTGAACAGCCGTCGCGATGCCTTGGTTACCAATTCATTAAGTGTGGGAAGTTCCGCCATTGTCGATACCATTTATAACAATTTTGGCGAAACTGGTAGCGTTTCTATGCCTATGAGCATTGGTGGAGGTTTTATTTATACCCGAAACGATAAAATGCGGCTGGGTTTCGACTACAGCATGCAAGATTGGTCGAAATCTACATTTTTCAATCAGTCCGATTCGTTGGGCAACAGCAATTGTATGCGACTGGGAATTGAATATACTCCTGCCGGTTTACACCGCCCCGCTGCAAAGTATGGGCAGAAAGTGTCGTACCGTTTTGGAGTGTTTTATAACAACACTTATATTAACTTTCTGTCGACAGGAGAACAAATTTCTGACTTTGGCATAAGTTTTGGTTTTGGATTACCAATGAATCGTTCTAAGACATCTTTTAATATTTCGGTTGAACTCGGACAGAGAGGAACAACACAAAGTAGTCTGGTTCGCGAGCGATACGCAAGCATTGGTTTAAATCTTACTCTGTCGGATGTTTGGTTTGTGAAACGTAAAATTGATTAAGAAATGAAAACTATTAAACTGAAGAGAGCCCTGCTGATAGTAGCACTTAGCATTATCAGCCTGCCGTTGCTTAAGGCTCAAAGTGATGCCAATTTTGGCAACGACCCCGATGTGTGCAAGGTGAAATTATCTACCTACACCGAATTTTTCAAACAAGAGAATTTCAAAGATGCTTTTCCGGCCTGGAGATGGTGTTTCTACAATTGTCCGGCATCTACCAAAAACTTGTATATCCATGGTCCCACAATTATCGACTATGTAATTTCGAATGCTCCCACCAACGAAATCAAAGAAAAGTATATCGATACTTTATTACTGGTTTACGATCAAAGAATTCAATATTTTGGCGAAGAAGGTAGGGTTATTGGTCGTAAGGCTAATGATTTGCTGAAATATCGACCCGATAATGTGAACGAAGCTTACGAAATGTATAAGCGTTCGATTGAACTCATGGGCGATAAAACCGAAAATTCGGTAATGGGCTATTTTACCAACGTAACCATAATCATGTTTAAAAACGGAACCCTATCAAAAGAAACTGTAGTTGAAAACTATTCTACTGTTTCCGAAATCATCGAGCATCAGCTTAAAGAAATGGGCGACGACCCTAAGGCAGAGCGACTAAGAGACTTGGGTAATAAAATCGAAGAAATGTTTGTGAACAGTGGTGCTGCCGATTGCGAAGCCATCGTGTCGATATTTACACCCAAGTTCAAACAACATCCCGATGATGTTGAGCTTTTAACCAAAATTGCCAAACTTATCGAGAAAACCAGAAGTCAAGATTGTTTAACCACCGATTTGTATGCCAAGGTTTCGGAGGCTCTCTACAATATCGAAAAGACTTCGGAAGCAGCTCATAAAATTGCAAAGGTGTACTACATAAAGGGCGTTAACGACAAGGCCGAGTTTTATTATCTCGAAGCCATTAAATTGCAAAGCGATGAGTCGCTTAAAGCCGACATTTATTACGAGCTTGCCAGCTTGTATTTTTCGGCCTATAAAAACTACCCCCGTGCCCGCGATTATGCGCGACGTGCCATTGCTTCAAATGCCAACTATGGCAAAGCATATATTCTTATCGGAAGATGTTATGCGCTGGGCGGAAGCAGCTGCGGTGAAACCGAAATAGATAAGGCAGCCATATACTGGATAGCCGTTGATCAGTTTGTGAAAGCGCGTGCTGTTGATGCTTCGGTTGCCGATGAGGCCAACGAACTTATACGCCGCTATACATCCTTTTTCCCAACACGCGAAAAAGCATTCTGGTACAGTATCTCCGAAGGCCAGGCATATACGGTGGCTTGCTGGATTAACGAAAACACTACTGTAAGATTTATCGACTAAGTGGTCTCACAATATAAAAGCATATACAAACATCTAACACATATTGCCTGCGTGGCAATATGTGTTGCTTTTTCTGCTTGCACCAACGATATCGAAACCGTGTCGCAGCTTACGGGTACAAGCAGTTTGCCTACACTTATTGTGAAGGATGTTGAAACACTCTATTCCGACTCGGCAATAGTAAAACTGCGGATAGAGGCTCCGGAATTTAAACGATACGAAACCAAAGATGAACCTTATGATGAATATCCCCAAGGAGTGTATGTAGAGTTTTACAATACAAACAGTCGTGTGGTTGGGAGCCTGTCGGCCGAGTATGCAAAGTTTTATGTGAACCGCGAACTATGGGAAGCTTCAAAAAACGTAGAAGCAAAAAATCACGAGAAAAACGAGCAGTTGAACACCGAAATATTGTTTTGGGATTTGCAGCGCGAAGAAATATATTCCGAAAGCTTTGTGCGCATTACTACCGACGACGAAGTGCTGTATGGCGACGGGTTTAAAGCAAAGCAAGATTTAAGCGCATGGAAGATTCTAAAGCCTAAAGGAACATTATATATATATGATGAAGAATAGTTCGAAAATAGTGCTTGTTATTGAATATGCCTATCTGCTTACGGCTGTTTTTTGCATTGTGGTAGGAGTTATTAAAACACCGGCAATGGGCATTGAGTTTGCCTGGGTGTTCTATCTGCTGGCATTTATTTCTATGGCAATGTTTCTAATGAAACGACTGGGTAGAAAAAACAAAAACAGAGGTTTAAAACGAGATTAGCTATGATAACAACTGTGTTGGTTATTGTAGTTTCGTTGTTGTTTTCGGCTTTTTTCTCGGGAATGGAAATTGCGTTTTTGGCCTCTAATAAACTTCGTATCGAAATCGACCGAAAACAAGGTACAATCAACTCAAGGTTTATTTCTTTTTTTAGCGATCACCCCTCGCAGTTTATTTCTACAATGTTGGTAGGCAACAATATTTCATTATCGCTTTATGGTATTTATATGGCGCGTTTGATGGAACCTGTTATTGTTCAGTGGTCAAATTCTCCATTTATGGTAATATTGCTTCAAACATGTATTGCTACAATGGCAATTCTTGTGCTGGGTGAGTTTTTACCAAAACTTGTCTTTCGAATAGCCGGTAATCAAGCATTGAAATTTTTTGCATTTCCTCTTGTTGTGTTTTATTATTTGTTCTATCCTATTGTTGTGGTATTTGTATGGTTGTCGGCCACAATTATTCGCTTGTTTACTGGTATAAAGATTCATAAGGCTGACGAAGAAATTGTATTCGGAAAAATCGACATCAATACTACTCTTAACGAATACAATGCAGCCGATACAATCGAAAGTGATACGGTAGCCAATGATATACGCATATTTCAAAATGCGCTCGACTTTTCTAATATTAAGCTGCGAGAATGCATGGTGCCCCGAACTGAACTGTGTGTGTTCCCCGTAGATGGCGACATTCAGAAACTGTCGGAATTGTTCATTAGTAGCGGGTATTCAAAAATTCTTCTATATCGCGACAATATCGACGATATAATTGGTTATGTGCATGTTCTCGATATGTTTCGCAATGCCCAGAAAGTGAGAAACATCCTTAAACCTGTTCTTATTGTGCCCGAATCGATGCCCGCCTATAAGCTACTCGAAGGTTTTATTGGGCAAAACAAAAGCATTGCAGTTGTGGTTGACGAATTTGGAGGCACATCAGGCGTTGTGACCATAGAAGATTTAATCGAGGAAATTTTTGGAGAAATCGACGACGAATTTGATGTTCCTGAATTTACCGAAAAGAAAATCTCTGATAACGAGTATATTTTTTCTGCCCGCCTCGAAATAGATGTTATCAACAGCAAATATGGCCTAAGCCTATCGGAATCGTACGACTACGAAACATTGGCCGGATATATCTTGTTTTACCATGGCGACCTGCCTGCCATTCACGCTGAGATTGAATTTACCGACAGTAACAAAAATCGGGTTCATGCAAAGATTCTGAAGGCCGATAATTCAAAAATTGAATTGGTTTTGCTTAGGTTGCGCTAGGTTATCGCTTTTTTTCGAAAAAAGATTTCACCAAATTGCTGCATTCTTCTTTCAGAACACCTTTTCGGAGCTGTGTTTTGGGATGTAAAACATGAAAATTCAATATCGTGAACCCCCTTTTTGCATCGTCGGCAGCATAAACCAAGGCTGCCATCTGACTCCAAGCAATAGCTCCGGCGCACATTACACAGGGTTCTAAGGTGACATATAATGTGCAGTCGTTCAGGTATTTGGCTCCGAGATAATTGGCTGCAGCAGTAATGGCCAGCATTTCGGCATGCGCGGTTACATCGTGTAATAACTCTGTTTGATTATATGCCCGAGCAATTACTTTGCCGTTGCAAACAATTACAGCTCCTACCGGTACCTCGCCGGCATCCCAGGCCTTTTGGGCTTCGGCAAATGCCATTTTCATATACATCAAATCCTGTTCATTCATAGTTTTAGTCTTCGTGTTTTTGTGCAATCGCTGCATGTAAGCAACAGTTCTTGTATGCTTTCTTTCGTCGACGGGTGCTGCCAGTCGGGAGCAATATCGTTAAGGGGTAGTAAAACAAAAAGCCGCTGATGCATGCAGGGATGGGGAATTGTCAGTTCCTTGGTGTTGATGCAGAAACTCCCGAAAGTCAAAATGTCGATATCGGCGGTTCTGCCCTCGTAATTTGAACTGTTTTTTTGTGTACGGCCCAGGCTGATTTCAATTATTTGAAGAGATTTGTGAAAAGTGTCAGGGTCGAGCAATGTTTCTACTTTTATTATTTGATTTAGAAAATATCGGGGATGCGAAAAACCCCAGGGTTCCGACATATATACCGGCGAGCATTGCAATACTTTGCCTGCATTTTTGTCGATGAGTTCGGCAATTCGTTGTAGGTTCAAGGCTCTGTTTCCCAGATTCGATCCGGTAGATAAATAAACAATTTGTTTCGAATTACACATGCACACATTAGTATTTTATTTGTAATCCGGTGCTGCAGTTTTGGCAGATAGTAATACTTCTGCGTTGGGTAAAGACCAGATTCCTGAATTTTCTTACTTTGCTGTTGTTTACAATATCGCGCATGTTGCTTTGATGCACATTGCCATAAGAATGTACTGCGTCTTTGTCGAAGCAACAGGGTACAACCTCCCCATCTGATGTAATTACCATAGACGATAGCACTCTGAAACATGAATTATTTAGTTTGCTTTTAATCGTCAACTCTCCATTCCCGTTCAAATAGTAGCGTGCATATTTCGATTGAAGAGGAATTAAATCCGATTCGTTGGGTGAATATATTTGTGCCGATTTAAGAGTAATTCTGTCGAAACCTTTTTGTTTTGCCCATTGCAAATAGCTATCGATTTCGTGTTCATTATATTTTGTTACTAAAAACTGAGATTCTAAAAATGGCAATTTCGACTTCATGCCTTTTTTATAGCTGAGAAGTTTATCAATGCCAATGCAAACCTGATTCAAATCGCCGTGTTTGCGGTATGCCGAATAGGTTTCGTTGTTCATGCCGTCGATAGAAACAATTATGTGTGAACAGCCCGAAGCAACAAGCGATTCAGCATAGTATTCAAGCAATGCTCCGTTGGTAGATATTGTAGTGCGAATTCCATGTTGTTTTGCAATTTCAACAAACTCAATTATCTGCTCGTTTAGTAACGGCTCCCCTTGAAAATATAAATTTACATTGACCAGATAAGGCTTGGTATCCGAAATAATGTTGCGATAAACAGCTAAGTCGAAGTATTGGTGTTGTCGTTGTATATTACCTTGAGCCAAGGCGCAGGCTCTACACTGTAAATTACACACCGATGAAGTCTCTATAGAAAGAGTGCACGGAAAAAACCTTATTCGGGAACTGCCACCTATTGAATACGCCACAAAAGCCAGCATAATCTTTGAAAGATTGAATAGTTTTGTCAAGGTAATATTGCCGGTATTTTTTCTGATAGTGTTCAATTTGCAAGCTGTTCGATGCAAATATATGAATAATGTTTCACACCACTTTTATCTGACTGTTGTGATAAAAAAAATCACCGGGAACGCCGATGATTTTTTTATGAATCGATTTTTTGTTACTTGTTAAACATCTCATATAGAATATCGAGACGGGGGGTTAATATTATTTCTGTTCGGCGGTTCTTAGCCCTGGCTTCGGTGGTAGTTCCATTGTCTACCGGCAGGTATTGACCACGGCCGGCAGCGGTAAGGCGTGTTGGGTCGATAGATGAATTGCTTAGAATAATTTTTACAATTGCTGTGGCTCTTTTAACACTCAAATCCCAATTGTCTTCAACGCCTCCGCTTCCTTTGTAGGGAACGTTATCGGTGTGGCCTTCTATCATAATGTTTATGTCTTTGTTCTTTTCGAGCACTTTTGCCAATTCGGTTAATGCCTGTTGCCCTTTAGGGTCAACATCCCAGCGGCCCGATTTAAACAGGAGCTTTTCGTCAAGCGAAACATACACTTTGCCGTCTTTCATCGAAACGGTGAGTCCGTCACCCTCGAAGCCCAGTAGTGCTGCTGTAACCAAATCGCGCAACGCGTTCATTGCAGAATCTTGCTTATTTAAAATTGCTTGCAGTTCTTGTACTTTAGCGTTTTTGGCATCTATTTCTTTTTCTTTAGCTTCAAGTTGTGCTTTTAGGGCTTCAAGATTGGCTCTTTCTTTATTCAATTGTGCCTCGAGTAGTTTTAATTCATCTTCTTTTTTTTGTAGCTGATCGCGTGTTTCCTGCAGCATTTTCAGTGCTTTTTGTGTTTCGGCATCGGCCCCCTCTCTTAATTTCATCTGGTTCTCGAGCAATTGCTCATACAGCGCGTTTATTTTATCGTACTGTCCGGTAAGTGTCCTGTATGCGTTACCCTTTATGGCAGTATCTCTTTCGAGTGCAGTAATTGCAAGCTTAATCCTATCGAGTTCGCTTTGCAATTCGTTGTTTGATGTTGTGAGCCGCTCATTGTCTCCCATCAATTCGCGACGGTCTTTTTCGCATTGGTCTTTTTGTGTTTTTACTTCATCGAATTTACGAGCGGGTACACAAGCGAATATTCCGCCAAAAACGACGGCAATAGCAAGCATTTGAAAGACTTTCTTTGTCATAGGTTTGTAGTTTAATAATCATTCAAAGATACATACTATAATACAAATTCTGCTTCTAGGGCAATTTATTTATCTACAGTAGGTTGTTAATCTTCTTTCGAAAATGTAAATAGGAAATCTTTTATTTTTGCATAGTTTTATGGCTTGTTAAATATAATGCATGAGCTTGCTCGATAAAATAAATTTCCCTGAAGATATCAGAAAACTAGATATTCGCGAATTGCCAACGCTTTGCGATGAGCTCAGGGCTTTTATTATCGATGCCGTTTCGTGCAATCCGGGGCATTTGGGTGCATCGCTTGGAGTAGTTGAACTAACCGTTGCCATTCATTATGTGTACAACACTCCAATTGATTTGTTAATTTGGGATGTTGGCCATCAGGCTTATGGGCACAAAATAATTACCGGTCGAAAGCATCAGTTTCATACCAATCGTAAATATAAAGGAATCAGTGGGTTCCCTTCTCCCAAAGAAAGTGTTTTTGACGCTTTTGGAGTAGGGCATTCATCTACATCTATTTCGGCAGCAATTGGCATGGCTGTGGCTGCAAAAAAGCAAGGCGAAAAAAGAAAGGTGATTGCAGTAATTGGGGATGGATCTATGACAGCCGGCCTGGCTTTCGAAGGACTGAACAATATGAATACCGATAATGCCGATATCCTTATCATTCTAAACGACAACAAGATTGCTATCGACCCCAGTGCAGGCTCGCTGCGCGAATATCTCACCGATATAGCAACATCGAAAACATACAACAAAGTAAAAAACGATGTATGGCGCATTTTGGGCAGGGTAAATAAAATCGGACCCAATGCACAAAGCATTATTCAGCGGGTCGATAATGCAATAAAGTCGCTGGTAATGCGAAGTTCTAATCTTTTTGAGTCACTCAATATCCGCTATTTTGGCCCTGTTGATGGTCACGATGTTTTTTATCTGGTAAAAATACTCAGCGATATTAAAGATATCGAAGGCCCAAAGCTGTTGCATTGCATTACTACGAAAGGGAAAGGCTATAAACATGCCGAAGAAGACCAAACCATTTGGCATGCTCCCGGGAAATTCGACATTGCTACCGGAGAAATATTTCCCGAAAGCAAACAAGCACAAACACCTCCGCGTTATCAGGATGTTTTTGGTGAAACACTGATTGAGCTGGCCGTTTTAAATGATAAGATTGTTGGCATTACCCCGGCGATGCCTACAGGTTGCTCGTTGAACCTGATGATGGAAAAAATGCCCGACAGGGTGTATGACGTAGGTATTGCCGAGCAGCATGCCGTTACTTTTGCGGCAGGGCTATCAATACAAGGAATGATTCCTTATTGCAATATCTATAGTAGTTTTGCTCAGCGTGCCTACGACCAAATTGTGCACGATGTGGCCATTCAAAACCTACATGTAGTATTCTGTCTCGACAGGGCAGGTCTCGTTGGTAACGATGGAGCTACGCATCATGGAGCATAC
Source organism: uncultured Bacteroidales bacterium (assembly GCA_964511665.1). Classification (GTDB taxonomy): domain Bacteria; phylum Bacteroidota; class Bacteroidia; order Bacteroidales; family ML635J-15; genus JAGOEF01. The sequence continues at coordinate 22,748 of CAZEHA010000048.1, forward strand.
GATATTGCTTTTCTTCGATGTGTACCCAATTTGGTTATTGCATCACCCATCGACGAACTGGAACTCAGAAATATGCTATACACGGCACAGCTTTCCAAGAATTCTTTCCCTATGGTTATCCGTTATCCAAGAGGAAGAGGGGTGCACAGTGAATGGAAAAAGGAATTCGAAGAAATAGCAATCGGAGAAGCTGTGCAGCTATCACAGGGAAACCAGGTGGCTATATTAAGTATTGGTCCGGTAGGTATAAAAGTGAAAGCAGCTTGCGAAAAATTGCGGAAGCTTGGTGTTTCGGTTGCTCACTATAATATGCGCTTTGTGAAACCTCTCCACAGTGAGTGCCTGCATGAGATATGTAATGGTTTTGATTGTTTACTTACAGTTGAAGATGGTTGCCTGCAGGGTGGCTTTGGAAGTGCCATTCTTGAGTTCGTGTCAGAAAATAATTATTCTATAAAGACCAAACGCCTTGGTATTCCCGATAAGTTCGTTGAGCATGGTAGTCAGCAGGAGTTAATACAAGAGTGCGGTTTCGATATTGAATCTATTGTTAATGAAACACTTAAGTTGTTAAAATAATTTCTTTGCTTGTTAAAAAAATATTACTTTTACAAAATGTTTGAAATTCTAACAAATTCAACCAGAATGAAAAAACTAACTACCCTTCTTATTTCGCTGATATTCATTGGGGTTACATTCTCTCAGGAGTTAAAGCCTGACCGCAGGTTTGTTAACATGTTTTACGACTCCGAGGCCTATATGTACGAGGGCAATTTTGATGAGGCATTACAGCTTTTGTTAAAACTACACGACATGGATCCCGATAATGCCAATATCCAATATAAAATTGGGTATTGTTACCTGAATACTCGTATCAATAAGAAATATGCCCTCGAGTTTCTTGAGTATGGTGCCGAGTATATCAACACAGCCTATAAGCCCGATAATCACAAAGAAAGGAAAGCCCCGCTCGAAAGTTTATTATATCTGGGTCAGGCCTATCGATATAACTACCAATTCGAGAAATCGCTTGAAGTACTCAATGAATTGTTGACACGCTTGTCGCCCAAAAACAAATCGGATCTGCCGTTAATTGCATTTGCCGAAAGAGAAATTGAGGTAACCGAGAATGCTATATATTTTGTAGCCAACCCTGTTGATGCGCAGGTGCGAAACCTGGGAAGCGCTGTTAATACCGAGTTTTGCGATCACTCTCCGGTAATCGATATGAATGAAGAGTTTCTGATATTCACTTCGAAACAACCCCGCGTTGGAGAAAGCTTGGTAAATCAGGATGAAGATATTTTTGTTTCGAGAAATCGTAACTTTGTCTGGACTGATGCAAAACGCTTAGACGATAATATCAATACCGATAAAAACGAAGCTTCTATCGGATTATCTGCCGATGCAAAAACCATGTTTATTTTCCGTAGCGAAGGTCCCAATTATGGAAATGTAATGGTAGCTCATACCAATAACTATACAACATGGAGCGATCCGGTGAATTTAAGTGCCGATATTAACTCAAAATTTCGCGAAACCCATGCTTGTCTTTCTCCCGACGGAAATAAACTTTTCTTTACCAGCAATCGTGAAGGCGGTGTTGGAGGGCGCGATATTTATGTGATGAATCTTATGCCCGATGGCAACTGGAGTGAACCTAAATGCCTGGGGACAAACATCAATACAATTTACGACGAAGAAACCCCGTTTATGCACCCCGATGGCGTTACTTTGTTTTTTAGCTCAAAAGGGCACAATTCAATGGGAGGTTACGATGTGTTTTATGTTACAATGATTGGTGATGATGAATTTACTGAACCTAAAAATCTCGGTTATCCGATAAATACTCCCGACGACGAAGTATCGTATGTGCTGAATATGGATGGCAGAAGAGCCTATATGGCCTCGGCAAAAGATGGTGGTATGGGCGATCTGGATATATACGAGATTGTGCAGAGTGGTGTGTATATCAACACCTTGGCAGTATTCAACGGATCGGTTACCGATGTCAATAATCAAATACCAAAAGACTTGCGGATAACTGTACGCGACAAAAGTGACGACAAAACAGTGGGAGTATATCGTCCAGGCTCACAAGGCTATTACCTCATACTGCAACCCGGTGTTGATTATTTTGTTGAGTTCGAAGCCGACGGATATCTGTTGGCTGTAAAAGAAGTTTCTCCTCAACGCGAAGATGTAATCGCATTCACCAAACAATATGTGCCCATTGTTCTCGATCCGGTGGTGATGATGGCTTACAAGTATCAGAACTATGTGTTTTTCGCCAAAGATGACGAACACTACACCGAACAGTCGGTACCGGCTCTCGAAGATGTTGTCACAAAACGTAACGAAAGCGATAAACTGATTGTAAATATTAATTACACACCCGGCAAAGAAAAGGAAATAATTACCCAGCAGAGGGGTGAAAATATTATAGAGTATTTGGTTGCTAATGGTATCGAGAAAAATAATATCTATTTGAATGGTAATTTTCCGGCCGGTTATCGCGATATATATTGTCTCGATATGAGAGAGTTTACAGAACTTGCCGACGTAAGCAATTTGCCCATCGATCCGGTTAATGTAGGATCAAAACATGGAGATACCATTTACATTGAACATGTGTTTTTTGCATTCGACCGATACGACATACAGGCCGAGTATTTGGATAATTTGAATCTGTTGGCCGATTACATGAAGAATAACCCTGCCTCTAGAATCGAAATTGGTGGTCACACCGACTGGTATGGTTCCAACGAGTATAACTATTTGTTGTCGTATCATCGATCGAAGGCGGTGAAGGATTATTTGGTAGCTAAAGGAGCCAATCCCGAAAATATCATTACCACCAAATATGGCGAGGACAATCCAATTGCACAGAATGCTTTTACCGATGGAAGCGACGATCCTGTTGGCCGCCAATATAATCGTCGTGCCGAATTTAAAATCCTTGCTCAGGGTAATGAAACTTTCGTGAAGGTTCGTCCTATAATAGTCGATTCAGGCAGAACAACCGGTGTTAAAACTCCTAAAACAAGTATTGCCGGTGGTAAATTTACAGTTCAAATCATGGCGCTGCGTACCGAAATATCGGTGAATCACTTTGCCGATTTGGTTGGCGTGAAGCTGCATGTGGGCAGCGATGGTTGGTTCAGGTATTATGTAGGTTCTTTCGATACATTTAACGAAGCAAAAGCCTCTCTTGATCAACTTAAAGCTATGGGCTACGATCCTTTTATTCGAAAATTGAGCTTTTTTGAATCAGAATAGTTAGTCAATCCTTAAATTTATTCTAACCTGTTGATAATCAACAATTAAATGTTAA
>CAZEHA010000049.1:0-25598 GCA_964511665.1 uncultured Bacteroidales bacterium
ATGATACAGTGCCAGTACCACCTGTTGCGTTGGCAGTAAGTGTGGCAGTACCGCCTGTACATATATTTGCACCTTCTGGTATTGTCACCGATGGGTCTGGTACTACAGTAATTGTTGTAATGTTACTTGTGGCCTGATCGCAACCGGAGCCCGTGGTCGAATACAAACACCTGAAATCGGTGGTGCTTGTAAGTGCTACTGTGACAAAATTTGGGCTGTTGCTGCCGGTATTCACCCAATTAGAACCGTTATAATACTGCCACTGATAGCTTGTGGTTCCGGTGCCTCCCGACGCAGAAGCCGTGAGATTGGCTATGCCTCCACTGCAAACTGTTGTTGCTCCGTTTGTCTCAATATCGGGATCGGAGACAACAGTGACTGTTATGGGGGTTCGTGTAAGGCTTGCACCACAAGTGACGTCTTCGGCGTAATAGGTCGTATTAGAAGTGAGTTCTGGGGTGACATAACTATTTCCGGTACCAAGCTGAGTTCCTCCCGTTGCTTCATCGTACCATTTTATGGTACCTGAACCTGTAGCACTTAAAACTGCTATTCCCCCTGAACAAATGGTTTGGTTTTCTGAAGGAGTTGAATTAACCGGCGGATCAGGCGGGTAGCAATACTCGGCCAATTGGGTATAATAAACCATAATGCTGTTGGGTACTACATAATGGACTTTAACTTCTAGCGCGTTTGTTACAGGATTCCATTCAAACAGAACACCGTTGCCAATATCACCACCCGCATAGGTCATGCCATAAAACAATCCATTATACATGTACATTGAACCTGATGGAGTTCTCCCATTTGCATTATTAAAGTCCTTTCTTCTTGCATAGGTATTGGTTGCAGGGTTCCACTCAAAAATAACACCATAATCGCTGCTTCCACCCGTACGGGTAAGTCCATAGAATTTACTATTATATAAAACCAGATTGCCTGACGGGGTTTTTCCTTCAGAAGAACTAAAATCATACTTCTTTACATAAGCACTTGTTGCGGGATCAAACTCAAAAATAACACCCACATTGTTTGTTCCGCCTTCATAAGTCATTCCGTATAATTTGTTGTTATAAACAGCCAAATCACCTCGGGGCTTTCCCCCTGTAGCATTCGCAAAATCATGCTTTTTGGTAAGCACCCCTGTAGAGGGGTTGTATTCAATAATAGTACCATTGAAATTTGCTCCATCTGAGCTTGTCATGGCATATAGTTTATCATTATAAACAATTAATGCTCCATAGGGTTTTCCTCCGGTTGACGAAGAAAAATCGAACTTCTTAATTAATATATTAATTACCGGATCCCATTCAAAAATAGTTCCGAGATTATTGCTACCACCGGCATAAGTCATTCCATAATATTTACTCCCGTATTTCACAAGTCTGCCGTATGGGTTATATCCAATACTTGCATTAAAATGTTGCTTTATTGTATAAACCTGAGAAATGGGATTCCACTCAAACAAAACACCCTTGTTTTCATTGCCGCCTTCATAGGTCATACCGTACATAACAGTACCATCTACAACGACTGACCCATATGGTTTTCGACCATCAGCAATATTAAAATCAATTCTTTTTGAAAATAACGATGTTGACGGAGAATATGAATAAATAACTCCAGAACCATTCGCCCCACCCTGACGTGTCACTCCATACAATGTACCACCATACTCGATCAAGCTTGAGTACGGGAATGCACCATCGCTTGTGTTGAAGTGATGCAATGCTGCATAGGTGTTCGTTGATGGGTTCCACGAAAAAACAGTACCAGCTGAGTTAGCTCCTGCATAAGTTGTTGTGCCATAAAAAACATCATTTACAAGTAACATCGATGCCATAGGTCCATAACCAGTCGGCTCTGCAAAGTTATGTTTTACAGTATAAATATTGGTGGCAGGGTCCCACTCAAAAATTACTCCATAGCCATTTGCTCCGCCCAAACGGGTTGTTCCGTAAAATTTATTATTTCGCATCACCATGCTGCTGGTGGAATACCCCCCGGTTGCTGCAGCCATATTTACCTTAAGAGTAAAGGCGCTGTTTGTTGGGTTGAACGAAAAAATTGTACCGTAGTTGTTGCTTCCTCCCGTATAGGTAACCCCATACAACAACCCGTTATAATAAACAAGATTACCATCGGGCTTATTTCCGCTCGATGCAGTGAAATCATATTTTTTTGTATAAATATTGGTAACCGGATCCCACTCAAAAATAACTCCGAGGTTATTTGCTCCCCCCAAAGAGGTCATACCATAGAACTTCCCGCTCACCATTACAAGAGATCCCCTAGGTTCTGCCCCGGTGGCTTCAACCATATCGATCTTTTTAGAGTAAACCTTATTAACAAAATCATACTCAAAAATCACACCCTTGCCATTATTACCGCCAAAACGAGTTGTACCATACAGTTTTCCGTTGTACAAGGTCAATGAGCCCCAAGGACTGTTGCCCGGATTGTTTGTAACCATCCAGTTGTATTCTTTATTATATTCATTGGTAAGCGGATCCCATTCAAAAATGACTCCCCCTGCGTTAACCCCATCGCCACCGCTGGTCATTCCATACAATTTACCATTACCTGCATCGGTAAGCGCAGTATACATTGGGGCTGCCCCTGGGTAAGGAGTGCTAAAGGCATGATCAACAAGTTGTGCTTCTTCAGAAGGTGTGTAATGGAATATAGTTCCATACCTGTGAATACCTCCATTGTACGACAAACCAAATAGCTGTGTTTGAGCAATGACAACTGTTGACAAAAACAGTAAACACAGTATAAGTAACGATGTAAAACAGATATTCTTCATGATACTATTTGTTTTAAGAAAGATTGATTACCGGCATTGTTCTTACGAGACAAATATAGCAATTAAAATATAACAAACTGATAATAAAACAAATAGATTAGCTACATCTCATAGATACAGAAAGGAAACAGCAAGCCGAATCAGAATTTATAAATCACCGACAATAAAAGGCGGTAGTTATTCACGCTTTCGGTTTGAGTAATCACACCATACTCGTTACGCATAAGCATTCCAAAATTATCGCGGGCGGCATAGGCTGCCCTTGTAAATTCGAGTTCGGTAGCAAAATTGAATTTACCTTGTATGAGAACCAGCCGTGGCGATATGCGCATTACCGAATGCAAATTGGCTCCCCTCACTGTGGTTTCGGTTCCGGCAGCCGAATTTGAGTAGTTAAGAATTGTTTGGTTTGCGCCAAGGTTTTGCGTGTAACCTGCCCACAAAGCGGTTTGAAATTTTTCGCCGTTGCTTTCGAATTCAGCCCACACAGCCATGTTGTTAACAGTGGTATAGTTCACCGCATTGCGCACCGGATCGGTAACTTCGTGCACTGCAAAACCACCTAACATAAGCAGGTCGAACAAATTTTGCCCGTAAACAGCCTGCATCTTAATGGTAAGTGGTTTCAATGTTGTTTTTATATAGGCTGTTGCCGAAAAGCCCTGCACTTTTTCGTTGGTTACATACAGTAAATTGCCATTTGCAGTGGTTCTCAATGGTTGTAGCATTTTGAAGCCGGCCACGGCACCCGCAAGAAACCCGGTTCCCTTTTCGCTGTTTTTTGTTTCGAAACTAATGCCTGCACTAATATCGGGTATTGCAGCATAACGTAACACTGCCGAGCCGGTGGGTGATGTGAAATCGCGTTGGGCGACCACAGCTGTCATTACATTCAATTTTCCGATATTGTGGCTAAGTCTGATTTGGGGATTTCGCGAAAAGGGTTGCATGGGCACGCCGGTATTGAACGATATTACACCCGAAAAGCATCCGGGTATAAAGAAAGGATGCCAATACTGCCCTGTTAGCAGCTCGGTGTTTGCCCAATTCAGTTTAACCACGGCATGACGCAACCTGAAGCCATTGTTATCGGTGAAATTGGTGTTTTCGTTACCAAAGAAATCGGCCTCGAGCACACCCGAAGTTTTCGCGCCAAAAGCATCGGGCGCCGCAATTTTACCGGTTAAGCGCGACTGTATCGATAAAAAATTGAACGACGGCACTGCGTTGATGTCGGTACCTGTTGCATCAGGAGATATTTCTTTGGGATAGAGCAAAAAATGTCCTTCGCGAATAGTGTAGTAATCGCGCGTATCGAAAAAGAAATCGTTCTTAACAAAACCCGAAAAACTGATTCCGTATTTTGGAGCAGCCGGTTCGGTTTGTGCAGTTACACACAATTGTATAAATAGAACTAAAAGAACAAGAAACGTAAGTTTTTTCATAGTTTTTGTATTTAATCGAACTCATTTTTTTCGGGAGGGAACAATTGATCAACAATGGAGCGATCTTCGGGAGGCAAACCCATCAATACATTGAAGTTGTTTCGAGCTGTATAGTTATCTTTCCACAAATCAATAGCTTTCACATAGCATTCAATGGCTTCCTGCTGGCGATACTGATGCCGGCGAACAATTCCCTGATTGGTATATGCCACCGATAAGCGGCGTGGTGTTTCGTTTTGTGCAAGCAGTAAATCATCTACCCTTTTATTTACAATCTTTTCGTAGTTGTATCCTTCAAAAGCCTTATCGTTTTTATTGAAAGTTGCCAGCGTATGCCTTTTCAGGCTATCTGCCGACATTTTGCCATACAGTAACATCCAATTCGAATAGGTATTTACCGACAACAGTACCATGCTATCGGCCATAGCAAAAAGCGTAACACGCTTACTGCTATCGGAGGTTTCATATAATGCTTGCTGCAAATACACACTGGCCATGTTATTATATACAATTCCAAGCTCATACGAATCGTCATAACCAGCGGTATTTTTCAAGGTTTTTTCGGCATCAGCCAACATGAGTAAGGCTTTGTCGAAACCATCGGATGCACAAATATCTTCGAAGCGAGCCAGATTCTTTTTCACTTTTACCATTCTCGGATCTTCAGCACTGTTTTTAGCGTTGTAATACAAATAGGCAACCAACAATGAAGAGCCAATCATGGCGAGAATAATAAAAATAACGATTTTGGCCGGTTTCGAAATTACAAACATACAATTATTACCTAATTAAAAAATACAAGCCCCACTTACGCAGGGCTTGCAATTATACTGAAAATATTACGAGCTGTGTACTTTTTCAACAAGAAATTGTCGAATTTCGACAGGCGTTGATTTGGTAAATTTCGATACTACAATATTAGTAAGAATCGAAAGCGGTGCACCTATCCATGCGAAATACCATACGTTGAGCCAATAATCTACAAATGCCTGACCTGGTAACACGGCGCCAGCTTTTGATGCAATAAAATAGGTGAGCGCAAAAAGCGAGATGGCAATTCCAACAGCCATACCTGCAGTAGCACCGGCACGATTCGACCCGCTCCACCAAATGCCAAGCAAAAACAATGGGAATATGGTGCAGGCAGCCATTGAGAAGGCAACGGCAACCAATTGAGCAATCATTCCTAATTGCAGCATGGCAACAATTCCAACAATGAGACCCATAACCACCGTACCTATCCTTGCCATTTTAAGCTGGGCTTTGGGTGATGCATCTGGCTTCAAAATCTTCACATAAATGTCGTGAGAAAAAGCGGAAGAACCTGCCACCAGCAAACCCGAGATGGTAGAAAAAGCTGCCGATATAGCACCGGCAGCCAAAAAGCCTACCACCAGCGGCGGAATATTACCGAGCTGTGCAGTATACACAACTATGGCATCCGACGCCAGGTTTCCCACTTCAGGGTTAGAAGAGAGGATTTTACCAAATGCAGAATATATTGGAGTACTCCAATACAATACACATATAAAAAACAAACCCCATACGCACGACAAACGGGCATCGCGAATAGTTGGGGTAATATAAAAACGTTGCAACACATGCGGTAGGCCCGCTGTTCCAAGCATCAGCGAAAAGCAAATTGCCATCCATTGAAAGGCAGTGCTTCCTGTAGCCGGATCCCATGGCATGGCAAATTCGGGGCTGGGAACAATAGATACATTGTGCCCATAGGCATTTAGCATTGCCACGCCATCGGCAATATTGGGAGCAGGAATACCATGAACAATATCGGAAACAACTGCTCCGTACCCAAACTGCGGAACTAACCAGAAGTAGTCGAATTTATAGGTAAGCATGAAGGTAGGAATCATAAATGCCACAATAATGATAATGTACTGTATCACCATATTTTTTGTTGCGCCAATCATTCCCGAAATCATGGTGTAGAATATAACAACCGATGCGCCAATAATTACGGCCCATGTATAGTCGATACCTAAAATCCACTTAAACATTAAGCCAACACCACCAAACTGCCCAACACAATAGGCAAACGAAATAAAAATGGCAAAAACGGCACTGGTAGCACGCAAACCTTGCGAATAGTAGCGGTCGCCAATAAAATCGGATGCAGTAAATTTGCCATATTTGCGAATTTGCCCTGCCATAAGAACCAAGAGCAAGACATAGCCACCTGTCCATCCTACTACATAGGCAAGTCCGTTGTAGCCACTAAAGTACATCATACCGGCCAAACCAAGAACCGATGCAGCACTCATCCAATTGGCGGCAATTGCCATACCCGAACTTACGTTCGAAATTTTTCGGCCTGCAGCATAGTAATCGGTGGTATCTTTGGCACGCGACAAAAACCCGACTGTAACAAAAATAATGAGCACAGAAATAAGAATAATAGCCGGCCCCACTTTAAAACTTCCCTCGAGCTGCGTAAGACTCGATGCGCTCAACAAAAGCGGTGTTGCAAGCAAACTCAACGATATTATCAGTTTTTTCATGTTTTTAAAATTTAATGGTAATTAATTTACTCCTGCACCGAGTATTTTCTCTGCAGTTGGTTTATTCTTATGCTATAGAAAAGACAAATGCCAACGAATAGAAACAGTAAAAACTCTGAACTATAGAAATAATGGAACGGGAAGCCAAGAAAGCGAGTATCGGTGAGAAACGACTGATAATGAGTTAAATAAAAATTCATGCAATGCTGCAATGCTGCCCAATCGCTTTCGCTTAGGCCGGCATTCTCGGGCACCAGTGCGTAGGGCATCAGTTCGGGTTTTAAACCCATAACATCGGCACCGGTAACAGGAAGCACTGCCAGATTTATGGCATTTTTCAACTCGTTTTGCTTCTTCTGTAAGGCAGTAAATTCGGCATCTTTGGCTGTGGCCATGGCTGCACGCACCTCTTTAAGGGCTGCCACATGGCCGGTAACCACATTCACAACCGAATCGCTGAGCATGCTATACACTGCCCAACTCAAGGCCTTATCAACTGCAGCCTTGTCGTGGGGTTTTACCATGCTTTTACCGGAAACCATGAGGGTGGAATTCACAAAAACCTGTAAGTCTTCGTGAGTGGCTGCACCCGACTGAACTTTTGATGCTACCAAGTTAAAATCGATTAATGCCTGTTCGGGCGTTGGCTTCTGAAAAATGAGAAGCAACACCTGAAAACCGAAAATGGCGACAAACCATACCGAAACCAGAATGATTATCAGGTTGCGGTTACTCTTTCCGTATTTGCTTAAAGGCTTAAACAAACTGAAAGAATAGTCGTTGTTTGTTTCTTGCATGTTTGCTACTGTTTTAAAGTGTTAATAAAGCCCAAATATATTTATTATGATTATAAAATTTTGTTTTAATAAGTTGAAATGAAACATTGATTTTAATCAACTTTTTATTATTATTGCATCGAAATCAAGCAATTATGAAATTTTCGTGTAAAACCAATTGTGAAACTTGCGCTTCAACCTGCGATATTTATGCCTCAATAAAGGCCTCGGGTATTGCGTACAACAATTTTAATCCGGTGCAGGGCATATACAAGAAGCATGAAACTGTGTGCAAGCAAGGTTCAGAGGTTACTCATGCCATATATCTGGTTAGCGGCAGTGCAAAACTTTTTATTGAGGGTTTGAACCATCGCAACATTATAATGTACATTATGAAACCCAGCAGCTACATTGGATTGCTTTCGTTTTTTGAGGCCGAAAAATATTGCTATTCGGTTACCACACTCGAAGAATCGAAGATTTGTATGATTGATTTAGAATTGGTTAAGCAGTTGTACAAAGAGAATCACAGTTTTTTTCTTCGGTTGAATCAGGCATTTGCACGCAGTACTGCATCAATTTTGCACAAAATAATAACCCTGAATCAGAAACAGGTGCGGGGCCGCCTAGCCGAAAACCTGCTGTATTTGTCCGACCTTAACGGAGGCTCATCGTTTCACATGGGGCTCACGCGTCGAGAACTTGGCGAAATGTGTGCCATTTCGGAAGAAAACACGGTAAGAGTGCTTAAAGAGTTTCGCAACGAAAACATTATACATATCGATGGTCGCCAGGTAAGCATTATCGACCGCAAGCTACTGCAAAAAATAAGCGAAATTGGTTAGCCGATATTGTGTTTAAAATCGAAATTCAAGCGGGTGTAAAACGATTGAATTGTTGAAATGCTGAGTTTCAGCTGTTGTAATTCTACCTCGGTTAAGTAGGCGACTTCAATTTTATTATCGGGTGCATAGGTATTGAATATTTGACGCAACTGGTTGTTGATGCGTAATTTGAGCAGTAAATCGTAGGTTTTCGATATTGCATCGGCATCGGCTGAATTGAAAACTTCGATATCGCGCAAAGCGGCAATTCGCATAAATGTATTGTTTTCGGGAAGTTGTGCTTTGAGCGAATACAAGCGTACAATATTTACCAAAGGCAGCATAAGTTTTTTAATATCGAGAACCTCATTACCCGTCGATTGCAGACGAATAGATGTTGTGTTTGCCGCCATTTGGTAGAAGAATGGATCGCTCCTATGCATGCACTGAAGCATATAATTCTTCAGTTCAACAGCAATATCAACGTTGCCATAGGCATACCTGAAATCGAACAACACTTCGGTTTCGAGTAAATGCTGCGGTACCGGATTTTTAATCCAGTTATCGAAATACGATTTAAAAACCTGTAATGGTCTGCACCATTGCACATTACTTGCCATATAGTTTCCTTTACAAGCTGCATAACCACATCGAACCAGGCTTTCGGTCATTCGGCTTGCAAACAATTCAAAATACCTAGCAGCGGTTTCGGAAGCCTCATCACTATCGGTATCGGCATAAACCAATGCATTGTCCTGATCGGTGGCAAGACTTTGCTCGTTGCGCCCCACACTGCCAAACACCAAAAATGCAAAAGGAACAGGCGCCGGCCCCAATTCCGCCGTAATGGTGTCGCCAATTATCTTGATGACGGCATCAGATGCCGTCGAAATTAATGCACTGATATGGCGTGCATGAATTCCTGACTCACTCATGGCCCTAGCAACCAATGCCAGACGATATTGCAAATTGCCCAAATCATCGAGGCTAACGGCTGCAGCTATCGATTGTAGAATCCAGTTGCCGTTTTCGGTGAGAATGGGAACCAATTGCGATTCGGAAAAAACACCGTGAATTTTGCCCAAACCATCGACAACCGGCAACACCTTGAGTTTTGATGTATGCATGAACCATAAAACTTCAAAAACGGTCTGATTAATATTGCATGAATAATTGGTGGCAGTAACAACATCGCTTACCAAAGCGGCAGAATTAGCCATTGCGTCAATATTCTTACGTATATCGGTATCGCTAAGTACTCCAAGGCATTGCCCCGCATTGTTTCGAACAATAATATACTGCGAATCGGATTTGTTCATTGTCGCGGCAGCATCGCAAATTGGTGTTTGGGGTGTGCAAACCGGAGCATCGGCGGTATAGGCTGAAACGGGTCGCATAAAAACAGCATTCTTATTATATGCTGCTGCCAGCAAGGCTTTGTTGTCGGCTTCTTGCCTAACCAGTGCATCTACATCCTGCACAAATCCTTCGCAAAACCGCTCACCATCGGCAGTTTTACGCAAAATCAGCCAAACTGCCACATAACCCGGTTGGCCGGTTTTTCGGCTCAATCGCAACACTTTATTATTGATAAAACCATATTTGAGTATCTGGGCAGTAGTAGTTCTCAGTTCGGTGGCATCGGCAAACAAATCGTCGATACGAGTCTTCAGCATTTCATCTTTCGATTTAAACCCCAGTATTCGCATGGCCGATTGGGTAGCTTCGGTAAAACGGCTGTTTCTCGAAAACGATGAACGAAAAAAACCAAAATTCCCAAACTCCCATAAGTTCATACTATCGGCTTGCAACGGTACGGCATCCGAATCGGGAAGTCCGGCACGTTGAATCTCGCGAACCAACACAACCAGGGCTTTGTTTCCGGCCACCGAAATTCTCGACATATTCACCAATACCTTAGAGCGCTGTTTGTTTTTTTGCAGCAGTGTTGTTTCGAGATTTGTAGGCAAATTTTCGGCTGCATACAGGCTTTCGAAATCGCTGAATTCATTATTGAGTCCGGTATCGGGAAATACATCCCACAAGCCAAGGTCTGCAATTTCGTCGTCGTTGTACCCCAACATGCCTATCAGTGTTTTGTTGGCATACATGTAGTTTTGCAACACCAGCAGTGCGCCTTCGGTAGAGGCTTCAACCATTGCCCTGTAGCGCTCCTGCGAAATACGCAGTTGTTCTTCGGCTTCGAGGCGTTTGTTATCGAGCAAAAGGCTTTGCCAGGTCATAAACACAATTAACAGTGCAATAAGCACTGATGAGAGCAAAAGAATGAGTAGAAGCTGATTGCGGAGTTTGGCTATTTCGGCCTGCACATCGTCGAGATAGATACCTGTACCAATAATCCATTGCCAGGGTTCAAACTTTTTCACATAACTCAGTTTTGGCACTATGCGCGAAGTGTCGTCCATAAATTGCCACTTGTAGTTAATAAAGCCCTCACCTTGATTTTTTGCAATATCGACTGCTTCAATAAACAACTTTTTACCATCGGGGTCGGAATAATCCTGAAGATTGGTGCCTGTTAGTTCGTGAATATAGGGGTGCATCAACATGCGCGGCTCCATATCGGTTATCCAGAAATAATCTTTCTTATGAGTGCCATAGCGCAAGGCTTCAATGTCGGCCATGGCAAGTTGTTGTGCCGTAGTTGCATCAATAGCACCTGTGGTGCTTTCGGTGTAATATTTATGTAAAATGCTCCAGGCGGTTGACGTAAGCTCCTGCAGCATAATTTTTTTCTGATTTACCGCATTTCGTTCGAAAGCCGGTAAAATAAACGCAAAAACAGTAATCACAAATAAAAGCAGGGCAATGGTTGCAGGCAGCACAATTCTTTGAAAGAAATTGTTTTTAACCATATTTTTCAGTTTCATCATATCCCGATATTTACTGCATTACAAATGAAAACGACGACTTAGATTTAACGACACCGTAGTAAGTATGCGCTGCCCTGTGTCGAAAACAGCAAAACCGTTCTCGCGTCCATTATCGGCCAAAGCAGGCAGCGCAATAGTGCACCTACGTTCTTTAATTTTTTTTATTCCGTACTGATAAAACCTAAAACCGGCCAAAAACTTTGAAGCGAGACTTCGGTTGGGTTGATAGCACAAACCTACTCCATCGGGATGTAAATGCCCCGAAAAACTGATTTGGCATTCGTGCTTTTCCATAAAGGCAAAGTGTTTCGAAGCATCGGCATTAATACCATTGAGCGACGACTCGTAGCCGGTAAGATTTGGATATAAATAATGAGAAAACAGCATTTTCAGTCCGTCGGTTTCGTAGAAGCTCGATTCGGGCAACGATTCAAGATATGCAATTTCGTTGTCGGAAAGCATCACGGGGCTATCGTCGGAATAATGCCATACGCGACCTTCCGACATGCTCAGCTTTTCGGTGTCGCTAAGCCTGTACCATTCATCGGGGAAGCGAAAATAGGTTTCGTGCTCTGGAAAACGGCTGATATGAAAAATATCGTGGTTGCCTTTAACCACTGCGCTGCAATACTTTTTAATGAGTAAAATACATTCAGAAGCATTGCGTGTGTGCGCATAAGCAGCCCTTTTGTAAGGATAACCCAATATATCGCCCAAGCAAACTATATGGTCGCATCGTTCGCGTTCGGCAATAGCTAATGCTTTTTTAAGGCTCACTGCGTCTTCGTGAATATCGGATATTATGGCAATTTTCAAATTTGCGACAAGTATTAATTAAACATAGCCTTAACAATTTCGCGAATAAATATATATGCCAGCGAAAAACTCACAATGAGTTTAAGCACAATTCCGGCCATAAGCCCAACAAAAGAACCAAATGCGGCTTTCAGCGATTTCGACATTTTTTGGTTATCGTTGAGCACCGGAACATTATCGGGCTTTGTTGCATTGTAATGATATAGTAGTTCTCCGCAAAGTGCGCCGGCAAATGGTCCAACAAAAATACCGACAGGTCCGAAAAACAATCCTATCAGTAAACCCAACACACTACCCCACACACCCCATTTGCTTCCTCCAAACTTTTTTGTTCCCCAGGCAGGAATCACATAATCGAGTACGGTAACGGCAACAACCATAACCAGCCAGAACAGTAATCCCGTTGTTGAATAATGCACCCACGAAGTAAGATGCAACAGCAACAAACCAATATAACTAAGCGGAGGCCCGGGAATAACCGGCAGAATGCAACCTATGAGGCCTGCAATAATAAATCCCAATCCGAAACCGGCAAGTAAAAAATCAGCCATTGCAATTTATTCTATCGATTCGGGCTTCGAGCTACGAATAATCGTTTCCATAAGCCTGATATCGGCATCTAGGGTAACATATGCATAAAAGCGCCCTTTGCTTTTTTTTACTACCTGGCAGGTAACCGCCAGCTCCTGCATCACCGTTTTTTGCGCAATACGCAGCTTTTGGTTGTAGGCTTCATCGTTTACCTGTGTTTGATTACGGAAATTATCTTCGGCATATTTCATCACTTTTTCGCCCAACTTTTGCTTTGCGTCAACAATGGCGATTTCAACGGCAATATCTTCTCGACTACTGCTACCCTGCCCCGAAGCACGCAGCGATTTATTGTTGTCGTATTTGTCGGTATCGGCGCATGGAATTGTTGGCGCGCACGACATTATAAGGAAACCCGAAATACATAAAACTATTGCGAAATTTGCTTTCATAGCATCAAGTTTTTTGTAAAGATAAATAATTACAACAAACAACAGGCCATAGCCAAATAGAATGTATTTAAAAAAAGATGTATATTTGATTTTCGAATTCAACAATTCAACCCAGTTGCAACAGAAAATACAAATACTGAATTTATCGAAAAGTCTAATGATATGAAACAACTATTATTATCAGTGGCAGTTGTACTGCTCATAGCCTGCTCACCGGCAAAGGCGCAGATGCAAATAGGCAACAGCATAAATGGTGCAGGTGCCGGCGATCGATGTGGATCATCGGTTTCGATGCCCGATGCCTATACGGTAGCAATAAGCTCACCACTTAACATAGGTAACGGCGGATACGAAGGCCATGTTCGTGTTTTTACATTATCGGGTACCGAATGGATTCAAAAAGGCCAAAGTATTATAGGAGAAAATCCGGACGACAACACAGGTGTTTCGGTAAGCATGCCCGATGCCAATACAGTAGCCATTGGTTCACATAACAATTCCGACAACGGAGATGCAGCAGGGCATGTAAGAGTGTTTACATTTGAAGGAAATGTCTGGGCACAAAAAGGAAACGATATTGACGGAGAAGCCGCTTTCGAAAGATCGGGCGTATCGGTAAGTATGCCCAATGCCAACACAATTGGAGTTGGGGCCACAGGCAGTAGCGGAATAAATGGCGACAACTACTACGGTGGCACTGTGCGCGTTTATACCTGGGACGGAAACCAATGGGTACAAAAAGGCAACAGCATCGACGGCGAAGCTCCCGAAGACCAATCGGGATGGCCCATAAGTATGCCCGATGAAAATACAGTGGCAATGGGCAGTTACCGAAACAGTGGAAACGGATATTACGCCGGGCATGCACGGGTGTTTGAATGGGATGGCAGCAACTGGGTACAAAAGGGCAGCGACATTGACGGCGAAACCGAGGGCGATATAGCCGGATGGGCAGTAAGCATGCCCAATGCCAACACAATAGCCGTAACTTATCTGGCCTATAATGGCATTAGCACTGCAGTGGGGCTGTGTCGGATATTTTCGTGGAACGGAAGCAACTGGGAACAAAAAGGTAATGACATTCTTGGCGAAAGCGCATACGACCAATCGGGTTTTTCGGTGAGTATGCCCGACGAAAACACAGTTGCTGTAGGTACGATATTTAACGACGGGAATGGCGACAATTCGGGGCACGTAAGAGTATATAACTGGATAAACAATGAATGGGTGCAATATGGTAACGACATCGACGGAACAGCCCCCACAAACTTTGCGGGATATGCTATTAGCATGCCCGACCACACAACAGTAGCAGTTGCATCGCCCTACAATAACGACAATGGGTCGGAAGCAGGGCATGTGCGCATTTTCTCGGTATGCAACAGCGTTGGCAGTATTACCACAGCTGCCTGCGGCAGCTACGTTTCGCCAAGCGGAAACTTCACATTCACCGAGAGTGGAATGTATTTCGACACTTTAGCCAACTACGCAGGTTGCGACAGCATTATTACCATATACCTTACTGTTACCCATGTAGATGTTTCGGTAAATGTTTCTTCACCCATTATGCATGCCAACGCCTCAGATGCACAGTACCAATGGCTCGACTGCAACAACAACTACGCCCCCATCGAAGGTGCCACCTGGCAAACTTATACCGCCACAAGCAACGGGAATTACGCAGTGCAGATAACGTACAACAATTGCACCGACACATCAGAATGTATTGCAATAAGTGATGTAAGGGTTGAGCCACAACCGGCTGCAGAACAAATAATAATATATCCGAATCCGGTGTATCAAAGCATGTGGGTGAAATATCCATTGGAATGGGGAACTATGCAATACTATATACACAACAGCACAGGTAATCAAATAAGAAGCGGCACATTGCAATCGGGAAACGGCACAATCGACCTGACAGACATTCCGCCGGGATTATATTTGCTGCATACCGACAGAAATAGTTTTCACAAATTTGCAGTAACCGGGCCATAAGCCTGAGGTGCCACAAGCAATTTATAGAGAAAACACCTTTGCTACCAACTGCCTTCGCTTTTAATTTGCATTTGCTGAAGTACACTAATAAGTATTGTTACACGGGAGATAATGTAGCAATTTATTGTGTAATCAATAGATATATATTTCGTACAGTGCGTGCCATTTAGTTGCCTTGCAATAGACACATGACTTTATCCGTTACTTAACGGTTAAGTAACGGATAATTAAATTTTTTGTATATTTGCCGTATGAAATGTAAAATTTGCAATACTGAAGTCGCTGGTAGAAAAGATAAACGATTCTGCTCATTAAAATGCAAAAACGATTATCATATCACCTTAAGGGGAGCCACCAAGCAAACCGCATACCCTCTTGACAGAATATTGCACCGCAATAGGTCAATATTACTTGAATTGATGGGACCACGAGCAAAAAAGAAAATAATTATGCGGTCGGAACTGGTAAAGAAGAAGTTCCAGTTTAAATATTTGACCCACTACAATGTGAACAAACAAGGTAAAACTTACAATCACATTTATGATTTTGCCTGGATGGAATTCTCTGACGATGAAATATTAATTGTTAGGCAAGGGAAACAATGGGTTCCATAAAGTGGTTTTATTACTCTGTAATTATAATTTCCTTTGCAAACCAACACCTTTAAAGAAATAGCCGTTTATTAACCGTTAGGTAACGGATAATTTTCATATTCACTTTGCACTTTTCTCACATCGCACTTTCCTTACACACCAATGTTTCTACAGAAATAGTCGTTTATTAACCGTTAGGTAACGGATAATTTTCATATTCACTTTGCACTTTTCTCACATCGCACTTTCCTTACACACCAATGTTTCTACAGAAATAGTCGTTTATTAACCGTTAAGTAACGGATAATCCATTTTCGGTCATATAAACAATATTTTTATAACAAAAGCCCCCACTCTATTTGCGTTCCGTTTCATTAACAAATCATTAAAACACTCGCTAAACAATATCAGGGTTTGCTTGTTAATGTTATAGTTTTAACCGAATAACGATAACAAATTATGTTTACTGAATATCATCCTACAAAAAAGAACCGCTTTCGAGTGATGGACAACGATGGGAATATCATCAATGAAAAATATTTCCCCGCCATCGACGATAAGCATATTATTGAAGCATACAAAGACATGCTTTTTGCTCGTACCGCCGACCTCATGGTAGTGTCGTATCAACGTCAGGGACGCATTTACACATATCCGCCCAATTACGGGCAGGAAGCCATTGCAGGAGCAGTTGCTCAGTTGATACGTCATCAGGATTGGGTAGTACCTGCTTTTCGCGAAATGGGTCTTTATCTGGCCAAAGGAGCAACACTCAAAGAGCTATTCCTGTATTTTATGGGCTACGAAGACGGATCGCGATTCGAAAAATCGAACCACATGCTGCCAATGTCGGTGCCCATTGCCTCACAACTGCTTCATGCAGCGGGCATAGGATATGAAATCAACTACCGGAATAAAGACGAGATTGTGTACACATTTGTGGGCGATGGTGGAACTTCGGAAGGCGATTTTCACGAAGCGCTCAATTTTGGAGGTGTCTGGAAAGCTCCTGTGGTGTTTATAGTTCAAAACAATCAGTATGGCATTAGCACCCCTTTTCACATGCAGACGGCTTCCGATGGTATAGCGATTAAAGCAATGGCTTATGGTATTGAGGGCATACAAGTTGACGGAAACGACTTTTTTGCCATGTATGCAGCCGTGAAACAAAGTATAGAACATATTCAATCCGGTAATGGACCTGTGTTAATTGAAGCAGTAACCTATCGCAAAGGGGCACACACTACTTCTGACGACCCCACCAAATACAGAACCAAAGAAGAAGAAGATGCATGGGATGCAACCGATCCGCTGAAGAGGCTGAAAGCATACCTCATAAGTAAAGGTTTGTATAGCGATGAAGAAGAATTGCAAATCATTGATGAATACAAAAAAGAAATCGATAGGCAATTCATTGAAGCCGAAAACTACAAACCGTATCCGCTGCAAGACGTATTCTCGTATCAATACGTTGATATGCCCGACGACTTAAAGCAGCAGATGGTAGAACACGAACGTTTTTTGAAATGGAAGGAGGCTAGGTCATGAATAAGATAATGAACATGGTAAATGCGGTAAATAATTCCCTCGACATAAAACTGGGCGACGACGACCGCGTAATAGTGTATGGCGAAGATGTAGGTGTTGAAGGCGGCGTATTTCGTGTTACCGAGGGACTGCAATTGAAATACGGAGCCACACGTGTTTTCGACTCGCCACTTGCCGAATCGGGATTGGCTGGCACTGCTGTTGGAATGGCAGCGGCAGGCTTACGGCCCGTAATCGAAATGCAGTTTTCGGGGTTTGCCTACCCTGCCTTTAATCAGATTGTTAGTCATGTGGCACGTTTACACAACCGAAGTAGGGGAAAGTACCGTATGCCTATTGTTGTGCGAATGCCCTATGGCGGTGGCATCAATGCACTGGAGCACCATTCCGAAAGCCTTGAGGCAGTTTGGGGGCATATTCCGGGCTTAAAGGTTGTGATACCTTCAACTCCTTACGATGCCAAAGGCTTGCTGATATCGGCCATTGAATCGGACGACCCAGTAATCTTTATGGAACCTAAACGGATTTACCGCGCCATAAAACAAGAAGTACCCGAAGAGAAATTCAGCATCCCGCTAGGTAAAGCAAAAGTGTTAGCTCATGGAAGCGATATCACAGTGGTAGCCTATGGCGCAATGATTCGCGAAGTGCAAAAAGCAGCCGCCCTTGCAAAAAAAGAAAACATTTCGGTTGAAATCATCGATTTACGTAGTATTTACCCTATCGATAAAGAAACCATTGCCGAAAGTGTAAGAAAAACAGGACGCATTATTACAGTAACCGAAGCACCGGGAACATTTGGGGTGTCGGCCGAAGTTTCGGCCATTGCCACCGAAGAAGCATTCCTGCACCTTGAAGCACCTCCGGCACGAGTAACCGGTTTCGATACCATTGTGCCTCTGCCTCGGGGCGAACATCACTATTTAATATCGCCCGAAAAAATCCTGTATCAAATTATAAGAACCGTAAAATTCTAAAAACACAATGAGATATATATTCAAATTCCCCGATATTGGCGAAGGCCTCGACGAAGGCACCATTCTGGAATGGTACGTTCAAAAAGGTCAGATGGTCGAAAGCTCTCAGCCTATTGTAAAAATGGAAACCGATAAGGTGGTTACCGATATTCCCTCGCCACGAGCCGGTGTTATTGCGGCTATTTATGGTAAAGAAGGCGAAACCATTCATGTGGGTGACCCACTTATAGAAATCGACATGCAAGGTATAGAAGGAGAAGCAGCGCAACAAGAGTCGAAAAACATCGACACCGAAATTGAAGCAGTAGCTGAAGAAGGAGCCGGTGTGGTAGGTACTCTTGAAGTGGCCGGTAATAATGCTTTTTTACCAGCCAGCGACGAAGCAACTCAAACAGACGAAAACCAGCAAGAAGTTTCGAAAAACAAAGCGATAGCCACACCTGTGGCACGCGCACTTGCCAAAGAGCTTAACATTGACATTCACGAAGTGAAAGGCACCGGACCCGGTGGCCGTGTGATGAAAGAAGATATCGAAAAACACAAACATCGCTACAGCCAGAGTGAGAAGCCGCAGCAACCGGCCGACGATATGCCCGTTGAAATCGAAAACATGAGTCAGTTGCGCAAAACCATTGCCCGCAATATGATAAACTCGAAGCACAATGCAGCACACATGAGTGTGTTCGACGATGCCGAGGTAAGCGAGCTTATCAGACTGCGCAATGCTTTTAAAGACGAAATGGCTGCATCGGGTATTAAACTCAGTTTTCTGCCTTTTGTAATAAAAGCCGCAGCGCTGGCTCTCAAGAAATATAAAGCACTGAATTCTGAAATGGATTTCGAAAATGGAAAAATTATTTATAAAAAATTCTACAATATCGGCATTGCTGTTGATACTCCCGACGGACTCGTAGTGCCGGTAATAAAACATGCCGACCGCAAATCGATTAGTGAGATTGCTGCCGAACTGAATACAATTTCGGAAAAAGCACGCAACCGCGCTCTGGGTTTGGCCGATATGAAAGACGGCACATTCACCATTACCAGCTTCGGCTCGATAGGCGGCAAATATGCTGTTCCGGTAATAAATTACCCGCAAGCAGCCATTCTGGGTGTCGGTCGCATGTTCGAACAACCCGGATTTAAGGGAAGCGATGTGGTAAAGCAACAAATGATGCCTTTATCGATGTCGGTCGATCATCGCATAGTTGATGGAGGCGAAGTTACACGTTTCTTAAATGAAGTGATTTCGTACTTAAACGAACCCGCCAAGATGCTGCTGTAGTGATATTTACGCAAACTATTTGATAATACGAAAATTCAAAACAATGAAAACTACCGATAAACAACATATGAATGCAAAAAGCGAAAACATGAAATACGATGTTTGCATTATTGGTGCCGGTCCCGCTGGCTATATTGCAGCAATTAGAGCCGGACAACTTGGAATGAAAGTACTTCTTGCCGACCGTGAATCAATTGGTGGCATGTGCATTCATTGGGGATGTATTCCTACGAAAGCCTTGCTCGAGAGTGCACGTCAGTATTACAAACTCAACCAGATTGCCGACTTTGGCGTTGAGGGTATTAAACTCGATAAAATTCGGTTTAACTGGACAAAAGCGGTTGACAGGGCCATGCAAATTGCAAAAAAAATGCAAGCCGATGTAGAATTTTTACTCCATAAAAAAGCAGTTGAATTCGAACAGGGAAACGCTGTAATTACCGGAAAAAACACTGTAAGCATCAACAACCGGCTTATCGAAGCACGCAACATTATAATTGCCACAGGTTCGTTGCCCGAATTAAGCAAATCGAAAAGTGTTACCGGCATCAGGGCATTATATAAAATGGAAGAATTGCCCCAAGAAATGGCTATTGAAGGCAATGGCCCGGTAGCTGCCGAAATGGCTCAGTTGCTGAATATGCTGGGAGTAAAAGTGTACTTAAACACACATAGCCAAATGCTGATACCCGGTGCCGACCACTTTTTGAATCAACACCTGAGTCAACAATTGCGCAGCGAGGGAATAAAGATGCTCGACAACAATGATATACCCCCACATGTAATTCGGCTCAATGCCAATTTGCGGAAAGCGGTTGTTCCCGATAACCATGTTGAAATTGCACTCGACACCAACGGTTTTATTGCTGTTGACCAACAACTCATGACAAATGTTCCGGGTATTTATGCCGTGGGCGATGTAAATGGCATCAGCCAATTTGCACATGCATCATCGGCACAAGGCATGTTTGCAATAAACCACATTAAAGGGGTTAAAGGCCACATGAGGCACGACCGTTACCCAATGAATATTTATACAATGCCCGAAATCGCGCAGGTTGGCAAAACCGAACAGGAATTGCACGATGCCGGTGTCGATTACAAAATCAACGAATTCAAACTTTCGGCTAATGCCAAAGCCATGATAAAAAACGAAACACAAGGTCTGGTGCGCATTTTATCCGACAAAAAATACGGCGAAGTGCTTGGCGTACAAATCATTGCCGAAAATGCAACCGACATGATTGCCGAAGCATCGGCATATATAGAAATGGAAGCCACGGTATTCGATGTTGCCCGCACCATTCACGCCCATCCTACCCTATCGGAAGTTTTTTCAGAACTGGGTCTGGCAGCAGCCGATGCCGTGAAAAAATAAACTGCAACGCAACTGCGTTTCCGCATTTACACGACCGATTCAGCAACAAGGTCGAAATTATTATGGGCAATTTGTAACGCGATTTATAAATACCCGTTGCAATCGCAACGCAAAACCCCGAAATGTTGCTAAGTATCAAGCATTGCAATTCTAAATTAAACTACTATATTTGCATAGCAAACCAATAAATCAACACATGAAAGCTATCAGCATTCTTATAGCATTGTTTTTAGTATCAGGCAACCTACTACTCATGTCGCAAAACACCCCCGGCCATAACAAACGCGCCCTGATAGTAGCTATTGGCGATTACCAGCCCGAAACCTTCTGGGCTAAAATTAACTCAGTCAACGATATTGGACTCATTCGTGGTGTGTTGAACAAACAGGGATTTACCAACGAAAATATCCTGGTAATTCAAGATGCCGAAGCAACTTTGCAAGGCATACAAGATGCATTTGAGAAACTGACAGCATCGACTGGCATTGGCGATTATGTAGTGGTTCACTTTTCGTGCCACGGCCAGCAGATTACCGACGACAACGGCGACGAAGCCGATGGTCTCGACGAAGCCATGGTTCCCTTCGGAGCACCGGCCAATAACACAGGAAAATGGGCCAATTACCGGGGAGAACTGCACCTGCGCGACGACGCTATTGGCGAATATATTACCCGCATCAGAGGCAGAGCAGGCAGCAAAGGTCAGGTTTTGCTCACCATTGATGCCTGCCACTCGGGTACAGCCAGCCGCGGCAGCGACGTTTTCAGGGGAGGCGCACAGGCCATGCAGCTGAAAAACATTGCAGTAAACCACACAAAAACCGAAAGCGGACTGGGCATGATGGAGTCGGCAACCGGCGATGGTCTGGCACCTTTTGTGGTGATATCGGCATGCTCGTTCGATGAACGAAACAAAGAAACATATCACGTTATCGACAATAAACGTGTGGGGGCAGGTTCGCTGTCGGTGGCTATGGCCAAAGTGTTTGCCGACATAGACCCCGGTGCCAGCTACGAAGCCTTGTTTGCTACCCTGAAACGCGAAATGATGCTGCTGGCCCCGCAGCAATCACCCTCAATTGAAGGCGATATGCAATATAAAATATTTAACGGTGAAACCGTGAAACAACAACCCTATTTCGAAATTGATGCAAAAGGAGCAGCTGGGCATGTTATTATTACCGGCGGAGCAGCCATGGGGTTGCAGTTGGGCGACTCTATCGGGTTTTATGGGGTGGGCATCAATAATATAAAAAATGTAAAGCCCGAATTCGTGGGAATTATCGTCAATATATTTCCTTTTACGGCAGTAGTACAATTATCTCAAGCCGCGCGTCTCGACAATATAAAAGCATGGTGGGCATTCAGAACATACGCATCACTGACTGCTCAAACTGTCTTCAGCATCGACGCCCCACTGCCCGAAAATGTGAAAGCATCGCTACACGAAAGGTTTAAAAACAACCCTTTTATTGCATTCGACACTAAAGGCGAATATGTTATAACAAGCGATGCAACTCCTTCGCGATCGCAAGACAATCAGGAAATTGTAATTGTGAAAAACGACGACGGACTGGAAATAGTGCGCTTTTCGAAAATTCAGTTAAGCAATATTGATGAACTGGAAGAAAGCATTGCCAATATTGCTCAGGCCGATTTTCTGCGTAAGCTGAACTTCTCCGACAACAATTATCGGGTAGTTATGAAACTGCTGCCTGCCGAAATTACCAAAAACCACCGCGATGAAGTAATTAAGGTGGAAGCGAAAGGCGAAGAATCAGATTTAATGACCGACGGAGAACTGAAGCTGGGGCCCGACGATATTGTTTGCATCGAAGTAAAAAATACAGGGCTTAAGCCTGCCTATTTCAGCATAATCGAAATTATGCCCGATGGGTCGGTTGCACCTGTAGCTCCATGCGATAAAAGCCCTAACGCCGAAGAATTTAAACTGGAACCCGGCGAAACAAGAGTACTTCAGGAAATTGCTTTCGAGGGGTTTGCGCCTCCCTATGGCAAAAATGTGTATAAAGTTTTCGCCTCATCAAAAGCATTGAACCTGCGCCCCATTGTGAATACCCGCGGAACCGAAAACACCAAAGGCAGCACCAGTGTAGTCGAAAACATTGTGGGAGCCTCGTTTTTTGGTACATCAACACGGGGCGGTAATAAAACCATGGCGGTTAGCTCGAACGACGATACCGGATCGACCTACGATTATGTAATTACAATTATTCCATAAGCGAGATTATCGGTGTGAGAACCGCCTTGCAATCTGAAATTCTGTATCATTAAAAATCAAAACTATAGTGAAACAAAAAAACGTCATATTAAAAGTCGAATTACTTTTCATTTTTATGCTGTGCTTTATCCATATCAATCAGGCTCAAACCCTCGATTTTAGCACAATTACCTTACACAACAATCCACACATTTCAGGTAGTTTAAATGGTGCCAATATGGGTGGGTATTCCTATGCAAGAATCAATGAAATGGGCGGAAATGTGAATGTGACTAACGAATGCATTCAATGCTCTGCTTCGCCACTGCTATGCAACGCAAACCAATCGGGGGTAAGTTATTTAAACATGAATACCAACCCCTTAGTGGTTGACGCAACACTAAGGCTTAAGCCCGAAGTGCTGCGATTTCCGGGCGGCACACATTCAGGATGGTATCACTTATACGAATACAATACCGATGGTTTGTATAATGCTGCATCGCCGCAAATCAAAAAGGGGTATGGCATGACCCTCATAGAAACTGCGCACCTCAACAATCCTCTTTCATACTGCCGCGCCGACTCAAGGTTAATGGTAAACAAAAACTATATTGAGGGATTTATCAATTACATCAATAATTATCACAATTCAGAAGGGAATAGCCATAGAATACACGTTAGCTATGTGGCCAATTTGTTAACGCATTTCAGATTCCCGGCCGATCAAACTATTTGTTCGGCATGTTCAAGGCAACCGGCTTTCACACCTATGGCAAATTATAATTGCCACAATAGTTTCAGTTATTCGTATGAAGGCAACGAGGAATTGTTTGATAACGATATAGACATTTACAGGTTTGAACTATACTACAAAGAAACTCAAGATGCTATTGAGATGTTAATTGATGAGTTGAATTACTCAATTGATGATGTGCTCTATGTTGAATTAGGCAACGAATACTATGGACCGATGACCTATTCTGAAGCCCGGTTCATGATGAATGTAAACAATTATGCACGATTGGCTCAAATTTATTCGGAAAGATTGAAATGCTATTTCGATGGGGTGGTGCAAATTAAAACAGGAATAGTAACCAGTGTAAACACGCCATGGCAAAACAACCTGGCCGGGTTAATGGAGCAAGACTTAACCGGCTCGGGAGGAAAATTGGGCGAAACTATCGACGCTATAATTTTACACGAGTACTATACTTCAAATAACTGCCTAAACGACAACAACATACAAACTCGTTTCGAATGTGGTAAAAACTCATTGAACACATTTTTAACCGAAAATGTAGTAAATAAGTTAAACTCTCTTCGTGTTGCATTTCCTGCACAAAAACTTTGGCTCACCGAATGGAATGTAGTTGAAGGAACCGACAATAAGAATCTGTCATACATCAATACAATTCTTCATGCTTGTTTTGCACAGGAATATTTAGGAACCCTAATTAAATACAATGCCCAGCACGAAAACTTTGTAGAAATGGCCACGCATCATCGCCTGGGCGATCACAATGCATGGTCGGTAATTCAAACTCAGGAAGGCAGCTCACTGGTTAGTTACAGGTCGGGAGCATACGCATTGCAATTTTTATCGAAAATGTACGAAAGCGATAGTACCTATTACTTTGGAAACATTTTAATGAACGGTAACGAATCGTTCAACTCGCAAGAAGCTACTACGTTTGTGTTGCATCAAACAACCCAAAATCAGGAACAACAACGCATACTGCTGTACTTTACCAATAAAACCGAAAACGACATTAACTATACTATCCCGCATAGCATCGATGGCTTTGATGTTACTTCGGCAAAACTATCGTATGTACAAGGCGACTATCTCTTTTCGTATGGACCGTGCAACACAACAGCCGGACGAAACAGATTCACGGTTTCGGCAAACCTCACACATTACAACGAAGATTTAGATCTGTTGGGTTTTGGCTTATTGCATAATCAGTTTCGAACCACCACCGACAGTATTATAAACACTGAACAAGCGCAGGTAATTCCCAAATACGCAGCCGGTGTATTAGAGTTGATTATGGAACAATCGTTACTGTCGGAATTTGATGAAAAATCAACCAATATTACAATATACCCCAACCCTGCTAACAAAAGAATAACAATTCGCACATCGCAAACCCATTACGAGGTAAGCATTTATACGATTACCGGCCGGCAAATCATGCAGAAAACAAACAGCAGCACGATTGATATTTCGGATATTGCAGCCGGAACGTATATTGTACTATTCAAATCGGGCGATACAATAAGTCGAAGGAAATTGGTGGTGGAGTAGGGAAAAATTCCCCCTTTGAAGGGGGGCAGGGGGATGTAAAAAAATGCTTTCTTTGTAAATAATTGATTTCGCGAGTTTTATGCAAAATAAAATTATACCGTACGACCCCAAACTAAAGCTATTAGCTCGCAAGCTTCGCAACAACAGCACATTATCGGAAGTGTTGCTGTGGCAACAGATAAAATCGAAAGCATTAGGTGTAGAATTTCACCGTCAGGTACCAA
>CAZEHA010000050.1:0-25557 GCA_964511665.1 uncultured Bacteroidales bacterium
ATTATTCAACTACAGGTAACCGCCTTAATGGTTTTATGCCTTTCGATACATCAGGCTTCTGCAATCGAGCCCGATATACCCGGTGTAGAATACCGAAACAAAGTATATGCCCCTCATATACACAGTGTTCGAATGTTGTTGGGCGATTGGGAAGCTTCTTATCCGGTAATGGAACTACATTCGGATGTTGGGCTGGTGTTTGGTTTCGATGACCTTGATGCAGGAATGAAGTACTATTACTACACAATAATTCACTGCAACAGCAACTGGACGCCATCCGATTTACAATATTTTGAATATGCCACCGGATTTGCCGAAAATGCTGTCGAAGACATTTCTTCGTCGCGCAACACACTTATTCCTTACACACACTATTCAATCGAAATACCTAACAACGATGTTCAGTTGAATTATTCGGGTAACTACCTCCTGGTGGTTTATACCGATGATGGTGAAAAGAAACCCATTGTTACACAGCGGTTTATGCTATACGAAAACAAAATACCAATCGATGCGGCCGTGTATCAACCTACGGGCAGCGAATACAACACCGGGCAAAAAATAGGTCTTGTGCTCAATCGCCGCAATTATCCACTTTTCGACCCCACCAGCGAGCTAAATGTTACGATAATGCAGAACAATCAGTGGGATTCCCGCCTCGACAATTTACAGCCAACATTTATGAATGCATCTGAGCTGGTATACGATTACGAAGATAAACAAATGTTTAAAGGACTGAACGAGTACCGATATTTTTCGGTTCGCAACCTGAAAATATTGTCGGAGCGGGTACAGTCTATCGACTTCAAAAATCCTTACTACGTAGTAACTCTATTTCCCGAATCGGCTGCCTTTTTCGATAAATACACAAGTCGCGAAGATGTAAACGGGCACTATGTGATAAAATCGGACTTACATTCCGTAATCGACGAAAACACCGATGCAGATTATGTGCTGCTGCGTTTTATACTTAAAAGCAATAAATTACCCGATAATCAGGAAGTGTATGTTTTTGGCGCACTGTCGCAATGGGAGTTGAGCGAATACTGTTGCATGAAATATAACCCCGAAATCAAGGCTTACGAGTTGTTGCTAATGCTGAAGCAGGGCTACTATAACTATAGGTATGTTATCAAAGAAAACGAATTATCAGATGCCGTGTTTTTCGAAGCTAGCCATTGGCAAACCGAAAACGACTATCAAATCTTTGTTTATCACAACGACATAAGTGCACGATATCAACGCCTTGTGGGATATCGTAAAATTAACTCCCGAAACAGATAGAAGATGTTTCTATCAGAGTTTTATTTGTAATAACAAAATTTTATAATAATTTTGTCATTGATGAAGCTACTATCTTTTATTCGTGTTTTTTTTCCGCCCCTAGCATGGAGAGTTGCGGTAATTATGCTATTGGGTACCATTACCGGCGTTGGGCTCTATGTCTTCTATGTGTCGCGTGCCTGGTCTTATCTGTCCGATTCCCCCGAAACCTGTGTTAACTGCCATATTATGGCAACCGAGTATACAACCTGGCGGCATTCATCACATGGACGAAATACTACCTGCAACGATTGTCATGTGCCTCACGACAATGTTTTTAGAACCTATTTTTTTAAAGCCAAAGATGGCATGAGGCATTCGGCAATTTTTACTATCAGAGGCTACGAGCAAAGCATAAGAATGCTCGATCCCGGAAAGGCTGTGGTGCTCGAAAATTGCATTCGTTGCCATAGCAATGTAACCGAAATGGTAAATGCCAATGTGACTTACAAAGATGTTCAGGCCGGTAATGGGCGCGTGTGTTGGGATTGTCACCGTGAAGTGCCTCATGGTAAAGTAAAAAGCTTGTCGTCAACACCCTATGCCGAAGTTCCTGTACCATCGGCACCAGCTCCCGAATGGCTCACCAAAATGTTAAACTAAAAAACAAACCCAGATATTATGAAATTCAATCTTGCAAAAAAAATAGGCGAACGTCCTTGGTTGGGCTGGCTTCTATTCGGTGCTACCGTTATGGTAGTTTTTCTATTGGGTGTGTTTGCATCCACTGTTATTCAGCGTCGCACCGAAGCGGCCGTAATGAATGTGCCAAGGTATGAACTCGACCGGTTTGAACCACGTAACGAAATGTGGGGCATGGCATATCCCCGCGAATACGATACCTATATGCAGATGCAGGACACTTCCTATAGTTCAAAGTATAATGGTAATAGCATGCGCGATGCGCTCGAAGAAGACCCGCGTATTGTTATTCTATTTGCCGGATATGCTTTTGCTAAAGATTATAATCAGCCGCGCGGACATATATATGCAGTTACCGATGTACATCGTACGCTTCGCACCGGTGCTCCTGCCGATGAAACCGCAAGCCCACAGCCTTCGAGCTGCTGGACCTGCAAAAGCCCCGACGTACTAAGAGTAATGTATGAAATAGGTGCCGAGGAGTTTTATAAAACCCCGTGGTCGGGTTTCCTTAGCGAAATTGTAAACCCAATTGGTTGTGCCAACTGCCATGACCCTGTTGACCAAAAGTTGAGAATAGCACAGGTTCCATTCATTGAAGCCTTCGACAGAATTGGTAACGAATGTTGCGATATGCCCGTAAACCAGCGTCGCACTCTGGTTTGTGCCCAATGTCATGTGGAGTATTATTTTAAAGGTGATGGCAAATACGTAACTTTCCCTTGGGATAAGGGTTATGGTGTTGAAGACATGGAACGTTACTACGACGAATATGCATTTGTCGACTGGGTGCATCCATTGAGCCGCACTCCCATGATAAAAGCACAACACCCCGATTATGAATTGTTCTTAACCGGAATACACTATAAAAACAACGTGTCGTGTGCCGATTGCCACATGCCCTATAAAACTGAAGGCAGCCGCAAATTTACCGACCATAAAATTCAAAGCCCGCTGAATAATGTTGAGAATTCGTGCATGGTATGTCATCGCGACAGCAAAGAAGAACTGATTAGTCATGTTTATGAGCGTCAGGATAAAGTATATGAACAAAAAATTGCCCTCGAAGACCTTTTAGTGAAAGCTCACATTGAAGCAGCCTTTGCATTTGAAAACGGAGCCAGCGACGATCAAATGAAACAGGCTCAGGCATTTATACGTGCAGCCCAATGGCGGTGGGATTTTGTAGCAGCAAGCCATGGAGGCTCTTTTCATGCCCCACTCGAATGTATGCGAATTATTGCTGCAGGTATCGAAAAAGCTTCGCACGCCCGTATCGAAATTGCCAGGGTTTTGGCCGATATTGGCTACAATAAAGAAGTTCCCATGCCCGACCTGAGCACCAAAGAGAAGGCACAAATATATATTGGCCTCGATCCACTTGCCATGAAAGCAGAGAAAGATAAATGGCTCAACGAGAAACTGCCCGAATGGCTAAAAAAGGCAGAAGAGCGGGAAAGTAAAATGCCCAAACCTAAAAGAATAAGCTAAATTAATGATTTAATTTAGAAGCTTTAATTAATTGATATCAAATTAATTATGAAACTTTGAATTGCTTGCGGAAATATGGTTTCGTTTGGGGAATACCTTTGGTTTTATTTTGTATTGGTTTACTTCTTCAGATTCTATTAGGTGATTTTCGAATCGATGCACTCGCTTTCCCAAGAAATGTATTGCTGTTAATTCAGTTTATTCTTATTGTTGTTGCTGCACATGTGCTGTTTCGCAAAAGAAATTGGTTCAAGCAGTTATCGCAATTTCCTACAGCTTTATCGTCGATAGCTTTTTTTGGCGCGATAGTTATGGCAATGGCCTTCATACCGCAAACCTACGAAACTTCTTTTGCATCGATTCATGCACTGAATAATACATGGCTTTTCGCATTTTCGTTGATGTATTTACTCACAGTTTTATTGCTGGTGCAGCTACGAAGGCTTTTCCCGCTAAATCGACGTAATCTGTTGTTTTTTGTCGGCCATTTCGGACTATGGATTGCCATTGCTGCTTCTGCCTTGGGGCAAAGCGATAAACGTCAGGGAATTATGACCGTGCCGGTTGGTGAACTTGTGTGGTATGCCGGCGATAATTCAGGCAAAAATATGGAGTTACCCTTTGCTTTAAAACTGGAACGCTTTCAACTCGAAAACCACCCGGCCAAATTTGCCATCATCAACACTCACGGCGATATTTGTGAGCTTAAGGGAAACTCTATGCACGAAGCAGGGCAAGGGATAAACTGTAATATTGGTTCATATGTTATACAAGTGAAATCATATTATCGCGATGCCGTGATTATGAGCGATTCCATTGTACCTGAAGCTATGGGTTATGGTAGTGATGTAGCACTGGTTGAAGTGTCGCACTATACCGATAATCCCATTACGGGTTATATCAGCAACGGAGGCCCAATGCAATCGAGTCGCTTTTTGCAACTCGGCCACGATACAATGCTTGTGCTGCTGCCACCTGAGCCTTCTTATTTTGGTTCTGATGTGTTGCTCTATACCCAATCGGGCTTAATTGCATCGCCACAACACATAGCAGTGAATGCTCCAATAAAAGCAGAAGGATGGTATATCTATCAACAAGCATACGACCAAAACTCGGGTAAGAATGCCCGCTTTTCGGTGTTTCTGGTTGTGCGCGATCCGTGGTTACCCTTGGTGTACATCGGAATAGTTATGATGATGCTGGCTGCAATAGTATTGTTGTTTCAAAAACCAAAATATCGTGTAGAATAATGATTTGGGATTGGCTCATAGTGTTTTTTATTGCATTTGTAGCTTTATGGGTAACAGGTGGGTTGTTCTTATTTTATAAAAAAAATACGGTATGCGCTAAGCATTTGCCTGTGGTGCTACCATTAATAGCAAGTATTCTGTTGCTTGTGTTTATTGTAATTATTTGGATTCAATACAACAGACCTCCTATGAAAACCATGGCCGAAACACGATTGCTGTATTCGTTCTTTGTTTCTTTGATAACCTGGTTTATTGTTGTAAAAACACGCAGTAGCAGTATGTATTTGTTGGGTTTCGTGATGGCTTCGGTGTTTTTGTTGGTAGATATTGCGAAACCCGAATACCAGAGTAAAAACCTGATGCCTGCCCTGCAAAGTGTATGGTTTGTGCCTCATGTGGTTATCTACATGGCAGCCTATGCAGTGTTGGCAGCAGCATGCTTATCGGCACTGAAAGGTATGTGGAATTTGTATGTACGAAAAAAGGTCTTCGTAGCAGACCTGAATTTTGCCATGAGTCTGATTTACCCGGGTTTTGCCCTCTTAACCCTGGGTATGTTGCTGGGAGCAATTTGGGCAAAAATAGCCTGGGGCAACTACTGGAGTTTCGACCCAAAAGAAACATGGGCACTGCTTACCTGGCTGTTTTATCTCTTTACCATGCACGCCTATCTCGGACGCAAACTATCATCGAAAACACTCTTGTGGCTACTGGCTCTGTCGTTTATTGTGCTGGTAATTACATGGATGGGAATCAGGTATTTGCCTGCTGCCTCACATAGCATACATGTATATTAGTATGCTGCTGTAAAATCTGATTTAACTGTATAAAAAAAAACTTTATGCATTCTTATGAATTTTTTGCATTTTTACATCTATAGTTGTGTTACACAAAAACCGAAATAATTATGAATACAATCATTTTTAAAATTTCAGTATTTGCTATACTTTTGTCGTTGTTTGGAGGAACCTTCAGCAACAGACAGATATTCCAGACCACCGATAAAACCTACGAACAGTTGTGGAAAGAAGTCGACGATTTCGACGCCAAGGGATTGCCGCGTTCTGCTTTCGAAGTGGTTGAGCAAATCTATGTTAAAGCCATTGCCGAGAAAAACAACGAGCAAATTATCAAAAGTTGTATCTATCGATACAAGTACATACAAACGCTTGAGGAAGATGGGCAGGTTAAATCGATTTTACAGCTCGAAAAAGATATAAAGCAGATGCCTGAGTCGGCAACATACTTTGCCCACATGCTGCTGGCTGAGTTGTATTTCAATTATTATCAGTACAACTACTATGTTGTCAGCCAGCGTTCAAGGCTCTCCGATTTCACTCCCGACGATCTTGCTACCTGGGATGAATCGCATTTTAAAGACAAGATTATAAAAAACTATATGCTGGCATTGAACGATGCCCTAAAAAGCGAGAAGGTTCAGCAGTATCCGGCTCTTATTCATTTTTCGGGAGAGGCTTATAAAACATGCCCAACTGTTTACGACCTTTTTTCGCGAATGGCCTTTAACACACTGTCGCGTAATACATCATACTGGTATGCTTACGATAGCAATAGTACGCAATCAATTATTACCGACCTTGATTACTGCAAGCCGGCAAGCGACTTTGTAAAGATAGAACGTGCACCAACCGATACCATAGAAGCCGATTACTTTGCTTTCGAAGTGATGAGAAACTGGATCAGCTTCAGGCTGCAACATCCGTCCGATATTGAAGCACTGGTATATGCCGACCTGATGCGCTTGAACCACTTTAAAGCCAAAGTAAAAAACACTAAGATAGAAAACACATATCTGGAAACACTGCAGCTAATGAGCCGAATGTATGCTGCAAATCAGGTTATGGTGCAAATCAATTATTTGATTGCTTCGCATTATATGGCTCAGGGGTCGAAATATTCCTACAGCGATACAACCAGTTATAAATATGCAGCATTTAACCGAAAAGCATACGAATTGCTGCAAGAGGTAATCGCAGCTTTTCCCGATACGCTGATTTCGGGAAATTGCTATAACTCTATGTATTCACTCGAACGAAGAAATGCATCGTTCTCGGGGCTGAATCACGTGGCCCCGGGCGAAGTAATCCAGATGCAAATGGCCTATCGTAATATAGAAAAAATCAACCTTACGATTCTTCAGATCGATTATGACGAATACCGAAAGATTGAGAAAAAACACTACGAATTGGAATCAAAACTTGCCGGTTTTTTTGCAAAATCGAGGCTGGTCCGCAGCGAAACTATTGAACTGGGCGCCGAGAATGATTTAAACGAACATGCCCGCGACATTTTATTGAAGCCTCTTGGTAAAGGCCATTATATTATTCTGGCACATCTTGATAAAGACGCCAAAAACGAGAAAGAGGTGTTGGTATATGCCAATTTATTTGTTACCGATCTTGCCTATGTGAACCGCAACAACGAGGAGGGTGCCTTCGAGTTTTATGTTGTCGACCGAACCACGGGTAAGCCGGTAAAAGGCGCGGCTGTGAGCTTTTTTACCGAAAAATACAACTATGTTACCAGTTCATATGTGTTGAATAAAGAAAAACAAGCTTTTTCCGATGCCGATGGTTTTGTTTATTATAAACCCGGACGCGACAGCTACTCGAACTATCATCTTGAGATTAGAAAAGATAACGATGTATTGGTTCCCCAAGACTATTTTTACGCCTACAACTACTTCACAAAGCGAGAGTTTCGCGAATCGGTAAATCTATTTACCGACAGGGCTATTTATCGTCCGGGGCAGACCATACACCTCAAGGGAATTGCAGTAAAAACCGATGGACAGACCTCTAATTTGCTTACACGATATGCAACCACTGTAGAACTTCGCGATCCGAATTATCAGGTGGTCGGAAGTCTTAAGGTAACAACCAACCTGTTTGGTAGCTTCTCGGGCAGTTTCGAAATTCCGACAGGTCTCCTCACCGGGTCATATCAAATCAGTTGTGCCGGTGGTAGCAAGTATGTCAGAGTAGAAGAATATAAACGACCCAATTTCGAAGTAAAGTTTAAACCCATCGAAGAAGAGTATCGTCTGGGTGATAAAGTGAATGTTAACGCCGAAGTGAAAACCTATGCCGGCTCGAATCTTACCGGAGCTAAAATTCAGTATACGGTAACGCGCTTGGTTTCGTGGAGGGGATGGCCGTATTACTATGCATCGATACCTGCTAAAGAAGTTTTGTTTGGCGAATGCGAAACCGATGAAAACGGACGTTTTACCGTTTCGTTTATTGCCGAAACCGAGTATGATATTCCTTCGCTCGAAAATGCCTATTTTCAATACAGTATTTCGGCACGGGCTACCGATATAAATGGAGAAACTCAGCCGGGGAGTGCCTGGGTTTTTGCATCAAACAAAAGCCTGCTGTTAAGTTGCGATATTACCGGCAATGTAAACCGAAACAACATCGATACACTTAGGGTTTCGGCTATAAACACCAATGGTAAAGACATGGCGGTTGATGTATCGGTTAAACTGATGGAAATTGAAGCCCCCGCTTTGTTGTTGCAAAAGAACTATTTCGGGAGAACCGACCGTAAGAATTATACAATAGATGAATGGTATAAGCAGAACCCGGGGGTATTGTATGACGATGAAAACAATTTTTCGAAGTTAAAAAAAGGAAAAACTTTGTATAAATATTCGGTGAATACCGGTAAAAACCCTGCAATAGCCGTAGCTGACGATATGCGAAAATTGAACCCGGGTATTTATTGCATACAACTTGAAGCCAACGATAAATATGGAAATAGTCTGAGCGAAGTCTCTTATTTTACCGTATATGCGCCCGATAATAAAAAAATGCCGATTACCAATACCGATATGTTTTTTGCCGAAAACAGCTATGTGTATCCGGGCGAAACAGCTGTGTTCTATGCCGGTACATCCTTTACCGATGTTATGATGCTATATGAAGTGGAACACAAAGGTGCAATTGTATCGAAACAATGGGTGAAACTGGACAACGAATTGCGAAAGTTCGAAATACCTGTTACCGAAGAACACCGCGGTAATTTTTCGGTGCACCTGATGTTTGTTAAAAACGGTAGATTTTACACTTCTTCTATGGTGTTCTATGTGCCATGGGATAACAAGGCACTCAGCCTGAAACTGGAAACTTTCCGTAATAAAATTGAGCCCGGCGATACCGAAGAATGGCGCATGAAAGTAGTCGACAATAAAGGGAAACCTGTGTCGGCCGAAATAATGGCAGGAATGTACGACGCTTCTCTCGATGTGTTTGCCCCAAACGGATGGTATGTGAATTATTATCCCAGCTACTATAGTTATCGCTATTGGTCGCAAGGCTATTTCAATAAATATGCTTCAAGGGCAATGCTATATAAATCACAAAAATACTATTCTATGCCAAGCCATAATATCGATTTCCAATGGTATGGTCTGGTATATTATTACAGCGATTACTATGGCTATTACGATGATTATCTAAGCCTTGAGGAGGCTGAGTCTTCTCCCCATACCGGTGGGCGTAGGCAGGCCATTATGCGCAAAGAAGCAGCTGCACCTATGATGGACGAAACCGTAAGTTCGCAAACAATTACGGGCGATGGCCTCTTTGGGGCAACAGGTATGGCCGTTGAGGATTCTAAATCGGATGCCGATGCTGAAACGCGAAACGGACAATCGCAGCCGGTAAACCCACGTACTAATTTTAGCGAAACCGCATTTTTCTATCCGCACCTCGAAACCGACGAAAACGGTATTGCGGTAATTCGGTTTACAGCCCCCGAAAGCCTCACACGATGGAACCTGATGGCATTGGCTCACACTGCCGACCTGAAAACAGGTAATTTGTTCGAGAATGTTACAACATCAAAAGATTTGATGCTTATGCCCAACACACCTCGTTTTGTTAGAGAAAACGATACTTTGGTGTTTTCGGCAAAAATCAGTAATGTTACCGAGAAGGCAATCGACGGAAAAGCCGAAATTCGCTTCTTCGATGCCATCAGCATGAACGACATCACCTCGAAACTTATTATCGATAAAAAGTCGAATAAAACATTTACGGTGAAGGAGGGAGGCAACTGCGAGATAAGCTGGGTGCTGCATGTACCCGAAGGAATTTCAGGACTGGTGTATCGCATCACTGCACAAAGCGATAATCATTCCGATGGCGAAGAAAAGTACTTGCCGGTAATGCCCAACCGCATGTTGGTTACCGAAACCATGCCTCTTCCGGTGCGGGGAATGCAAACCAAAAAATTTAACTTCAACGGATTGCTGAAGTCTTCGAAATCATCAACGCTGAAGCATCATAAACTTACTCTCGAATTCACATCGAATCCGGCCTGGTATGCCGTGCAGGCTTTGCCTTATCTGGCCGAGTATCCCTACGAGTGTGCCGAACAGGTTTTTAGCCGTTACTATGCCAATAGTCTGGCTTCGTACATTGCCAATAGCGACCCCAAAATTAAACGAGTATTCGACTCATGGCGAAACAATCCCGAAAGCGAAGCACTAAAATCGAATCTGCAAAAAAATCAGGATCTGAAAGCTTTGCTTCTCGAAGAAACACCATGGGTATTGCAGGCGCAAAACGAGACCGAGAGAAAACGTAGGGTAGCGCTGCTTTTCGATATGAATCAAATGCAAAACCAGTTGCGCACTACGCTTACAAAACTGAAGAAGATGCAGGTTCATAGCGGTGCATGGCCATGGTTCGAGGGGATGCCCGAAGATAGGTACATCACTCAGCATATTGTGGGTGGCATTGGTCACCTCGATCATTTGGGGGTTGTGAATATCGACAACGAAAAAGATCTTCAGCAAATCACCGAAAGAGCAATATCTTATATTGATGCACAAATTGTGAAGGATTATGAATACCTGAAGAAATACTACAAAGATGTTGATATCGAAAAACTGCAACCCGGATATTACCAGATTCACTACCTGTATGTTCGTAGTTTCTTCTTACAGCGCTACCCGGTAAATCAGAAAACGCGTACTGCATTTGACTATTATTTGAATCAGGGCGAAAAATACTGGTTAAACAACAACCGCTATATGCAGGGTATGCTTTCGCTGGCTTTGTATCGGAACAATAAAACCAACACGGCTCAGGCCATAGTTAAATCGCTAAAAGAACATGCGCTGCAAAGCGAAGAGATGGGTATGTACTGGAAATCGACCTATGGTTTCTACTGGCACGAAGCTCCTATCGAAACACAGGCACTCATGATTGAGGTTTTTCATGAAGTAAGCAACGATAGCACTGCGGTTGAAGAAATGAAAATTTGGTTGTTGAAGCAAAAGCAAACTCAAGACTGGAAAACCACCAAAGCTACCGCCAATGCTATTTATGCGTTGTTGCTAAGGGGAACCAATCTGCTTGCAGGCGACGATATGGTAGAAATTACCATGGGCGATTACAAAATAAACAACACCGAATTAAAAGACCTGAAACCCGAAGCAGGAACCGGTTACTTTTCGATGTCGTGGTCGGCTAACGATATTAAACCCAATATGGGCAACATTACAGTGCGTAAAGCCGGTAAAGGGATTGCCTGGGGGGCAGTGTACTGGCAATACTTTGAACAACTCGATAAGATTACTGCATTCGAAGATACACCTCTGAAAATTAATAAAAAGCTTTTTGTTCAACAGCGTAAAGACGGCAAACAGGTAATAACACCATTGTCGGATAATGCACGGTTGAAGCTGGGCGACAGAGTTATTGTGCGAATCGAAATAAGAGTCGATCGCGATATGCAATATGTTCATCTGAAAGATATGCGGGCTGCATGCTTCGAGCCTGAATCAACAATGTCGGGATATCGTTACCGGGGCGGCCTTGGTTATTACCAAAGTGTGCGCGATGTTTCGGTAAACTTCTTTATGTCGTACCTCAACAAAGGCACATACGTGTTCGAATATCCTTTGATAGTGTCGCAAAAAGGCGAGTTCAGCAACGGAATTACTACCATGCAGTGTATGTATGCCCCCGAATTTGCAAGCCACAGCCAGGGTATTAGGGTGAAAGTTGACTAAATTAAATGCGTTGGATGAATCAGGTATCGTTCAACGCATTTTTATCATTTTTAACAAGGCTTGCGGCAATAAAAAAAAGCTTTTACAGTTACGTATTTAAGTTTATCTTTGCAGCGAAAATGAAACGACGCAGTATATACATATTTATGGCCTTAACGGTTTTGGCAGTAAGCATTATTTCATGCTCCGAATACCAAAAACTGCTAAAATCCGACGATTACGAGCAAAAGTTAATCAAAGCACGCGAGTATTACGAAAAAGGCGATTACTACCGCAGCACCACACTTCTCGACGACTTGGGAAATGTATTCAGGGGGAGGTCCGAAGCCGAAGAAATACACTACCTGCAGGGTAAATGCTATTTTGGCAACGGCGAGTATAGCCTGGCTGCTTATTATTTTAAAACCTTTTCGGAGATATTCCCGTTGAGCAATAAGGTTGAAGAATGCGACTTTATGGCTGCATATTGTTTCTTTCTGCTGGCACCATCATCATCGCTCGATCAGAGCTACACTTTGAGAGGTATTCAGGAATTACAGCTTTTTATGGATCGTCACCCAAAATCTGAATTGCGCGATACGGTAAACATTCTGGTAGATCAATTATTCTTTAGAATGGAGACCAAGGCATTTAACAATGCAAAAATGTATCACGATATTGGCGATTATAAAGCAGCCATAATTGCACTTAAAAATGTTCTGAACGACTATCCCGATACCAAATATCGCGAACAGGCTATGTTCTATATTACCCGATCGGCCTACCTACTGGCTCAAAGTAGTGTGGAGGAAAAAAAGAAACAGCGATATAAAGATACAGTTGATTATTATCTTGCATTCATCGACCGTTTCCCCGAAAGCCGGTTTGTGAGAGAAGCCGAAAAAATTTATTCTCAATCGTTGAAGTACATAAATTGATTTTAATATGGATATTAAGAAAATTAAAGCACCTGTAAACACAGTAACTCACAACGTTAGCGAAATTGAAGCTAAAGTAGGCAACGTGTATGAGGCCGTAAGTATTTGTTCGAAAAGAGCCAATCAGATTTCGGTTGAAATTAAACAGGAACTCAGTGCAAAACTTAACGAATTTGCATCCTATACCGATAATCTCGAAGAGGTTTTCGAAAATCGCGAGCAAATTGAAGTAAGTAAATTCTACGAAAAACTTCCAAAACCTACATTGGTTGCTCTCGACGAGTTTCTCGACGGCAAACTCTATTACAGGCAAGTAGAAGTCAGTGAAAACGAACCCGAAAAATAGTGTTGAGAGGTAAAAAAATAATTCTTGGCCTTACCGGCAGTATTGCAGCCTATAAAGCTGCAATAATTGTACGCCTGTTGGTGAAACAAGGTGCCGAAGTTAAGGTGATAATGACCAATCTGGCCAAAGAATTTATTTCGCCTCTTACTATGGCAAGTCTTTCGAAAAATCCGGTACTTGTCGATTTTTACAATCCCGAAAACGGCGATTGGAACAGTCATATAGATTTAGGATTGTGGGCCGATGCCTATCTCATTGCTCCGGCAACCGCTAATACTATGGCTAAAATGGCTTGTGGCATTGCCGACAATTTATTGCTTACCACATACTTGTCGCTTCGCTGTCCTGTGTTTGTAGCTCCTGCCATGGATTGTGATATGTTTGCTCATGTTGCTACGCAAAAAAACATTGAAACATTGCGTAATATTGGCGTTAGTTTTATTGAACCCGACTCGGGCGAACTGGCCAGTGGACTTAGCGGTAAGGGCAGGTTGGCCGAACCCGAAGTTATTGTTCAGCATCTAAACCAATATTTTGCCAATTCTCAACAATTAGTAGCCAAAACAATTCTGGTTACAGCAGGCCCTACTTACGAAAAAATTGATTCAGTAAGATTTGTTGGCAACTATTCGTCGGGCAAAATGGGCTATGCCATTGCCGAAGAATTGGCCGGTAAAGGAGCGTCGGTATTACTGGTTAGCGGTCCCACACATTTAAACGCCCATTCTTCAAACATAGAAACTATTCGTGCTCATAACGCTGACGAAATGTACAAGGCATGCCTCGGTGTTTTCCAGCAATGTGACGCAGCGGTGATGTGTGCAGCAGTGGCTGACTTCACTCCGGTGCATTCAGCCGATAATAAAATTAAAAGAGGCCAGGCAAATCTGAACATAGAAATGAAACCCACCCTTGATATTGCTGCAGCGCTGGGAAAAATTAAAAAGCCAAATCAAGTGCTGGTTGGCTTTGCTCTCGAAACCGAGAACGAAAAAGAAAATGCAAGGGGCAAATTGAAGAAGAAAAACCTCGATTTCATTGTATTGAATTCGTTAAACCACACCGGCGCCGGTTTCGGTTGCGATACCAACAAAGTTACAGTTCTTAGGAGCGACGGCAGTGAAACCGAATACGAATTGAAACCGAAAACCGAGGTTGCCAAAGATATTGTTGGCGAAATTATTGCTATGCTACACTCATAAATCAAATACTATGAAGAAGACATTTTTAATTATCGCTATTCTGTGTTCTTCGCTGCAGGTGTTTTCCCAGGAAATCGACTGCCGTATTCAGGTAAACTATTCAAAACTGCAGGGAACCAGCTATCAGCAAATTTTCACAACATTTCAGCAGGAAATGTATGAATTTATTAACAATGCAAACTGGACGAATAATGTGTTTGCTAAAGACGAGCGCATCGAGTGTAATTTCAATTTTAATTTGAGCGAGCAGGTTGCATCCGACGAATACAGGGGAACCCTTCAGATTTCGTACAGCCGCCCTGTTTATGGCACCTCATACCTCAGCCCCATCCTGAACCACGTTGATAACGACATACAGTTCCGCTACACCGAATTTGAGAAGTTCGAGTTCAATCCGTCAACTCACTCATCGAACCTTGTTTCTATAGTGGCCTATTACATCTACATTATTCTGGGAATGGATTACGATACTTTTGGCAATGGCGGTGGTACCGAATTTTATCAAAAAGCCGAACGCATTGTGCAAAATGCACAAAATGCACCCGAAAAAGGATGGAAAGCTTACGAAAATCTAAAGAACCGATATTGGCTTGTCGAAAACCTGTTGAACGACCAGTATTCTCCTTTTCGCGATTTTATGTACAGCTATCACCGTCAGGGGCTCGATAAACTGGCCGATAAACCCGTTGATGCACGCAGCAGTATCGAAGAATCGCTCGAAAATCTGAAAACCGTACATCGGCGTAAACAGGGAACTTACCTGATGCAAATTATTACTACCGCCAAAGGCGACGAAATTGTCAATATTTTCAGTGATGCTTTCCCCGACGAAAAAGCCAGGGTTTACAATATCATGAAAGAAATAG
The DNA here is from genome assembly GCA_964511665.1 of uncultured Bacteroidales bacterium. Taxonomy (GTDB): domain Bacteria; phylum Bacteroidota; class Bacteroidia; order Bacteroidales; family ML635J-15; genus JAGOEF01. The sequence goes on from CAZEHA010000050.1 coordinate 15,086, forward strand.
ACCCGGCCAATGTGACCAAATACGACGCCATTATGCGCGATCCGAAATAGGGAGGTACAAGTTATGTTGAAAAGCCTGCTCGTTAAAAACTATGTGCTCATTGAGCATCTCGAGGCAGAGTTTGGTAGAGGTTTAACTGTATTTACGGGCGAAACAGGTGCCGGAAAATCAATTATCATCGATGCCCTGGGGCTTATTATGGGCAATAGACTTTCGGCCGGTTTTCAGGTACATGGCGACGAAAAGTGCGTAGTAGAGGCATGTTTCGATATAAGCGACCATGCAATGCTGCAACACTTACTGGCTAATCACGATCTATCTGATAATAACGAATTGCTTGTTCGTCGCGAAATATCGAAAGCCGGAAAATCGCGGGCTTTTGTAAACGACACTCCTGTTACCCTACAATTGCTCGAAGAAATTTCGCTTCAACTTGTCGATTTGCACAATCAGTTTGCCAACGATGCTATACGACATGCCGAATTCAGGTTGCAAGTGGTTGATAGCGTGGCCGATACCCGAAAACTCTCGGAGCAATATCGCAAACAATACGAAGATTTTATACGCAATAAAAACTATCTTTTTAAACAACAGCAACTGCTTTCGCAAAAGATACAGGAATCTGCTTTTATCGAATATCAACTTCAGTCGATACAAGAAACCGGAGTATTGTCGAATGAACAATTTTCTGAGCTTGAAGAAGAGTCGCATGTGTTAAGCAATGCCGGCGATTTAAAAACAGCACTGTTCGAGTGCCGGCAACTAATCAGCGATGCCGAATACAATGCATTGTTTCTGCTGAAAAGCTGCGATACACTGTTGGCAAAAAATGCCGAAGGTTTTAAAACCCTGGCAGAATTGCAACAAAGGCTTAGTTCCTCAATAGTTGAGATTAAAGATATTTCGACCGAGATAGAAAAAGTAGATTCGCGACTTGTTGTTGACCCCGACAGACTCGAAATCGTAAATGCTAAGTTAGATCAATTGAACAATCTGTTTCATAAATTTCGCATTCATACTTTCGAAGAATTGAAGCAGGTGGAATTAGATTTTAGAAATAAAATGCAGGATTTAGAAAACCTGAAAAACGAAATCGAAAGCTTGCAACCTGCTATAGCTGCCGAAGAAAAAGCACTTCAGCGGCTGGCTGTTTCGTTAAGTGAAGCAAGAGAGCTGTCGTTTGCGAAAATTTCGGAACTAACCCAACACATGTTGCAAAGTCTTGGCATGCCTCACGCCAAATTTAAACCGGTAAATCAGAAATCGAATGAATTAAGTCCTTCGGGTTACGACCACATTGTATATTTGTTTTCGGCCAACCGCAATATGCCACCCGCCGATGTTTCGCAAACAGCTTCGGGAGGTGAATTGTCGCGCTTGATGCTCTGCCTTAAATCGCTTATGTCGGAAAACGACGTTGTTCCCACCCTTATTTTCGATGAAATCGATACTGGGGTATCGGGTGAAATAGCCGATAAAATGGGGAAAATTATTCAGAAACTAGCCCGCAACAGGCAAATCATCAGCATTACACATTTGCCACAAATAGCTGCAAAGGGCCACTCACATTATAAAGTTTCTAAAATTGAACAACACAATAAAACTATCACCACACTCTATTTGCTCAGCCACGATGAGCGTATCGATGAATTGGCAGCTATGTTAAGCGGCGAAGTAATTACCGATGCGGCACGCAATCATGCCAAAATTTTGCTTCATCAGGCCGAATCAGAACTTAAAATGTAAGCCGGCGTTTACCGATAAAACATCGGTTTTATTGTTTATTACAGGCGATAGGGGAGTTAATCCGAATTCGTAGTTAAAATCGAAACTAAATATCCCAATATGAAAGCCGGCACCTAGATTCATGCCAAAGGCAGCCAGACTAAAATCGCTATATTCAAGCCCAAAACTGTTTTCGAACACGCTTACCGGAAACGAAACTGTGGGGCCTGTGTAAACTCTCAAATTCCATATCTTCAAACCAAAAAACACAGGCAACTTTATCATACTATAATCAACATTGCTCAGAATGTTGTCAACACTAATATCATCGTAGTGGTACAACTGATTGCCATTACGCGAGTAAAAAATTCCCGGCTGAATAAAAATTGTCTGATTGGTTCTAACAAACAGTCCCGCATGAAAACCGGTTCTAAAACCATAATCAATGTTTTGCGGCTCATCCGAAAATTTAGAGAAGTTGAGCCCAACCTGCGGCATGATAGCCACTTTCTTCTCAATCTGTGCCGGCATTGTTATACCAATACATAACAACACCACAATACCAATTATCGCTTTCATAACAGTGTCTTTTACGATATTATACAAATATACTGCCACGAAAAACCCGTCAATCATTTGTCACAATTTATTATCAACAATTCAATGATGAAAAAGACTCCGCATTTCACAATACATCATCAATCTGCAATCAAAATAATAACAACGAAATTTTGCTTTACAACCCCATTTCCCTACATTTGAACAAAAAATCATCTCAATGCCAATGCATACATACCCGTTTAATTCTTTCAGGCTTTATGTGAGCAGTGATAATTATATAAGAATTGTGCCCCATCAAAAAAAAAACTGATTGGTAAAAAAAAACGGAAAATGAATATAACTTTTAGCAAGAAAATAAATAATGATTTGAAAGAAAGTCAAATTAATTGGAAAGTTGTCGTTGCTTTTATTCCGATCGCATTTTTTACCTATATCTTCCACGAACTTGGCCATTGGACATTTGGAGAACTTTTCGGGAATGACATGACACTAAGTTTAAATAATTCAGCTCCACAAACCAGACATTTTATAGATGATTCAGATGCTTTATGGTCAGCAATAGGTGGTCCTCTTTTTACTATGCTGCAAGCATTAATATTTCTATTGCTTACCTGGTTGACAAAATCAATATATGCATATTCCTTTACATTTTTTGCTGTATTTTTAAGGTTTTTCTCTATCGTTTTCGGAGGAATTAATCTGCAAGATGAAGCAAGGATTGCTGCTATGTTGGATATGAATAAGTATTTAGTTGCAGCGATTACACTTTCAATATTATTCTTCATTTTATGGAGAAGCAATCGGATTATGAAACTTAATAATAAAGCAATTGGATATTTTACTGTTTTGGGAGTTTTTGCGATATTGATAGTAATTGGAGTAAATGAATTTATAATAACAAAATAGAAAAACAAGAGGTCACCTTTCAACCCCTTTCACCCCGCATTTTCAACACGAACTCATCTATCTCAGCATTTGCAATGCAATATCAAAAAATTGAAAAATTCACCAATTCCGAATTTATCCCCGTCAAGTTTAAAAAAGCATTGCTAATCAATTGTGCGATTGCTTTTTATAACTATTTTTGTGCAATAATATTTTTAAAATGATAAGAATTAACCTGAAACAAAAACCGAAGCCAACAAAGCTCTTTTACCTTAAACAATCGCTCATAATACTTTTTGCCGTCCTCTGCACTGTTAGTGCATCTGCTCAAAGCGATACAACTGCCTCGCTGGTGTATTTTACCAGAGATATTTCGCCCGAAGCGGTAATGAAAATATTTGAATATGTTAAGCCCAAGCAACCCGGAAAAGTAGGAATTAAAGTACATTTTGGAGAAGAAGGAAACACCTATTTTGTCCCCGCCACAATGGTTCAACCACTATGCTCGGCACTTAATGCTACACTTATCGAAACCAATGTAGCCTACAAAGGTCGGCGAGCCCAAACCGATACACACATTGAACTGGCCAAAGAACACGGTTTCACATTTGCCCCAATCGATATACTTGACGAGGGCGGCACGTTGAGTTTGCCAATTATAGGAGGGAAGCACTACAAAACGGCTCTTATCGGAAAAAACATCGAAAAATACGAAACCATCATTTATTTTACCCATTTCAAGGGGCATGGCTCGGCAGGTTTTGGCGGTTGCATTAAAAACGCCTCCATGGGTATGGCCATACCCAAAGGCAAACGCGATATGCACACCAACGATTTTCCCGAAACCAACAATAAGAATTGCGTTGGCTGCGGTGTGTGTGTAAGCGATTGCCCCGTAAACGCCATCACACTCAATCCCCTCACCATCGACAAAGAAAAGTGTATAGGCTGCGGAAAATGTATATCATCGTGCCATTATTCTGCCATTAATAAACCTGCCAACCAACTGCAGCAGCAACGTTTTCTCGAAGGCCTAGTAGAATACACCAAACCGGTAATCGAACTAAAAAACTCCATCTACTTCAATATTATTATCAATGTATCGGCCAGTTGCGATTGCATGCGAAATCCTAAAAAGCCATTTATTGCCGATATAGGCATTTTGGTGTCGACCGATATTGTAGCTATCGAAGCCGCTGCCCACGATTTAGTGGATAAAGCCCACAACTGCAACGATGCTTTTCTGAAAGAAAACTCGGTAAGCGGAAAGCATCAAATTAACTATGCCGCTTCTATGGGGCTTGGAAATAAGAATTATATACTTGTAGATATCGATAAAAAAGATTAGCGTTTTTGGCCGCAGCCGGCTTGTTTTTTTGTATATTTCGAAAAATATTAAATGTATGGTTCCAAAGCCTAAAAGTCATCAAACATCAGGAAATGCCGGCTTTTTTCTGATCGCCGGGCCCTGTGTGGTCGAATCGTCTGAAATATGTTTTTCAATAGCCCATAAGCTAAAAGAATTATGTGAGCGACTGCAAATACAATTGATTTTTAAAGCCTCATACCGTAAGGCCAATCGCACAAAGCTCGACTCGTTTACAGGCATAGGCGACGAGCGGGCATTAATGATACTGTCGAACATTAGGTCGGAGTTCGAAATACCCGTTTGCACCGATATTCACTCGGCCGACGAGGCTGCATTTGCAGGGCAGGTGGCCGATATTTTGCAGATACCTGCATTTCTCTGTCGTCAAACCGATATTCTGATTGCTGCCGGAAAAACGGGGCGCACTGTCAACATTAAGAAAGGTCAATTCCTTTCTCCCGAAGCTATGGGTTTTGCAGCCGACAAAGTGCTTGAAACCGGTAATAAAAACATTATGCTCACCGAGCGCGGAACTACATTTGGATACACCGATCTTGTGGTCGATTATCGCAGTATCCCTATCATGAAATCCTTCGGCTTTCCGGTAGTTCTCGATGTTACCCACAGTTTGCAGCAACCCAATCAGTCATCGGGAGTTACCGGTGGCCGCCCCGAAATGATTTCAACTCTGGCAAAAGCAGGCATCGCTGCCGGTGTCGATGGCATATTTATCGAAACACATCCCGATCCGGCCAATGCCATGAGCGATGGCGCTAACATGCTACATCTCGACCGTGTAGAAAAACTCCTCGAAAGTTTGGTAAAACTGGCACAAGCCCGATAAACATGAGCAATAAACCTGTTTTCGTCATTCGTAAGGCCAGCGAAATCGATTTTACCGAAATATTTGCCATGATTTCGGAATTGGCCGAGTTCGAAAAAGCCACCCACAAGCTCACCAATTCGGTGGCACAAATGCTCGAAGAAAAACATTACTTCGAATGCATTGTTGGCGAAACAGCAACAGGCGAAATAGCAGGTATGGCACTCTATTATTTTGCTTACTACACCTGGGTTGGCAAATCGCTATACCTCGACGACTTATATGTAAAACCACAATTCCGTGGTTTGGGCTTGGGAACACAACTTATTGCCGATGTAGTAGCCATAGCCCAAAAAGAGCATTGCAAGCGAATGCGCTGGCAGGTGCTCGAATGGAATCAATCTGCGCTCAATCTCTATCGAAAACTGGGCGCAAACATCGATGTCGAGTGGCTTAATTGCGATTTATCGGCAAATGAAATCAACAAATTTGCTGTTTCAACAGAAAAGTAAAACCTAATAAACTGAAACTTTGGTTGTTTTGCAGCCTTTTTCGGTACAAACCTGAACAAGATATATTCCATTGGCAAAGCTGCTGAAGTCAACACTTTGTGAGCCTGTAAAATTGGTTTTGTAAATTGTGCTTCCTTGCAAATTATAAATCACAAGCTTCACTGTTTCGTGTGTGTCGGTTCCTGCCATAATTTCAATTTCGCGGAATGTGTGATTATACAGCACAGTAGGCGCAAAAGTATTCACAGTTTCGATATCGGAAAAGAAATAGCTTTTCAGGCTGCTCGACATTAAAAAAACCGCCGAATCGTATGAAGCGTCTCCTGCATCGGCAATAGCCAATGTTAGGTGATAGTTGGTTTCGGGTACTACTTGAATAATAGCGGTGAGCAGCGTAGTGAATCCGTCAAACACAATGGTTTGCCCTTCAATGCCCAAATTGTCGACAAAGTAATCGGAGTTAACTCCGCTGTTTACGTTATTTATAGAAACGTACAACGATGTTTCAGGTATCAATGCAATATTGGTTGCCGAATACATACCCCCTGAGGGATCGATCCCATCGATAAAAAATCCAAATACATCGTTAAAGCTCGAATTAACAAATTCGGGATATTCTTCCGATGCAAAAACATACTGAAACTCAAGAATATTGCCCACAGGAATCAAATCAAATTCCAGTACGGAAGCATCGTAGGTTGCCACCGATACCAAATTGTTTAATAAGGCATTACCGGCAGTAGCGTTGTAATTCGAAGAGAAACCGCTTGCGGCACTTCCAATTGCAGGGATATAGTCGGGGTGAAGTGTGCCGGTTGTTAAAATAATACCATTGTTCATCCCAATATTGGTGTCGTATCCCCCTGTGAAAGTTCCAAATGCATTGACATCACCTGTGTAAACAACATTTGATGCTTCTACGCCATTTAATATAAACTCTGAAACAGTTTGAGCCGGGTCTACGTTGGTAGTCGTAACTAATTGCGCATGCACTGGTGCGCAAAGCAATGTAAAGGCAATTACTGTCGAAAAAGCAAGAGAGTTTTTCATAAAGTTCGTTATTGGTTGATTTCACACTTACAGATACAAAAATAACCAAATATTAAATGCAAACTTATGAGGTGAATACTTTTATGAAACTAAATCCCCAATTCCATTTGCATCATAAACCCGAAATTGCTTTTGCAGGGAACAGCACTATTATAGGAATCGTTGTCGAAATAAATCAGGTTTCCCTGCAGCTTCACAGGGTGTCCGCTAAAATATTTCGACACACCCACAATGTACTGTTTCTGCAAATACTCAGCGTATCTAATTTCATTGGCAGGAACAATTTGTGAATAACGGGCGGCAATTTCAATTTGATTTCTGAAGCAATAGCTCAATTGTGTGTTGATACCGTATCCGGCCATTATATACGATGGTGTACCGTCGCTAAGGTTTACCACCAAACTACCTTTTGCATCACGTTTCATGAACTCACTGTTGAAAGCCCATCCCTGGTATTTAAAAAGCAGGTCGCAAAACAGGGTAGAGATATCATGCCCACTGTCCATAAAATTTCCCAGTTGCCCGCCGGTTCTCTTTGCCCCCTTATTTAAACTGTATCCACCCCCAATCGATAGTTTGGGCTTCGTTTCGTGTTCAATATCCCCTTCGAAATAGTCGCCGTCGTTGGTAAATTTACCTAATGGTAAAAACTCTATGCGCCCGGTATAGGCAAAATTGGCATCTCCTTTGGGGATGTTTCTTCCTTCGCCACTTGAAACAGCAGCTCGAATTCGAAGCACAGTAATACCAATAGGTTGCGAAAAGCTAAAAAAGAAACCGAAATCGCGGTCCACTGTGAAATTGCTGTTTACTATGCTCCGGTCGGCAAATTGTTGCTGTCCGCTACTTATCACGCGTTGGCGGTTGCCGGGGAGTTTCCCTTGTCCAAAACCAATTTGTATATTCTTAGCCGGTTTATAAAACACCATAGCATCGCGAACCAGGCTTGGAAATTTTGTTTTATCCCAGTCGATATCGTCTCTCGAAAATGCAAGTTGAAAAAGATAACTGATTTTATGGTCGAGCACAAAACCATCGAAACGCAAGCGCAACCTGCGAACCTTAAACTCACTTTCGTTAATCGATAAATCGCTGTCGGAAACACTGAACAACGAAAACCTGTTTTGAATTCGGAATCTCAGGTTTGTCATTACACTACTGTCTTTTGTAACAAAGCCCCAGCCCTTGTTGAAGCATACGCTGGCACGGTCGTCGAGTTCGGTTTGCGCAAACAGCAACATGTTTGCCAAAAACATCGTAATAAATAGGAGAAAGACTTTTTTCATCGTTTTGGTTTTTGCCAAAAGTAGAATTGTAATATAGCGTTAAACTTAACGAAACATTAAGTTAATGTTAAGTTTACAAAATAGTAATAGTATTATTCTTCGTTATTACTCCCTTAATTACTTGTAATAGCGAAACTAGAATGGCCAAAACTGGTTGTCGGACCAAATTTTTTCTTTCAGTTCGTTGTCGAGCTTCAGCAATAGTTCATAATGGGTGCCTTCCCAGTCGGCAAGCCAATGAAACAATGCTTTTTCGTTACTGTCGCTAGCTACTTCAGCGCGGCTGCGATATACCTCTATCGACTTGGTTTCGAGATCGATAGCGGCTGCTATTGCAGCAGCTTCGAAACCTGCAGCACTAATGTTTTTCGATATTTTACCCGACAAAACCAAATCGGCAATTTCGTGATCAGCAGTACTAGCCGAAAGGTTTTGTTTAATAAATTCTTTGTGTTCGCTAAAGTTTTTAAACTGTTCTCCCAGCATTTTGGCATGCAGTTTTTCTTCTTCGGCCATTATGTTAAAAATACGCTGTACATCGGGGTCCTGTGTTTTATCAGCTACTTCTTCATAGAGAGCCTGACCGCGTTTTTCCATGAGAATGGCAGTTTTTAGAACGTCGAGCAGTTGTTTGTTTTCCATAGTATTTTTGTTTTATGATTGATTAACAGTATATAGCGAAAAAAGTTTATATTTTACATTTTGAAGTTAAATTCAGCCAAATCCATGATTGGATTGTTTTTATCTTTTTCGGAGATTATGGCATCATTTACATTAATAGGCCACTGAACTGCTAAATTGCTATCGTTGAAACTGATACCTCTTTCGAAAGCCGGTTTATAAAAATTATCGCATTTATAGGCAAAAATTGTATTGTTTTCGAGTACAGCAAATCCATGGGCAAAGCCTCGCGGAACAAAAAACTGTTTTTTATTCTCGCCCGACAGCACTATTCCGTGCCATTTTCCGAATGTAGGAGAGTCTTTTCGCAGGTCGAGGGCTACATCGAAAACGCTACCTTGAATTACCCTTACCAGTTTTGCCTGAGCCCATGGTTCCAACTGATAGTGTAAGCCTCTTATTACGCCGCGGTTCGACATCGATTCGTTGTCTTGCACAAATGTTATATTCAAATTATTCTCGGCAAACACTTGTACACTATATGTTTCCATAAAATAACCACGTGCGTCACCAAACACACTAGGTTCAATAATTAATAAGCCAGGTATTTCGGTTGTCTTTATTTCCATCCCGGTATTTTTTCGCTGTGCGCAATTTTCAAAAGATATTTTCCGTAGTCGCTCTTGCCCAGTTCATTGGCCAGTGTAAGCATTTGTTGTTTATCGATAAACCCACGGTGATACGCAATTTCCTCGATACACGATGCTTTGAGACCTTGTCGTTGTTCCAGTGTTTCAATAAAATTGGCCGCTTGAAGCAGGCTTTGCGGTGTTCCTGTATCGAGCCAGGCAAATCCGCGACCTAACAGATGGATTTTCAAACGCTGCTCATTCAAATAGAGATTGTTCAAATCGGTAATTTCGAGTTCACCACGTTTTGATGGTTTCAGGTTCTTGGCTTTTTTAACCACATCGTTGCTGTAGAAATATAGACCGGTTACCGCAAAATTTGATTTTGGTGATACCGGTTTTTCTTCGAGCCCTACTACGTTCCAGTTTTCGTCGAATTCAGCAACACCATATCGTTCGGGATCGTTTACGTAGTATCCAAAAACCAATGCTCCATCGTCGAGTTGGGATGCTTGTTTCAAAACCTGTCCAAATCCCTGACCGTAAAAAATATTATCACCTAACACCAAACACACATTGTCGTTGCCAATAAATTCTTCTCCAATAATAAATGCCTGAGCCAGTCCATCGGGCGATGCTTGAATGGCATAGCTGATTTGCAGCCCGAGTTGCCTGCCGTTGCCAAATAAATTTTCGTACAATCCAATGTCGGTAGGCGTACTGATTATTAAAATCTCTCTGATATTGGCCAGCATAAGCACCGACAATGGGTAGTAAATCATTGGTTTGTCGTAAACCGGAATAATTTGTTTCGAAATACTCCGGGTGATAGGGTGCAACCGGGTTCCGGCCCCGCCGGCTAAGATAATTCCTTTCATCTGTATAATTTTTTATTGGTCATATGGAATTGCGCATACACGAATACTCATTGTTGTTGGTAATAATATCATGCTCAATTTCATGTGTATATAATTTTGTAAACGTTTAAAATTCAGTTAATTAAAAATCAAG
>CAZEHA010000051.1:0-25226 GCA_964511665.1 uncultured Bacteroidales bacterium
AACAACTTAGCAACAATTAAAATTTATTTCATATTTTTATCGGACAATAGTGATATCTTATATGTAAAAACGGCTAAATTTAACACAAAAAGCAATTTATTTTATGATTTTGCTCTCTATTAGCCGCTTTCTTCATGCATAACATGGGTGAATGCCAAACTCTTTTTTATCTTCGTGAAAAAAAAATTATGAGCGACGACAATAAGATTATTTTCTCGATGGTGAGTGTAAACAAGACCTTTCCTCCATCGAAACAAGTATTAAAGGATATTTATCTGTCATTCTACTATGGAGCCAAAATAGGCGTTATTGGTCTGAATGGTTCGGGGAAATCATCATTATTGAAAATTATAGCCGGCGAAGACAAGTCTTTTCAGGGCGAGGTGGCGTTTTCGCCGGGCTACACTGTTGGGATTTTACATCAAGAGCCTGTTCTCGAGAATTCTAAGACGGTTAAGGAGATAGTGATGGAAGGGGTGCAAGAGCTTGCCGACATAATAAAAGAATACGACGAAGTAAATCTGCGTTTTTCGGAACCGCTGAGCGACGACGAAATGAACCGACTCATCGAACGACAGGGGGAACTCACCGAATTGATCGATCAGCACGATGGCTGGGAACTTGATTCTAAGCTCGAAAGAGCCATGGATGCATTGCGCTGTCCCGAAGCCGACACTCCTGTTGTGCATTTGTCGGGAGGCGAACGCCGTCGTGTGGCACTGTGCCGCTTGTTGCTGAAGCAGCCCGATGTGTTGCTGCTCGATGAACCCACCAACCACCTTGATGCCGAATCGGTGGAATGGCTCGAAATGCATCTGCAGCAATACAAGGGAACCGTGATAGCCGTTACGCACGACCGCTACTTTCTCGATAATGTAGCCGGCTGGATACTGGAACTCGACCGTGGAGAAGGAATTCCCTGGAAAGGGAATTATTCGTCGTGGCTCGAACAAAAATCTACACGCTTGGCACAAGAAGAAAAATCGGAAAGTAAACGACGAAAAACACTGGAGCGCGAATTAGAATGGGTGAGGATGGCTCCAAAAGCACGACACGCAAAAGCAAAATCGAGGCTGAATGCCTATGAAAAACTATTGAATACCGATGTTAAAGAGAAAGAAGAAAAACTCGAAATATTTATCCCTAACGGTCCGCGACTCGGAAACAGCGTTATTGATGCTAAAGCGGTGAGTAAAGCTTATGGCGATAAGCTGCTTTTCTACAACCTGAACTTTTCGCTTCCGCCCAATGGCATTGTAGGTGTGATTGGCCCTAATGGAGCCGGAAAAACAACACTTTTTCGATTGATAATGCAGCAGGAAAAACCCGATAACGGAACATTCGTTACAGGAGAAACAGTTGTATTGGCTTATGTTGATCAGCAACATAGCGACGTTGATCCCGAGAAAAGTGTTTTCGAAGTGATTTCGGGCGGACAAGAGCAGATGATGCTTGGTGGTAAACTTATCAATTCACGTGCTTATATTTCGCGTTTCAATTTCAGTGGTACCGATCAAAGTAAAAAAACAGGCGTGCTGTCGGGTGGCGAACGTAACCGCCTGCATCTGGCAATGACACTGAAATCGGAAGCCAATGTGCTGTTGCTCGATGAACCCACCAACGATATCGACATCAACACCCTGAGAGCATTAGAAGAAGGCCTCGATGCTTTTGCAGGATGTGCGGTGGTTATTTCTCACGACCGGTGGTTTCTCGACCGAATTTGTACGCATATTTTAGCATTTGAAGGAGACTCACAAGTCAGCTTTTTTGAAGGGAACTACAGCGAATACGAGGAAAACAGGCGAAAACGTTTGGGTAACGAAGCTCCCAAACGGATTAAGTACCGTAAATTGATGAAGGATTAGCCTTGCAGTGGTGTAATAACTGAAACAGGGCGAATGGCGTGTGATTTTTTTTGTTGAACATATGTAACTTTTCTTATTTTTACACGTTGTAAGTAAATAATTCGCATGAAATTGAAAACTTACTGTAAACTTTCTGCCGTAATTCTTGTAATTGCAGTGTTATGTTCGTGCAATTCGCAGATTAAAACAACCGAAAAGCTGGTAAAAGCCATGACTTCACGCTATGGCGGCAAATGGTTTAAACAAATCGCATTCGATCAAACCACCAGTTTCTTCGAAAACGGGAAAGTGATACGCACCGAAAGCTGGCACGAAATATACAAGTTCCCTTCTATGTTGTTTATTGCATACGACCACGAAGGAAGTGGCAGCGGGCAAATTTATCGCAACGATTCGGTTTATATTTTTAAAGATCATGAACTTGAAGCTTCTCAGTACATTATTCACGATTTGCTGGTGTTAAGTATGGATATCTATAATTTGTCGTTCGACAAGGCCATGCAACGAATTGGTCAACTCGATTACGACTCCGACAAATTCCACACGCGTATGTATGAGAACCGCAAGGTGTATGTGGTGGGTGCATCCGACGAAAACGACAAATCGAACCAGTTCTGGATTGATGCTGAGCATTTGTACTTTGTGAAAATGATTAAGAAACGCGATTACGGAGTGCAGGAGATTGAATTGCGCAATTATATCGAAATTGATAATAGTGGCTGGATTGAACAGGAAGTAGTGTTTAAACTCGATGGAGAGTTATATATGATAGAGAAATACTATAACATAAAAATACCCGAATCGGAAACTGATGAATCGATATTTTCTCCTTCGGTGTTTTCGTCGCAAGAAGTGTTGAAATCGATACTACGCTATATTGAATTCCCCGATATACACATATTCGACTATCAACGTCGCATTGTTGTTCTGTTTGATGATGTGCTTTCGGCAGTGAAAAAATAAAAGGTTTTTACCCGTAGGCAAAAACCTTTGTTGAGAAAAGAAAAGTATTATTATTCGAGACTTCCCACCACTTTTTCTACTTCTTCGAGTATTTCGCACGATTTTACCAGTGCCTTCATGGCGTTATGATCAGAATACAGTGGTCTGTCGATATCTAGAAAATCGACATGGCGACGTACCACTTCCCATGCTTTGGTGGTTCCTTTTCCAAAACTGGCAATTTCTTCTTTTCTAAAATCGAGGGCTTGTGCAGCAGCCATAAATTCAATGCCGAGGATACCATAGGCATTGTCGAGTATTTGCAGGTTTTTCAGCGCGGTGTTCATCCCCATCGAAACAAAATCTTCCTGGTCGGCAGCAGCCGGAATGCTTTGTATGGCAGCCGGAGCGCTAAGCAGTTTTTGCTCAACTATCTGCATGTCGGCGGTGTACTGACTAAGCATCAAGCCCGAAAACATCCCGGCACCTTTGGTAAGAAAAGCAGGTAAGCCTACACTTAGAGCAGGATTGTTCAGCCTGTTCATGCGGCGCTCGCTAAGCACCGATACCATAGTAATAACCATGCCGGCCATTTCCATGGGAACAGCAACAGGTGAACCCTGAAAATTGGCTCCCGAAAGTGCCAGTTCTTTATCGGGAAAAAAGATGGGGTTGTCGCCCACACCATTGAGTTCTATCTCTACCTGCGAACGGGCATAAGCCAGTGCATCATGTGCTGACCCTATTACCTGAGGGGTGGAACGCATCGAGTAGGCATCCTGTACCTTGCATTTTACTCGGCCTTCTTTTAGGTCGCCTCCCGAAACACATTTTTCGATGGCACGTGCCGAGCGAATGGCTCCTTTAAAACCGCGGACTTCGTGTAATAGTGCCGTATAGGGTTTCATATTGGCCTTAAGAGCTTCGAGCGACATGGCACAGGCTATTTCGGCCTGTTTTAGCCACCGCCCTGCATCATACAAAAACAGGGCACTCATGCCGGTTAAAACATTGCTGCCATTAATTGTGGCCAAACCGTCGCGGGCTTTAAGACCAGGCACCGCAATACCGGCACGACGCAAGGCTTCGCTGCCTTCGAGCAGTTGGCCTTCGAAAAACGCCTTACCTTCGCCCATCATCAGCAGGGCTATCTGCGACATAGGAGCGAGGTCGCCACATGCTCCCACAGAACCCTTTTCGCAAACATAAGGGGTTACGCCCTTATTGAGCATTTCGATGAGAGTCATTGTTATCTCGGGACGAACTCCCGAATTGCCGTGTGCATGCACATTCACACGACCCAACATGGCAGCCCTTATATGCTCCAGAGGAGCTGCTTCGCCAATGCCGGCAGCGTGGTTGTAAATCAGGTATTTCTGAAAATCTTGCACCTGCTCATCGTTGAGTACTACTTCCGAAAATTCGCCTATACCTGTGTTAACACCATACATTATTTCGTGCGCATCAATTTTTCGCTCAAGCATGGCCCTACATTTTTTCATACGTTCGAGAGCTTCATCGGCAAGAGCAACTTTTCGCCCCAAACGGGCAACTTCAACCACGTTCTCGATAGTTAAACCATAACCGGTTACAACAAGTGTTTGCATGTGTAATTATTTTTAGTTTCTACATTGTTTTCAGGCAATAAAAGTAATTTATTTTAGCGTAATGCCGAAAATATATCTTTACTTTTTTAGGTTAAAAAGCGATTTATTACCTCCTCTTGGTTCTGTCGATAATATGAAGCTTATGTTTTAAGCTATTGGCATTTCCCGTAGTATGTATTTGCAGTACTAAGTGCTTCCGTTTAAATATTTCGTTGTAATCGACCGATTGCCCTTTTAGTGCGTTTTTAATAATATTGCGTTCGATGTAGTTGAGCTTAGAAGGTTTTACCTGTAACAGACTTATCATGTGTACCTCACCCAATGCTTCGTACCTGCCCGTTGTTTGAATATTCCATTTATTGACGATGGATTTTGCCTCATTAATCAGAAATTGTGAATTGCGAATTTTGCAATCAATAACTGCATCTGCTACATGCAGATAATCCGATTCAATTAACGGGCGTATCATTCGTAGTGGCCCACTCAGAATGCGCTTGTGAATAAGCATACTGTCGGAGGCAATATATATAGAACCATTCATGCTGTGTTCAATCAGCTTTAAAGAATCGTTAAGAGAAGCATGCAAGTTGATTTTTCCCGATACATTTCCTTGAATTGTGCCTGGGTCTGCGGCGTTGTGTTCAAAATTTGCCTTACATGCAATCAAATCTACACTATCGGCACTATGCTGTATCGATAATTCGGCATCAAAAAAGCTATTGTTATTGTATTTTGAAAGAATCTGCAGCCATAGGTTCTTTGATGCTGCCGCATACTGTATGCTAACAGGCGAAAACACGGCACCGCCATAGAACAAGCTGTCGGCCCCTATACATATTTCGATGCTGTAGCTTTGCAAATACGGTAAACCGAAATGAATTGGGCCTTCGCTGCTCGGCGAAATCATACCCAAACTGTTGGTGCCCGAGGGTGTCTCGATAGTAAGCTTCGATACATTCAAGCTTGTTTTCAGGTTTCCGGGTATTAATCTGGCAATGTTGGCAGGTGTTATTTCCAAATTGAATGCTGCCAGTTGCGATGCATTTTTAGTTAGAATAAAATGATAGGCCTCACGGTTTGGACTTAAACTAAAACTACCGTTTTTAATGCTA
This sequence comes from uncultured Bacteroidales bacterium, assembly GCA_964511665.1. Taxonomy (GTDB): domain Bacteria; phylum Bacteroidota; class Bacteroidia; order Bacteroidales; family ML635J-15; genus JAGOEF01. Next base: position 5,530 of record CAZEHA010000051.1, read on the forward strand.
TAGGTATTGCCGCCGGTAGTGCGATGCAATTCAACTGCCGATGCATGAATATTGCATTGGTTTTTGCCGCTATTTGCGCCTGACAGACTACCGCCGAACACATTATGAGTTGCCGTAAACACTGAATTCAGACAATCCAGGTCGAAACTGCCCGATGCATTGTAGCTGCCCCATTCGGGTTTACCTGCTTGTGTGTTCGCCGAAAACCACAGCCGATTTGTAGCTGAAGCGATATTAATGCTGTCGTTTTTGCTGCAGCAGAAAAGGCCGTCGATGGTTTCATACTTGTGGTTAATGGAACAAAATGCCGATATGCAATTCCCATTTAACTTATTGTTAATAAGTACGTTGTCGGCTGTAATATTAAGTAATACATCAGGTATTTCCTGCTGCGACGGTTTTTTCGTAAGTCTAAGTTCAGCCTGACATTTTCCCGAAAAACCGAGATGCGAAATATCGGTATTGGTGCCGGCCAGCACAATGGCTAAATCGTGTACCGGGATGTCGTGTGTTTTCAGATGGAACATATATTCCGATAAATCGTTCGAAAATTGAATTTCAACATCCGATTGCATGCCGGCAATGTTTAGGTCTCCCGTTATAGTTTGAGAAATGCTGTCGCGAATGTGATGGGCTTTAAGTATTATCGATTCAATATGATTGTTGCCTGTAGTGTTTTCGAAATGGATGCTTGCTGCCGAAAGATTGTAATCGATTGTTGTTACATTGTTTGAGTTGCTGGCTGTAAGCATGTTAAACGAGCAATTGCTGATGCTGTATCTGATTTTTTGTTGGCGATCTTCTATATAAATGCCAATGTTTTCGAGACTGATTTTATGAATGCTGAATTCACTGTTGTTTTCGCTGCTCACACCCGGTTGTTGGCTATTGACCCAGTTTTTGTTGCCTTGTTCGTCGGTAATGATGAATATTTTGGCATTTCGCACCAGTAATTCCTCGAGTTTGATTGAAGCCAGGTTGAAGCCCTTATTCTCGGCAATGCGCAACGAGAAGCTTTCGATCGAAAGCATTTTTTCGTTTGCAAAATTGCCTTTTCCTGTTATAAGAAGGTTTTCGACAACAATTTCGCCGCTAAACCACTTGATGTCGAGGTTCTGTATTGTTACTATGGCATCGAGGTTGAGTGCGAGCTCTTTCTGCAGTTGTTTACGGAGATATTGTTCCAAAAGAGGAGGCCCTAAAAGAATTATGAGAACAATGAGCGAAAACACTATCAGAAAAAAATACAACCAGGCTTTTTTGCGACGTGTCATATATATTTATCTAAATAGGAATAAGAGCCATTAGTACATCAAATGCAGTTTGTCTTTGTTTCTCCATCCGGCTTTGTAGCTATAGTCGGTGAAATATATTTTGATGTCGGCACGATAATCGTAATCGGTAAAATACACTTTTTTATCCGCCTGATAGTCGTACTTAGTAAAAAACCACCTGCCGTCGTTCTTCCCCGCCTGATAATCGTAATCAACCTTATACACAATCAAATCGGCCTGATAATCGTATTGAGTAACAAAAACTTTAACATCGGCCTGATAGTCGTATTGCACCGAATACACTTTTTGCGACTGCCCCGCAGCGGCAAGCCCGCATAGCATTAAAAAGAGCAATATTGTTTTCATCAGTACATTAAATGCTTTTTAGAACTGTTTCGCCATCCGGCATCACTCTTGTATTCCGAAAAATAAATCAGCAAATCGGCATCGCTTTTATAGTCGCAGAAGTAAACGGTTTTGTCGGCATCGCTTTTATATTCGCAAAAATACCATTTTCCATCGTTGCCTGTTGCGTCGCTCTTATAGCTGCATTTATACACTACCAGATCGGCGTCGCTTTTGTAGTCGCAAACGTACACTTTTACTTTTGCATCGCTTTTATATTGGCAACTAAACACTTTTTGTGCAAACATGGGCGTAGAAAAAACCAGTATGCTTGCAACGATAGAAATAAAAAGTTTTTTCATAACTTTAGGTTTTTAATTTTGTAAATATACAAAAAGAATTATCAAAAATTACGCCAATGGGAGAGCAAACAAAAATACTCACTGTAAAAGATAAATTTTACCAGCACGATACCGTTGACAATTATTATTTCGAGCGAACGGCATTTAACAAACTAATGCGTAAGCGTATATACAGGGTGCTTCTGATTTGCAGCCCTTACGATGCTTTTATTCTCGAAGAAGACGGGCGCATCGATTCGCAGCTTTTCAACGAGTATGTATCGCTCAATTTGCGTTTTCCTCCCGAAATCATTCAGGTTACAACTGCCGAAGAGGCCATCGATGTGCTTGAGCAGGAGAAAATTAATCTGGTAATTACCATGTTGAGTTTGGTTGACCGCGACCCATTCGACCTGTCGAAGGAAATCAAAGAAAAATACCCAAGCATTCCAATAGTTGTGCTAACTCCGTTTTCGCGGGAGGTAAATCAGCGTCTCGAGATGATAGAGGAGAAAATTTTCGATTATATTTTTTGCTGGCTGGGCGATGTAGGCATTTTGTTGGCAATTATCAAACTGCTCGAAGACAAGATGAATGTTGATTACGATGCAAAAATTGTTGGTGTTCAAACCATTATTTTAGTTGAAGACTCTTTCCGATATTACTCGAGTTATCTGCCGAATCTTTACAAAATGTTAATTACTCAAGCAAAAACCTATGTCTCAGAAGGTCTAAACGAACACGAGAAAAACGTGAGAATGCGAGGTCGCCCGAAATTGTTGATGGCAACCAATTATGAGCAGGCCATAGATTTATACGAGAAATACAAAGGTAATTTACTGGGTATCATTACCGATGTCAGATATCCCCGCAAGGGAAAACTCAACAGGGAGGCAGGGTTTCATCTATTGCGCAGAGTGCGCGAAGAAAACAGCTATTTGCCTGTAATAATACAATCGTCGGAGGCCGATAACGAGGAGAAAGCCCTTCGTCATGGCGCTATTTTCCTACACAAATACTCAAAAACCTTTTTGCTCGATTTAAAAAAGGTGATACTCGAAGAATTTGCATTTGGCGATTTCATTTTCAGGCATCCCGATACTGCTGAAATTATTGCACGTGTTTCGAACATCAAAGACTTGCAGGAGTGCATTATGCACATTCCCGATGAAGTAATACTCGACCGTGCCCGTATGCACTTTTTTTCTCGCTGGCTCAAGGCTCGGGCGCTGTTTAGCATTTCTCGCTTGTTCGAAGGAATAAATGCATCCGATTTTAAAACAGCCACCGAGCTTAAAATGTATGTGCACGACACCATTTCGTGGTATCGTTTCAATAGTGCACGCGGAGTGATTGCCAAGTTTTATCGCGACGACTACGACAAATATTTACTATTCACCCGATTGGGTGATGGCTCGCTGGGCGGTAAGGCCAGGGGCCTGGCGTTTATCGACAACCTGATATCGAGAAATAACCTGCGAAACAAATATCCAAACCTGCATATAACCATTCCTCGCACACTTGTTATTACAACCGAAGTTTTCGATCAGTTTATGGAAACCAATCAGTTGTATGAAATAGCCATGTCGAACCTAAGCGACGACGAAATACTTCACGCTTTTGTGGCTGCCAGTTTTCCGCAGGCTTTTGTGAAAGACTTGCGTAAATTTATTACAATTGTTAAAAACCCGCTAGCAGTGCGCTCGTCGAGTCTTCTCGAAGACAGCCATTATCAACCTTTTGCAGGAATCTATTCAACCTATATGATTCCTCATACACGTAGTATCGACCACGCACTTCGCATGCTTACCGATGCTATTAAGAGTGTGTATGCCTCGGTGTATTACAAAGAAAGCAAAGCCTATATGGCAGCCACCAAAAATGTTATCGACGAAGAAAAAATGGCTGTAGTGTTGCAGGAAGTTTGTGGTAAAAAGCACAACGATACATTTTATCCAGAAATATCGGGTGTAGCCCGCTCGATAAACTTTTATCCTATCGGCAAGGAAAAACCCGAGGAAGGAATCGTGAACCTTGCATTAGGACTTGGAAAATACATTGTTGATGGAGGCATGTCAATACGCTATTCTCCAAAACATCCCAAAAAGATACTGCAATTGAGCAGCCCCGAAATAGCGCTGAAAGAAACACAAAACTATTTTTTAGCACTCGACCTTAATGAAGATAGTTTTCAGATATCTACCAACGATGGCATCAATTTGCGAAAACTCGATTTGAATACAGCCGAAGAGCACGGCACTCTAACAAGTATTGCGTCAACCTACGATTACAACGACAATGTACTTATCGACGGAATTTATCCCGGCAAGAAAATCATCAGTTTTGCAAATATTCTGAAGTATAAAAACCTGCCTTTAAGCGAGGCCATATCCGATGTACTCGAAATCGGCCAAAAAGAAATGAGCAATCCGGTTGAAATTGAGTTTGCTGTGTCGTTCGATAATTTGTCGAAGGGGAAATCAATTTTGCACTTGTTGCAAATACGGCCCATTGTCGAAAACAAGGAAACCATTCCTGTTGATGTGAACAGTATTACCAAAGAAGCTACTCTGATATGCAGTCGCAGTGCTTTAGGCAACGGTGTTATCGAAGATGTTCACGATGTGATATATGTGCGATCAGAAAACTTTAATCCGGCTCATAATCCTTTGCTGGCAATAGAAATAGGTGCTCTTAATGAGCAGTTAGTGCGGATGAAACGAAATTATATACTTATAGGACCCGGCCGCTGGGGGTCGAGCGATCATTTTTTAGGTATCCCCGTAAAATGGTCGCAAATATCGGGAGTGCGTGTTTTGGTTGAAACATCGTTGCAAAACTATCAGGTTGACCCAAGTCAGGGCACTCACTTTTTTCAGAACCTGACCTCGTTTCGTGTAGGGTATTTTAATATTAACCCTTGCATGCAAGATGGCTACTACGATCTGTCGTTTCTCAACCGCCGCAAACCCGTGTACGAATCGGAACGGCTTAAGCTGATTCGCTTTGCACACCCCATGAAGATTTATATCGACGGAAAAAAGGGGGTAGGCGTGATTTTAAAACCCGAAAGGGTTTTGAGTTAAGCTATTGCTATCGTGTGAAATTATTCTATCCTGTCTTTAGAAAATAAAGAAAGTGGCCAAAAATCAGCCACTTCTTTTGTTAACTCACGGGTAAATGCTTATGGGTTAAGCTATATGGTGAAATTGAGTCCTATGCTGAAGATCTTATTCTCCTGACTTGTATTGTTGTAACTTTTTTGCTCTCCCAAAAAAGTTACCAAAAAAGGGAGCAACGAGCAAAAAATCAGCATTCGCTATCGCACAACCCACCTTATGGGCTGCTCAGCTGATTTCTGCGCGCTCGTTGACTCCCCCCGCGGCGTTTTGTTTTGCATGAAAAAACGTGTTTTCAATTGCATCCACATCTTTACAAACCACTCTGGTTAACTCAATAGAAAGTTTAGCTCAACCCCACCAAATTAGACAAGTCAGAGAAAAAAGAAAGTGGCCAAAAATCAGCCACTTCTTTTGTTAATTCACGGGTAAATGCTTATGGGTTAAGCTATTTGGTGAAATTGAGTCCTATGCTGAAGATCTTATTCTCCTGACTTGTATTGTTGTAACTTTTTTGCTCTCCCAAAAAAGTTACCAAAAAAGGGAGCAACGAGCAAAAAATCAGCATTCGCTATCGCACAACCCACCTTATGGGCTGCTCAGCTGATTTCTGCGCGCTCGTTGACTCCCCCCGCGGCGTTTCGTTTTGCATGAAAAAACGTGTTTTCAATTGTATCCACATCTTTACAAACCACTCTGGTTAACTCAATAAAAAGTTTAGCTCAACCCCACCAAATTAGAGAAGTCAGAAAAAAAAGAAAGTGGCCAAAAATCAGCCACTTCTTTTGTTAACTCAAGGGTAAATGCTTATGGGTTAAGCTATATGGTGAAATTGAGTCCTATGCTGAAGGCATTCAGTTCGGGACCTTTGCCGGGCGTAAATAGATAATTCAGGTCGTAAGCTGCAAAAATGTTGTAGTCTCTCACGCCAAAAACAGCTTTTACGCCATAACGGAAGTTCTCGAGATAATAGTTGTTGTGATATCTTAGCTTGTTCTTGCGTCCCAGGTCTTCATCAACATATTTGGTGTAACTGTCGATGCGATAACCGGCATAAACACCTGCTCCCAAGCGAAACATTTTTTTGTTGAAATCGTCGTCGTCTTTTCCAAAATGAACCATTGGTAAAAACTCGGCATTCACATAGGCTGCAGTTAGTTTGCTTCGCAATGGAAACTGAATGTTGTCGTCGGTGCCAAATATCAAACCGTCGTCGTTTCTTTCGATACGGGTACTTTTTTCTTGAAACTTGAAATTGTACCACATAACCTGAGCGGTAAGATTCAGCGATATATTATCTCCGACATGAATTCTGAGGCCGGGGCCAATGCCAAAACTCCACGATCCCCAGGGTTTAACGGTGTAAGGGGCATTGTACGAGTCGGGAAAACGACCGCTGTTCAGGTAATTGTTCATTCCCCAGTCGATATTCAGAAACCCTTCGAATACTTCAGGCTCTTTAGTTTGCTTTTTCGATTGCTTGCATGGCTCATCGGAATCGGTATCTATGGTTTTAACCACTGTGATGTTTTTTTGCTCTTTTACAATTATGTCTTCGTCTTCGTCGAAGTTGATAAGAACTTTGCGGGAATCGCTACTGCCTTCTTCGCTATTGTTCTGTACTGTGTCTTCTTCGAAATACCCAATGATTTTTGTGATTTCGGGAGATATAATTGTGAGTTTGGTTTCTCCATCTATTTCTATAGTCAGCGTGTCGTTGCTTTGTTTTATTACCGTGCCCTGTGCCAATGCAGAGCTTGCTATTGCCATAAACGTTAGTGCAAGTGCAATGTTTGTTATTGTTTTCATACTATTAGTTTTTAAAATTTCTTATTTCTGCTATTAAATCTTGTGAGAATAAATCTTCTTTTGTTTTGCGTAGCCATTTTACCGGCGATCCGATTTCGATATTGTCTTTAATCTCGTTGAGCCTGGCCAGGCTGATATTATCGCTGTTGATATTGCGAAAATTTCGAAACGAGAACCGATTGTCGGTTTGCTTATTATAATCGGCTATCTGGGGCAGCGCAGTTTCATAATATTTCAGTTCAACCGGTTCTGTCTGAATGTTTATGCGCTGTATATGCTGGGCAGGAAGACTCGCGATGTCGATCCTGTTTGTTTCGTAACTTGTGTTTGTATGTTGAACCGATGCCTGACTTTGATAGTGATAATTTACGGGCTCTGCAAACAATTCGGTAGTATAAGAAACAGGTGAACTGATTCTTACTTCGGAAACTTGAAGGGCTGATAGCATTGGCTTGGCGTTGTAATCGCTACTTGCAATATCGGCAAACATTCGCACAGCAACTGTGGCTGTTATAAGAAGAAGTACTACAGCGGCAGCCGACAGTATCATTGGGCGATTGATGGATATTGTGGCCTTTCTTAATTTATTTTTATGCTGATATACAGACCCATCAGGCTTTAGTGTGCATTGTTGATACAGGCTGATTTCGTTAGCAAGCTCCGGCTTTTCTTTAAGCATTAGTTGCAAATCGCTCGCTTCATCGGCCTTCAGTTCATTTTCGGAAGCAGCAATCAATATATCGTCGTTGTCGTCTTTTTTTAGCAATTTACTTTTGTTGCGAAACATCGATTTCTCGGGTGCTTTCAAGGTGTAGGGAGTTATATCTTCAACCTGATTGCAGAGCTCGCGATTGGCTTTCAGAAAACCAAACAGCATTTCTTCCTCTTCAATATCCAGGTTCCCTTCGATGTAGTCGAGAAGCCATGCCTCGTAGTTGCCGATATTAATTTTCTGTTTCATATCACGTTCTCGGTTTTTCCGATGATTTCTTTTAAAAACTTGCGGGCACGAAAAATATACACTTTCACCTGTGTCTCGCTGAGTCCGGTAATCCCGGCAATTTCCTGATACGAATAGCCTTCGTAGTCGCGAAGCAACACCACGGTGCGTTGTATATCGCCCAATTTCGACACAGCCCTGTGAAGAATTTCGTTTAAATCGGTAATACCCGCAAAATCATGAGTAGCATCGTCGCGGAACTCGTTGGTGTAGCTGATGCGTTTTTCTTTGCGGATAATATCTATCATGCGATGATAGGCTGTTGTGAACAAATACGATTTGGCCTTGTCGAAATCAACCGAACTCCTGTTAATCCACAAGCGCTCGAAGCTGTCTTGCACCACATCTTCGGCCAGTTGACGGTTTCCTGTGTTCGATTTAACAAACCGGAAAACTTTATCGGCGAAGGCATCTACGGCTCTATTGTATTCTTTTGTGTTCATATTCGATGCTGAAACGATAAGCAGAATACAAATGTTACAAAAAAAATGCAAGCTAATCGAAAATAAACTGTTTATGTTTTCTTAATTCATTGTTATTTAGAATAATAGCCATGTGCTTTTGGTGTTGTTTTTTTTGCGAAAGATTAATAGAATTCACAAAACAGGGTATAATTGCCAAATGATTATTTACATTTGTGATAACAATGCTTATGCAATTTGTGATTACAAGTGTCGCTTTTTGTAGTGCAACTTGCCTATAGGTTTTGTTATCGGTACTTTACAATTGACTTAATAACGCAAAAATGAGAAAACTATATGTCTTTCAATTGGCAATTGCCACATTGTTCGCAATTGTTTCGATTGCATGCAGCAACGATAAAAAGAAAACCCAAACCACCGATTATTTGCTTGAGGCAGATGCTGCGGGTTTTGTGATGCAGTTTTTCGATAACCGACACGACACATTGTTATTAGAAGTATTGGGAATATGCGATTCGTTGGCGCAAAACTCAGCCCAATGCTATTTCGATTTTTTTCTCGATGTGTGGGAGTCGAAGTTCAGCCATATTGAGATGCATACACTTTTCCAAGTTTATCGCGATGGGGTTAACGATATTAATAACAATAAAGAATGTGTTGCTCTTATGAAAGATGCCTTCAGCGAAGCTACCGAGCAAAGCATGAAGATTCTTAAGCTGCGCTTACAACAAGCAGGTGCTCTTAATATCAGTGTTGAGAAAACAAGCAAATGGGGACAGATTGCATTGAATACCGATTCGGTGTTACCTATTGACAGGCTTTCGCATGTGTTAACCGGTACAGGTAATTTGTCGGTTTATGAAACCTACAATCAGGAAGAGATTTTTCAATACTTCAGTACGGCTGATATGTATCTTGCCGAAACACCAGAACTGTTGTTAAAAAGCCCAACATCTCATGAAGAATCTTACGAATACAGCAATTTAGAACAACGCAACAACGATATTAATACTCCTCTTTTTGATTTACTTATTCTTGATATAGTAATTGGCGAAAACGGAAATGTAGAATACAAGCCTGGGTGTGTGATTGGATATTGCAAAAAGACACTCATAGCCGATTTGCTATATTATTTGCAACTTGAAGAGCTGCGAAAATTGTTTCCACGCGATATGCTTGTTGCGTGGATGCCTTCAAGCTATTCACAATCTGATGAAGAATATTACGAAATTATTACCCTTAAAACCCATCGTGACGGAAAACCGGTTTTTACGGGCGAATATATTGTGAGCGCAAACTCCGAGAATAACAATGGAAATCATTACCTAAATCTTGAATTCGATGATGAAGGGGCATATCAGTTTAAGAGAATTATTCAACAAAACGTCAACAAGTCACTGGCTATTGTAATCGATGGGAGGCTGATTGCTTATCCAATGGTGTTGAGTGAAATTGACGAAGGAAAAATAAGTATTAGCGCCGGATTTAGTGCCGAAGAGGCGTTCGACATGGCGTTAATATTGGGCAGTGGCGCACTGCCGCTTACCTATAAATTGCTCAGCAATTAGAAGTAGTTGGCATCAATGTTGCCTAAGCACTATGCAAACTGCTTGCAAATAGTACTTACCTTAGCAACAATTTCATCGAGTTTCTCCGATGAACTTGCTTCTGCAATAAAACGCAAATAGGGTTCGGTGTTCGAAGGCCTAATATTGAACCAGAAATTGTTATAGTCGAGACGATAGCCATCGAAATCGTAGAATGCTACCGGAGTTTCATGTTGATAGAAAAAATCTTTTACGGCATCCATGGCTTCTTGTTTGCGTTCGATAGTAAAATTAATTTCTCCTGACGATTTGTACACAGAAATGTTGCTGATGGCCTGCGAAAAACTGACACCCTTTTTATGCATGTCAGAAAAAACCTGTAATACCAGCAGACAAGCCAATAAACCGGAGTCGCTGTAATAGAAATCGCGGAAATAATAATGGCCGGCCAGTTCGCCGCCTAACACTGCATCGAGTTCTTTCAGCTTACGCGAGGCAAATGCCCTGCCAACGCGCCATGTAGCCATCGAAAAGCCTAGAGGCTTAAGATATTCGCCAACAGCTTTACTTGTGCGTATGTCTTGTACAACAATGCCCGTAGTGCCCTTTTGTGCGAAATAATGTCCCAATAGAGCTATTATTAAATCGGGTGAAACAAAATTTGCATTTTCGTCAATAAACATCACTCGGTCGGCATCGCCGTCGAAAATAATCCCCAAATCGGCCTTGTGTTCATACACAGCCTGTTTCAATTGCTGTAAATTGTGCTGTTCGAGAGGATTGGGTTCATGGCCCGGAAAGTTCCCGTCGATATCTGCATTCAGATACCGGTGGTTTGTGCCCAACAATTCTTTAGCAAAGAGAGCGGCCATGCCATTCGACAGATCGATACAGAGTTTTACACCTGAGTAATCGCCCACATAGGTTTTTAGAAAACTCAGGTACGAGTCAGCATAGGGGTGGGCTATAATTGCACCCCGTTTGTGCTGCACCCTTATCGGCTCTTCTTTTATCCATTTTTCAATAAGGTTTAGTCCGTTATCGTAACCCACCGGCATGGCTCCTGTGGTAGAAACCTTCATGCCGTTGTGGTCGGCCTTATTGTGTGATGCGGTAATCTGAACCGAGGCATCGAAACCAAAATGCGCCGTTCCGTAATAAACCATAGGAGTAGAGCACATTCCTGCATCGTACACGTCGGCTCCGGCATCGCAAATACCCAGCGCCAGCATCTCGAAAATTTCGTCGGAGCTGAGGCGTGCGTCGCGACCCACAAGAATTTTCTTTGTTTGAAACAGACGCGGTAAAAAGTATCCTATTTTATAAGCATCTTGGCTATTGAAGTCTTTGTTATACACGCCCCTGATGTCGTATGCTTTAAATGCTTTCATGAAAATTCGATTTTTTAAGGTATTGTTGAATTATGCCCGAAATTTCGTTTTGTAAACTTTTGTTGTCAATTGAATTGATTATGCTTGTGAGGTATTGTTTTTCAATAATAGATGTTAATGTGCACCGAAAATTGATGTCGAAAATCCAGCTGAGCTGAAGAATCTTAAAATCATCGATGGTTTGCATATCGGTTTTTTTTATCACCTTGCCTTTTCTGAAGTTATCTAAAACAAGCGCACTAATTTGCGGCACGCTGCTAAGGCCAAGTTCCAGTTCAGGATTGCGTTCTCCGGGCTGTTGATAATAATCGGCAACTATTTGGTATATGTCGGTTTTGTCGGCATCGCGAGTAATGTTGCAATACATTAGGGTAATGTCATCAATTCCCGGGTCAATTTGCAGGAGGCCGTGGTTTCTCACAGCTGTAATGATAATTTGGGTTTCCTCTTTCGAAAAAGAGCGTAAAACATTCAATTCTCGAAGCACTTCAACACCCAGGTCGCCGTGATATACTTCGCTTGTATCTACAAAACTGCGATATAATGCATATTGTTTGAACCGACCTGCGTCGTGAACCAATCCGCAGCAATAGGCCAATTCTTCTTCATAGGGGTTGAGATTTAGAAGCCGGGCAATCTCACGGGCCAGGTCGGCAACCCGCAAACTATGAAATAACTTTAAATCGATATTAGCGTCGATGTGGCTGTCGCCGGTGTAATACCCGCGGGCATACTCATTGAGCCAGAAGTACAGTTGTTTACTTCTGTGGCGAATGTCGGTACTTGTAATCATTTATTGTTTCACCACTTCTGTTTGTGCCATTACGAACATGTTGAGTCTGCGCTCAAGCTCAGGCATCATATCTAGTTTTATTTGCGATACGCAGGCTCTTAGTGCATGAATGTGCTCGCTGCCTGTGTTGGCCAATGTAATGGCCGAGATTCCTGCTGCCAGCAGCTCTTTTAGCAACTCGTGGCCACTAAGACCCGGATATTGCACCGTAAAATAAAAACCGTCGGCCAGTTCCTGGTCTAAATCTTTGTCGTAAACAATGGTAAATCCGGCATCAAGAAACATTTTTTTCATGATACGCGCTCTTTCGCCATACTCGCTCACTTCTTTCACGAAATCGAAACGGCCTTCGTTAGCTGCCTTAAACATGGCTGCCAGGGCATATTGTGCCGAATGCGAAACTCCCGAACTTAGCGAATAGATAATGCGCAGCACAAATGTGTAGCCGTATTTATCGGTGCCAAAGCGTTGTTGCAGCAGCGGATAAGAGGCGTTGAAAATAGAGTCGGATATGCATACAACTCCCAGTCGCTGGCCTGCATAGCTAAAGGCTTTAGAACTGGAAATCAGTAGTACATATTTGTCGGTATAGTTAGCAACGCTAAGCTGGTAGGGCGGTTTTCCCGGTTTCGACATGTCGCGCCTAAAGTCCATGGCAAAGTATGCCAAATCTTCTACAGCAATAACATCGTATTGGTTACAAAGTTCTCCAATAATTTGCAATTCTTCTTCGGTAAAACAAAACCAAGCCGGATTGTTTGGGTTAGAATATATTACCGAATGAATATTACCTTTTTCGAAATACGATTTTAGTTTATCGCGAAGTTTATCGCCACGATAGTTGTACACATCGAAGCTTTCGAACTTTTGACCCAGCACCCTGAATTGCTGCTTTTGCACAGGAAACCCCGGATCGATAAAGAGGGCAGTGTCTTTGCCATGATGCAAAAATGCATTAATGAGAAACACTGCATATCCACCCTGCATGCTGCCAACCGTAGGCACACAAGAAGTGGGAGAGATGTCGATATTCATAAAGTTTTTAACGAAGCGTGAGGTTTCCAGTTTTAGCTCTTTAACACCGTCAACCATAGGATATTGCGAAGCAACTCCTCTTCTTAGGGCATCAATTTCGGCCTGGGTGCCAATTTCCGATGGCGCCAAACCCGGAACTCCCATTTCCATTCGCATAAATGCTTCTCCACTCGCCTCCTGAATTTGATTTACCAAACCCACTATTTCGCGGATGGTTGCCCTCCCAAGGTCGTTAAGACCAAAGCCTTTTATCTTTTCTTCGATAAGCTGTCGGTTCACTAATGTTTTCATCATTTGTTGAATCTTTGGTTTTCACAAACTTACCGAAAAGCATTTAGAATATCAAAGCTTTGATGTGTAAAATACCTGAAGTTTTACAACATCAATTTTGTAATCAGCAGAACTGCAACTACATACGACATTTTAGGAAGTCAATAAGTTCTAATTTTGGAATATTTTCTTGCAAGCCTGTAGTCAAATTCTTCAAGCTGACTATTCCGTTGGCAATTTCGTCTTCACCCATCAGGGCAACAATTTCAATTTGATTTTGCACGGCATATTGCAGCTGTTTTTTCATTTTAGCCAAATCGGGATACAGCATGGCCGAAATACCGGCACCGCGCAATTCATTTATCAGGCTTATAGCAGCAATACTTTCGGTTTTTCCAAAATTAACAAACATAATTTCGACATTTTTTCCAATGTTTTCGGGAAATAAATTCCATTGACACATGAGGTCGAAAATACGGTCGGCGCCAAACGAAATACCCACGCCCGAAACTCCCTGCAGGCCAAATACGCCTGTGAGGTTGTCGTAACGGCCGCCTCCACAAATGCTTCCCATGTTGGCCTTGTTGGCTTTTACTTCGAAAATGGCCCCGGTGTAATAACCAAGTCCACGAGCCAGTGAAGTGTCGAGAACAATCTTACAATTAGTTATATTACCTTCGGCATATTCAAGTAATTCTTTAATTTCGGAAATACCTTGTCTGCCTATTTCGCTATACTGCAAATGCACTTCGAGTTCTTTGATTTTATCGTTGTTAGGTTTCAATTCCAACAATTCGAAAAGAGTGTCGGTGGTATTCAACGATAAGCCCAATTTGATTAATTCGCTTTGCACTACTTCGCGTCCTGCTTTATCGAGTTTGTCGATGGCGGTGGTAATGGCCATAAAGCTTTCGGCACAGCCAAGCAATTCGGTAATACCCATCAACAGTTTACGATTGTTAATGTGCACAGTAGTAGGTATATTGAGTGCGGTAAATACCTCGTTGATGAGTTGCAATATCTCGAATTCGTTAAAAAGTGAGTCGGAGCCAATAACATCGGCATCGCACTGATAAAACTCGCGGTAACGGCCTTTTTGTGGTCGGTCGGCGCGCCACACAGGTTGTATCTGAAAGCGTTTAAAAGGAAATGTTAATTCGTGTTGATGCTGTGCCACAAAACGAGCAAAGGGAACAGTGAGGTCGTATCTCAAGCCTTTTTCGGTGATTTGCGAAGACAGTGCCTGACTATTTCCATTGCCAAGAAGGCTTTTATCGACATTGCTTAAAAAATCACCGGAATTTAAAATGCGAAACAAAAGCTTATCGCCCTCGTCGCCATATTTTCCAAGCAAAGTGCTCAGGTTTTCCATGGCCGGTGTTTCGATGGCGCTAAAGCCGTGCAGCTCGAAAACCTGCTTAATGGTATCGAAAATGTAATTACGTCGCGCTGTTTCTAAGGGGTTGAAGTCGCGTGTGCCTTTGGGTATCGAAGGTTTTGTACTCATACGATTATTATCTTAAACATTAAAACGTATATGCATAATGTCGCCATCACACACAATGTAGTTTTTCCCTTCGACCCTGAACTTACCGGCATCTTTTACTGCTTGTTCCGATTTGTAGGCCACAAAGTCGTCGTATTTCATCACTTCGGCTCTGATAAAGCCGCGTTGCAGGTCGCTGTGTATTACTCCTGCAGCCTCGGGCGCAAGCATGCCCTTTTTAATGGTCCATGCTTTTATCTCTTTAGGGCCAACCGTGAAAAACGACATCAGGTTTAGCATTTCGTAAGCAGCTCTGATTAGTTTGTGCACGCCGGGTTCATTCAAACCATAATCCTGCAAAAACTCCATGCGTTCTTCTATGCTTTCGAGATCGGCAATTTCGGCTTCGAGACGCGCTGCAATAATTAATACTGTAGCATTGGTTCCTTCAAGTGCCTGAATAACTGCATCGGAATATTTGTTTCCGGAAACAGCCGATGCTTCGTCAACATTACATACATACATTACCGGCTTGGCCGTAAGCAGCGATAAATCGGCAACCACCTTGCGATCATCGTCGCTTAGCGGCACTGTGCGTGCATTTTCGAGGTTTTCGAGGTGCGTTTTATAGGTTTTAAGTATTTCGAGGGCATGCTTCGCTTCTTTGTCGCCAATTTTTGCAATCTTCTCCATGCGCAGCATTTTCTTCTCTACCGACTCCAAATCTTTTATCTGAAGCTCGATGTCGATTGTTTCCATGTCGCGAACCGGATTCACCGAGCCATCGATGTGAGGCAGCATTTCGTCGTCGAAGCAGCGTAGCACATGTATCAGTGCATCGGCATTTCTGATATCAGCCAAAAACTGATTGCCTACGCCTTCTCCCTTGCTCGATCCACGTGTAAGCCCCGGGATATCGACTATGTCAACACTGGCGCTAACCAGTTTATCGGTTTTTTGAAAGCGTTCAAGCTCTTTGAGGCGGGCATCGGGCACGTGTATCATACCAATGTTCGACTTGTTGGTAGCAAAGGCAAAGCCTGTGGTTTCGGCTTTATTGTTCGACATTGAATTGAACAGTGTGGTTTTTCCACAATTGGCAATTCCTATAATTCCGCAATGTAATCCCATAATTCAGCAAACCAAAATGTAAATATTACGTCAAAGTATTGTGACAAAAATATAGCTAAAAGCCGAATGAGCCAAAATATATTTCTTAGTGTGTTTTAAACATGATTAAGTTGGTAATTTTGAAAGCACCGAGTCGAAAAAATGAAACGATGTTATATATTTGTTGCAAAATGTTAAAAGAACAGCAATGAAACAACACATAAGCATAATCACACTGTTTACACTGGCGGCAGGCTTTCTGATTTCGTGCGGAACCGGTGGAAACAATACACAATCGCGCCCCATAATGACGGCTATGATTAATTCGGTGAACTGGCGCAGTGCCGACCCGCATGCTCGTATTTCGGACAACAGTATTGTTATTTACGGTACCTCGGCCAATGGTCAAACCATCCAAATCCGGATTTTTGCGGGAGAATCGGGCGATTATTCGTTGAACCAGCAAAACAGACACGAAGGTAAGTTTGTTCCTAATATGAGTGATGCTGTAATAGCTTATAGCACAAGTTCGAGCAATTTGGGTACGGGGCAGGTGTTTGTGAGTGCCATAAACGAAGAATCGAGAACCATCAGCGGCACTTTTAGTTTTAAAGCCTATCGCTCTACCGACGGCTCGTTTAAATCAATAAGCGATGGGCGTTTTAGCAATGTTCCCTACAAATTCATCAACACTATCGACACCACCTTGTTCGACAATATCATGTTAGCCAATGTTGATGGTGAATCGTGGTCACCCAATCAGGTTTCGGCTGTAATGAACGATACGGCTATAATTATAACGGGAACTCTATCGGCCGAGTGGGAAAGTTTGCGCTTGATTATACCTAGAAACACAGGTGCCGGAGTGCAATTTATTGGTTCCGAAGGTCCTATATACAGTAGCTTTCAGCAGGGATTCTACACCTATTGGGCCACGGCAGGTTCAATGACAATAAGCGAACACGATCAGCAACAACAAATAATTAAAGGCACTTTCTTCTACAACTTTGTGAACAATGGAGGTGTAACCATTAGTGTTAACGGAGGTCAGTTTGAGGCTATGTATATCGATCAGACCACCGAAGAATAATCTTTTGTTATTAACCGTTTTTGCAAAGGCAAACAAAGTTGTTGTTTTGCTTGTTGAATTTACGATTGCACAATGCAAGTTACGAATTGAGTTTGTGGTTCAAATTCATTATGTTTGCCAATAATTTTAACGAAATGGAGACAATAAGAAAACCGGCTTGGTTGCATAAAAAGATGGATTTTGAAGGCATAGCCGAACTTACTGCAATGTTACGAAGCCTTAAGCTGCATACGGTATGCGAAGGTGCCCGGTGTCCTAATATCAGCGAATGCTTTAAACGCAAAACAGCCACATTTATGATATTGGGCGATGTGTGCACACGCAATTGCTCTTTCTGCGCAATACCCCAAAGTGTGCCTCAAACTGTCGATGACCAAGAACCCGAACATGTTGCCGAAGCAGCATTTGCACTTGGTTTGCGCCATGTGGTAGTTACTTCGGTTACCCGCGACGACCTCGGCGATGGAGGAGCTCAACAATTTGCCCTCACCATACAGGAACTGCGCAAACGCTTGCCCCAAGCTACTATCGAAGTGCTGATACCCGATTTTAAAGGAAAAACCCAAGCAATAGATATTGTAATACAAGCACACCCCGACATCATTAACCATAATATGGAAACGGTTCCATCGGTTTTTAACAGGGTGCGCCCCATGGGAAACTACACTGTTTCGCTTGATGTGCTGCGCTACGTAAAAGAAAACGCATCAAGCATTATCACCAAGTCGGGCATTATGGTTGGGCTGGGTGAGACCCCCGATGAAGTGGAACAGGTGATGAACGATATGCGCAGCGTTGATTGTGATGTGATGACAATAGGCCAATATTTGCCGCCCAGCAGTAAACATGCATTGTTGAAGGAGTATGTAAGCGAAGAACAATTTGCCAAATACAAAACAATTGCTTTGAATAAAGGCTTTGTTTATGTTGCTTCATCGCCCTATGTAAGAAGCAGTTACAACGCCTCTGAAGATATGGATTTGATACAAAAAAAACTAAGACCATGAAAACAATTATCAACAATAGTCTCGATGCATCGTTTTGGTTTGCACTCGAAGAATATGTGATGAAAACCGAAAAATTTTGCGATGAATATTTTTTATTCTGGAATACAGTTCCTACGTTAATGATTGGGCGTTTTCAAAACACACTGCAGGAAATTAATGCCGACTTTGTAAGAAATAACAACATGCAGGTGATACGTAGAAACAGTGGTGGAGGTACTATTTATACCGATCCTGCTACCTGGCAGTTTAGCTTTATAACATGGAAACAACAGGGTGAAGCCAAAGACTTTAAAGAATTTACCAAACCGGTAATAGAAGCCTTGCAGCAGTTGGGCGTGCCTGCCGAGTTTAACAACAGAAACGACATACTGGCCGGCGGTAAAAAATTTTCGGGTAATGCACAGTTCAGCATGAAAGACCGCTTCCTGCATCACGGTTCTATTCTGTTCGACACCAATCTCGATAATTTAGTGCTGGCATTGCATGTTGACGACGAAAAGTTTATTTCGAAAGGCATAAAATCGGTACGCGAAAGGGTTACCAACATTAAGCCTTTTGTGCACAACGCTACAATGAGCAGTGTCGATTTCAGCCTAAAAATGCGAGAACTGCTTGCCGCCGATTTCGAAGAAGAAATTCTTGATGAGCACGATGTATTGGAAATTGAAAAAATCAGAGTGTCAAAATTTCAATCATGGGATTGGAACTATGGTCATTCGCCCGAGTATAATCTTAAAAAATGGCATCGATTCGAAGGCGGAAAAGTAGAAGTGCAACTGATGGTGAAGCATGGAGTAATATCGCATTGCAATATTCAGGGCGATTTCTTTTCGCATAGCGATATGCAAATGCTCTGCGATGCCTTTGCCGGATGCCGTCACACTCCCGAAGATGTAAACAGGGTGCTGCTGCATTCGTTTCACGAGGGCAGTATTTATAAGGTAAGCCGTGAAGAACTGGCCGGTTTGTTTTTTTAATTGTTGTGGTGCTAAAATAAGCCGGTTCTTGCTGAAAATGCAGGCATTGATTCGACAACTAAACCACCAATTCATCGCCTGTTTAACCAGACGCGATGAATCGCGTATCTTCGTTGCTAATCTAAAGGCAATGACGGGCTTTCCCTAACCGTGATAGCGAACACAGTGAAGCTATCCATAAATACAGAGTCGAAAAACTACCCCCGTTAAATGCAGATTGCTTCGGGTTTTCAACCCCCGCAATGACGTGCTCTATAACGTCATTGCGAGGACGAGGAACGAGGACGAAGCAATCCACACCCACGAAGACGCCCCTCATTCCACCACCACCTTCCCCCAAAAAACAGTACCTGTCATGCTGAGTAGCGAAGCGTTAATCGAAGCATGAATAGGGACTTGCTCTCCGGTTTTAGCATCTGCCCCTTGCCCCGGGCAATTCAAAATAATCTGCATATTCTTATTCAATAATTATTTTTCCAAACACCCCGGCCTCCCTCAGCCGTACCAGGTACATCCCCGGCTTCACCCCGCACAGGTCAACCCGGTTCAGGCCCTGCGCCACATTCACGGCCAGCACCATGCTG
This sequence comes from uncultured Bacteroidales bacterium, assembly GCA_964511665.1. Classification (GTDB taxonomy): domain Bacteria; phylum Bacteroidota; class Bacteroidia; order Bacteroidales; family ML635J-15; genus JAGOEF01. The sequence goes on from CAZEHA010000051.1 coordinate 25,130, forward strand.
CCGTTCGTGGCAAACACCTCCAGCACATCCTCACCCGGTGCTTCCACCCAAAACTCCCCGCTTGCCGGGTTGGGGTAGCACACCAACTCAAATTTAC
>CAZEHA010000052.1:0-24948 GCA_964511665.1 uncultured Bacteroidales bacterium
GCACCTACGACGATGCCAACGGCAACAAGCGTTACATCACCGAAATCGTAGTCGATGAGGTGTTGTTCCGCAGCCGCCAGGCAGCCTGAAAGCCGCCGGCAGGGGCCTTAGCCCTTGTGTTGCCCTATTCAATGCAATGCACACTTGAAAGCAACAGGTGTGCATTGTTTTTTGTTAGCTCATTCGAATAGCCTATCTTTGAATTTTGCAATTTGGCAGTTATGATACGAGTACTTATAATTGAAGATCACCCCATGCTTGCCGAAGGCTTGAAAGCTTCGTTTTTACAGGCACCTGATATCGATGTGCTTGGTGTGGCTTTTACGGGAGCCGAGGCAATAGATATGTTTGTTAAGCATCGCCCCGATGTGGTTATTCTCGATTTACGCCTGCCCGATACGAGTGGCGAGGTGCTGGCCGAAAAACTGCGAGCAATCGATGCCGGGTGCCGCATTGTGGTGCTTACATCGCATGCGCAAAGCTTTCATATTGCAAGAATGCTCACCATAGGAGTGAATGCGTATTTGCTGAAAAGCTGCCAATTCAACGAAATACTTCAGGCCGTTGAAGCAGTGGCCGCCGGCAACAGCTTCTTTTGCAACGAGGCTATGCTGGTAATGAACCAATCTTCGGAACAGCGAAGCACCGTAACAAAACGAGAACTGGAGGTACTTAAGCTCATTGTTGCCGGACTAACCAACCATGAAATAGCCGACAAATTGTTTATCAGTCCGCTTACCGTTGACAGCCACCGCAAAAACCTATTGCTGAAATTCAACGTAAGAAACACAGCAGCATTGGTTGGTGCCGCAACTGTTCAGGGGTATATAGAGTAACCAAACCACCGTAGAGACGCGATTTATCGCGTCTGGTTAGCAGGCCTTGAATTGCCGGTTGGGTTTGAGACGTGGGGAATCACGTTTCTACGGGTTATGGAATTATTGTGAATTCTTTTCTTTTTCTTCGACTACGCCTAGCTTAAATGAAATTTTAAGGTTGAAATCATATTCTCTCTTTCCATCGAAAATGTTTTGCTTTTATCGTTACTGTATTCAAGCAAAAACAGCGCTTTTTCGTAATACTTCAGCGATTCGTCGCCCGTGGTTGTGGTTGCCATGCCAATAATAACATCGGCAAACATATCGAGGTTATCGGGATCGAACCCCTTGAATTGGTTCATATAGCAAGCCGAATCGGAAGCATTCATTACCATAAATGCTTCAATATCGAAGTTCAGTTGTTCCTTCAGCATGTTTTTTGCATTGCTGTTATGCTTTTCGGCGCGAACCGCCATATTCTCGCTTCCGCCTGTCAAGGCAACCCGGATGGCTCTCAGTATCAGCCCGATTTTTTCGATTTCGCGCAATAAGTAATCTTTTTGTTCCATTTCAAGTTGTTGTTATCGCCGGTTTACTGCATATCGGTTTCAGTGTTGAGATACACTTCGAGCATTTCGGCATAGCCATCGGGTATCATGTTTATTTCGGTAATAACAGCCGGAATAAGCATGGTTTCGCCTTTTGCAAGCCGATAACTTTCACCCTGGCATTCAATTTGGCAGACCCCAACACTGCATATCAGCACTACAAAACTCTCGATGTGGGCATAGTCGCGTTGCAAGGTATTCAGCAAACACACAATATTGCATGCAAAGTGCGGTGTGTGAATTATTGGGCTGCTGGCATCGGGTTGTTTCGTATAGGCTGTTTTTGGATGCGTGGTTGCTGTGTAGTCGAGCACTTCGGCAGCCTGTTGTAAGTGCAATTCGCGTGAATTGCCGTTTTCGTCGGTTCTGTCGTAATCCCATAGCCTGAAGGTAATATCGCTGCTTTGCTGTATTTCGGCAAGCACAATGCCTTTGCCAATGGTATGAATTCTTCCGGCAGGCATGTAAAATACATCGCCGGGCTTTACCATTACGCGGTTCACTATCGATTCAATATTGCCCGACAACAATGTTTCGCTGAATATTTCGGGCGAAACCTGCCGGTTAAAACCCGACACAAGCGAAGCATCGGGCTGGGCAGCCAGAATATACCACAACTCCGACTTTCCGTAGGCACGGTGGTGTTCAAAGGCATAATCGTCGTTAGGGTGAACCTGAAACGACAGGTCACTATTGGCATCAATAAGCTTAATGAGCAACGGAAAATCGCAGCCGAATTTTTCGTAAACGGCATCGCCAACCAGCTCGCCCATATACACTTCGGTAAGTTCCTGAATATTGTTGCCCGATAAATAGCCATTGGCCACTACCGAAATATTGTCGGGCAAACACGATATCTCCCAGCTTTCGCCACACATTTCGGGGGCTTTGCTTTTGCCGTAGTGTTGCTTCAATTCTTGGCCACCCCAGATGCGTTTTTTGTATATCGGATGAAATTTTAAAGGATAAAGCATTTTTCTAAACTAAAATCTGTACTTTTATTGGTCAAAATTACATTAATTTTTCTTATTGTTATGCTTATTATTGGAATAGCAGGCGGCACAGGATCGGGAAAAACCACTGTAGTACAAAAAATCATGGAGCGCCTACCGGCCAGCGAGGTGGCTGTAATACCCCAGGATTCTTACTACTGCGACAACTCGCACCTGCCCGTAGAAGAACGCCAGGAAATTAATTTCGACCATCCCGACGCCATAGAATGGCCGCTGCTTATCGATCACATCAAACGCCTTAAACGAGGCGAAATCGTGCAGCAACCCATGTATTCGTATCTAAGTTGCACCCGACGCGAAGAAACCATTCCCGTAGCCCCACACAAGGTAATTATTATTGAAGGCATTCTTATTTTGGGAAACAAAGAGTTGCGAAACCTGATGAACCTGAAAGTGTTTGTTGATGCCGATGCCGACGACCGCCTAAGCCGTGTTATTCAGCGCGATATTATCGAAAGGGGGCGTTCGGTGAGCAAGGTTCTCGAGCGATACGAAAAAACCGTAAAACCATCGCATCTTCAATTTATTGAACCCACCAAGCGATATGCCGACCTTATTGTGCCTCAAGGAGGAAACAACCATGTGGCTATCGATTTACTCACCCATTTCATCGAAATGAAACTTAAAATATAAAACTATGAATATTACTTTGCAGCACATCATGTTTATCGATATCGAAACGGTTCCTTTATGCCAATCGTACGATATGCTCAGCGACGATTATAAAAAATTCTGGGATCGCAAATCGTCGTTTTTCAGAGCCGAAACCGAAACCGCCGGCGATGTTTATCAGCGTGCAGGTATTTATGCCGAATTCGGTAAAATTGTATGCATTTCGGTAGGCCTGATTGTTGAACGCGACGGTGCTAAAATATTCCGACAAAAATCGTTCGCCGACGACGACGAAAAAGCCCTGCTGATTGATTTTGCAAAAATGATATCCGACTTCTCGCCCAAAGGCGATAAAGTGTTTTGCGGCCACAATATCCGCGAGTTCGATATGCCTTATATTTCGCGGCGCATGATTCTTCATGGCATTGCATTGCCTCCCATGCTCGACCTGCAAGGCAAAAAACCCTGGGATGTTCACCACATCGACACCCTCGATTTATGGAAATTTGGCGATTACAAAAACTATACTTCGCTCGACCTGCTGGCACATTTGTTTGATATACCCACACCCAAAGACGATATCGACGGCAGTCAGGTAGCACGGGTATATTACGAAGAAAACGACCTGAATCGCATTGTTACCTACTGCGAAAAAGACGTTCTCACAGTAGCGCGTTTGTATCTCAAATTCAGGCTGATGCCCGGTATTCCCGACGAAAATGTTGTAAAAGCCTAGCCCCGACGCAAGATTTCGCGTTTCAGTTTCGACAACGCTTTCCGAAATCGGTATTTTCTGTAATTCACTTCGTGGCCACGATGAATTTCTACTTCGTTATGCCCGGGCCAGCTCAATGCAAACAGGGCTTTGTAAATATCGTTGTCAACATGCTTTTTGTGCTTCGGGTGCACCGACATGGCAATAAGCCAAATCAAACGATTGTTCCAAGGTTCAAACACCTCCTGAATCATATCCCAGTCGCTGCGGTTGGTCGAATTCCATCGCCCCATGCGCTGCTCCATAAAAAACAAATCTTCTACACGTAAATTCATATGCTTCTGCACGCGGCGCGGACCAACAATCCACTCCGAAATTTCGTTGTGTGCAAAAGCCAGATGCCCGTAATCGGTAAAGTGCTTCACGTCGTGCACATCGGGAATATAAGGAACATAGGCATAGCGCTGCCGGGCTATTTCGTTCATTACACTTTGCACCGACAGGTATTGCTGCGGATATTCACAAAACATATTATACGCCATCTCGAAATAGGTAGGCTTAAAGTTGGCGTTGTTTGCACGGTAAATATCCCGAAACTGTGCATCTTGATGCTCATAATGTTCAATAACCAAATGCTGCATTGCCATGTGCTGCGCCAGTTTTGCCGGTATTTCAATGTCTTTCGAATTGTGGCTCAGTTTGCTGTTTCTTATGGTGTAAATATAAAATGGCACCGTGCCATAGTTTTTAAAATACCCAATGGTAAGCCGGCTGTCGGCCCCCGAGGTGGTTCCGAGTATATAATCGCGATAACGTGTTGCCAATGCTGCCGGGGTTTTTTGCAGAATTTCGTGAAGCATATTCACACTGTCGCGAAACACCATGTTGAGCCGTTGCTGAGGCCAGAAACGCGAAACATTGCGCGTGGTTATATGGTAGTAGGTGTTTGGAATAAGGCATTTAATTTCGTCGTAATTGGTAGCCGTATTCGGAAACCAGGTGGCGTCGGCATGCTTTATTTGTTGCACAAATTCCGATTGAACCCGCGCCGAGCGTTGTACTCCCAAAACACGGGCCAGCAGCATTTCCGACGAAGCAATCAGCAGTTTTGAACCGCTATTGTAGTAAACCTGCCGCATTCCGGTGGCATCGTTAAAAATCAAACTGTCGTTTTCGTCGCTGTAGAAAAGTGCCCAGCGCCCTCCCGACGGAAAGGTATTTTTAATAAACCCATGGCTGTCGACTGATTCTTCGAGATACTTCAGCAATAGTTCTTTGTCGTTAAACATTGGATAGCGGTAGTCGATAATGTACCCAAACAACATCACACTTCGTGTACCCACCGCTACTTGTTGGCAGGCTAAATCGCTATGGCAATACACATGCCGCTTGTTAAAAACACAATGACTGAACGAGCCGGCAATTTCTTCTTCTTGTTCCGATATTAAAAACTGGCGCCTATACAGCAATTGTTCCATATTGATTTACAAACTATTGTTTTTTAAATTTTTTCATAAAGTCTTTTGCCATGGCACGGGGTTGTAAATTCATCGACAGCAGCATGCGATACAAAGCAACAACAAACAGTGCACAAATTCCCAGTTTCACCAACAGCACATACACATAGGGTATGGGCAGGTAATGCACAAAGGCCAGGCTACTGCAAACCAGCACCACAGCAACTATGTTGAAGGTGTCGAATTTAAAATCGGTGCTTCGCATGGCTATCACAATTTGAATAATGCTTAGTGCCAAAAAGCCGGAGTTTCGGGCTACCAATGCCCAGTAGGCACTAAAAAAACTGGTAAATGCAAAACACAAACCCAGGTTTACACCGAATCCCACAAAATTACTCACAAATAAGTATTTGGCATTTTTCTTTCCGTGATACACAAACATGGTGTACACCTGCCCAATAAAAATCACGAGCAGGCCTATGGTGGCCAACGGAATATATTTCCACGCCTCGAGAAGCTCGGGGTTGCTCGACAAAATGCTGAGTACCTCGTAGCCAAACATTGAAACCCCCAGGGCAAAAAAGCCCGCACCCCAGAATATAATGTTCAGTAATTTTTTGATGTAGGCATGATTGTCTTTCTTGAAATTCTCGTAGAACCATGGCGTAAAGGCAAAGTTAAACGACTCTTTGAACATCGAAAATATGGTCGAAAAAGTAATGGCTATGTAATAAATGCCACTAATTTCGACACCCATGGTGTGGTTCAGATAAATAGAATCGACACTACTGAGCAGAAAACCAGCCAAAAAGAATGGTATCAGCGGAATACTGAATTTAAGCACCGGTTTTATAATGGCTTTGTCTATTTTCAGAACCGTTTTTCGGTAATACGCCACAAAAGCATACACGGCAAATACCGACGAGCACACCAGCGTGCTGATAATAACACCCAGGGCATCCATGCCAAATCCTACCACAAACAACAAATTCAGCCCTATGTTTGACCCGAAGAATGCCATGTCGAGCCGGAATACTTTTTTGCCCACATGTTTGGCCATGAGCAAGCCTTTGTATTGTTCGTAAATAATCAGAAATGGGATATAAGCCAGTGCATAGGCCATATATGGGAAAAAGGCAATTTCGTTGAGCACCCCTCCAAACAATCCCTGCCCAAAGACAATCAGCAAGCCCGACAACAATAAATTGAAAAAGAAAGCAAGCAAAAACGCAGTTCCCATTAAGCGTTTTTCGTAGTTTTCCTGTTCGGCATCTTTTTCGTACAAATACCGGGTAATGCCTTTAGGCAACTGAAAACACGAGGTGCTAACAATTATGGTAACCAGCATCTGGGTTATCGACATTATGCCATAGTCGGCTTTGGTGAGATAGGCCGAAAATATAGGGAAGAAAATTATAGAGGAGGCACGCAGAATGATACTCGAAAACGAATAGAAAAACGTGTTCTTCAAAACATGTTTCAGCGTGGCCATCCCGTAATTTTTTGCAATGGTAGTCTGTTTTAGGCAAATATCAAAAAAAAACAGCATCAGGTTTTGTTTATTGCCTGGCTATTTAAGTACATTTGTGCCAAAATTATGTATCCGTATGCATCGCATTTTGAACTATAGCTTTCGGTTGTTTGCCACACTGCTTATTGTTTATGGCCGGTTGTATCGCTATTTTACCAGGCAACGGGTTGCCGCAGCACAGGCAATTGCCGTGTTGCCCTATACACCCGAAGGCTGGCCGGGCGGCAAAGACCGTATGGCTGCATGGAAACCCTTTTTTGAAGCCGATGCAGTTAAGTTTCATGTGCTTTGGGCATGGAGCCAGGAAGAGATGCTTGCAATGCGAAATATGAAAAAATTAAAACAGGCCCGAAAACTCTATGCTTTATACTATACAATTCTGCTGCGTAGGTTTCGGGTAATTATATCCTTGTCGCAATATTCGGCTGTGTGGGTGCAGCGTGCTTTTATTCCCGATTTTCCGTTTAACTCGGCCCGCTTCGAAAGGCTTGCAGCACTGTTTAACCCGAACATTTGCTACGACTTTTATGATGCCGATTATGTGCACAACCGCAAACTGGTCGAAGAAACAGCATCGGCGGCGGCTTGCATCACCGTGGCCAGTATGCACCTGTATCATTATTTTTCGTCCACCAACAGTAAAACCTATTTCCTGCGTTATGCCATCGAAACAGAAAACTTTGTAGCGCAGCGCAAGCACAACAACACAGCATTGCAAATAGGGTGGATGGGCAGCCCCGACAATGCGCTGCAATTGCTCGATATTGCCCTGGTGTTGCAACAACTCGAAAGCGAGTTTCCGCAAATCGTTTTCTCGTTTGCCTGCCGCGCCATGCCCGACTTACAGCTCAAAAACATGAAAGTGCAGCAGTGGGGAGACCCGGGCTTTGTGTACGAAGAATGGCTCGCCGGCATCGATATTGGCATGGTTCCCTATTTAAACCCAACCGAAACGGTAAAGGCAAAAATTGCCATGAAAAGCCTCGAGTTTATGGCCAACGGCATTGCCATGGTTGTGTCGCCTTATATGCATTCCGATAAGCTGGAGCACAATAAAAGTGTAATGATTGCCACCACCACCCATGAATGGTATGAAATGCTGAAACAGCTTATTGTATCTGAAGAGCTTCGACGCACCATGGGCGAAAATGCCAGGCAGGTTTTTGCCAACTATCACACCTATGCAAATACCTACGCCGAACTCAGGTATATTCTCTTGCCCTGATAAAAAATGAGATGCCGCCTATGCAGGCCTGCATTCGAATACGCAGTAATAGTATTCGGCCAAATGCGGTTTGCGATTCACAGTACAGTTTTCGAGCCAATAAAACAAAGGCATCATAAAACTAAATAAGCGCGGTGTTTTTTTCCATAACGACATGCTGTAGGAAGGTGCCCGCATAATTTTTGTTATTTTTTCGATGCAGAAACCATTGTTTTCGAGCAATTGTTTCCAGGTATCATAGTTGCGTTGTATGCCCACATTGTCGAGGATGCGGTTTCCGGGGCTGATATGTTCGATAAATACAAATTTACCTCCGGGTTTCAGTTTCTTCGAAAAGTCGTTGAGCGTTTTCGCCAAATCGTCGTCGGGAATATGATACAACACACCAACCGTAAAAACTTTGTTGAATAGAAGTGTGTAGGGTAGTGGGTGAAAGCCAAAACCGGTATGCACAAAGCTTGTGTTGGCAAATCTGTTGCGTTCTATGGCCGTTTCTATTAATTCCTTTGAGGCATCAATGCCGGTGAGTGTAGCGCATTTGGGGGCCAGTATAAAACTGAGTCGCCCCACTCCGCATCCAAAATCGAGAATGGAATCGGTTTTTTGTGGTTTCAAATGTTTCAGCAGTCGTTTGCGCGTGATATAGTCGAGCAATGCATCGGCGTGTAAGGCTTTGGCATCGGCACTTCCGGTAAGCACCGAATGATTGCCGTGCAACTGCGAACGCTGCCTGTAGGTTTCCTGCACTTTGTTGTAGTCGATGCTGTTCATCGCGATTTTATTTTTTTCAGCATGTTAAATGCGTTGTTGGCAAAGCGGTTAACAATAAGCTCCGATTGATACCCCTCAATGGTGCGGCACCCGAATTTCATTTTAAAATCGGAAACGGTTTCGAAGCGACGATTGGCTGCATCCGAAAAACTTACCATACCATACCCGGCTGTTATGTAGCCCAAAGCATTGTAGCGTTTCATCATGCTGTAATGCAACAGGTGGTTGCTGCCCGCCATGCTGCGTATGCTGCCGCCATGCATATACTCAACATGCCTGCCATAGCCAAGAGCAAGCACTGCCGACAGTTTTTGGCTGCCACGGCTCACAAAACACAGTTCGGCAGCATTGGCACTGCGCCCGGCACAGTATAGGGCTTGCAGATAGTTTTTGGCAGGAGGTTTCACTCTTTGTCCGGCATAGGTGAGCAGCAGCAGTTCATAAAAGGCATCAAAATCGTTTTCAACCGAAAACCTCAATCCTTCTTTTTCGGCTTTGCCAATATAGCGCCGGTGGGTTTTGTAAATAGACGAATACAATTCTTCGATGGGTGCCCCAATAGGCAAAACAGCCAGCTCAATGGCTTTTGTCGGAAATTTACCACAGGCTTTTTCGGCACTGATGCCGCCATACACCGGCTTCGATTTGTAAAAGTGTATGTTTTCGGTTTTCAGATAAGTATAAATGGCATCACCAATTTTAGCGATACAATGCTCGCTGCCCGGTTGGCAAACGGCTTCGCCATAACTGTGCGCACTGCGGCTGATGTATCTGAGGGCTTTTCGCGCCGACCAATATACATATATTTTTTGCCCGGCCACAGGCACATTGTTGTGGTAGCACTCAAAGTACACAGCGGTGTTCCCAAATATTGCACTTACCTCGTCGTAAGCGGTCGATTGAAAAAAATTAGATGAGGCCCTGCATAAATCGTCCCATTTCTGCTTGTCAACAGGTTGGTATTCGGTTATATGTATTGTTATGTTGGGCACTATGTTCAACGAATAGCTGCTGTAAAAATAGCAAATTAATCAGATGGTTTCAGAATAAAACGAATTCCTTATTTTTGCTTCGTAATTATTTGCATCAATGAAAAAAGTTTGCGTGCTGCTTGCCGGCGCTATACACAAAGACTTCAGGGTAATAAAAACCATGAATGTGCTTAGCAGGTATTGTCGGGTCGATTTGTATTATTTGAAACCGGCACCCGGCGACGAAACATTGTTTGGCGACAACGTGCAATTGTTTCCTGTTGCTCCGGCTTCGGGCCTGAAGCAGCGCATACTGCGTCACAGCTTTTTTTACAACGAGTATAATTACCTTGCCCGTGAGGTTATGAAGCAATACCAGCACTACGATTACATCTGGGCCAACGATCTCACGGTGCTGAAACCAGCCCTGGCAATAAAGAAAACTACAGGGGCGAGGCTTATTTACGACTCTCACGAAATTTATATAGAAACACTAAACCAGTTTTTCCCCGAACAAAGCCGTGGTTTGCGTAAAATGGCATTCGGCATCTTACTGAAGTTTATGAAGTACTTTGGCACAAAGGCCGAAAAATCGATGCTGAAACAGGTTGATGAATTTGTAACGGTGAGCAACTCGGTGAAAAACTATTTTGCCGAAACCTATAAGCGCAACAATATTCATGTGGTACTCAACTGCCCTGCCTTTGAGCAATCGAGCTACGAGGCTGTTGATTTGAAGAGCATGTTAGGCATTGATAAGAACAAGTTTTTACTTTTATATCAGGGTGTAATGGGGTATGGCAGGGGGTTGCCGCTTATGATTGAAGCACAGAAATACACCCGTGATGATGTTCATTTTGTGCTGATGGGCGACGGAATGTTGCGCGATTCACTGATTCGCCTGACCGAAACGCTGAATTTGACCCATAAAATTACATTTATCGACAGAGTACCCACATCGCAACTGCTGCAATATACCCGTGCTGCCGACGGTGGCATTATTTTGCAGGAAACCGATAAAAACCTGAGCAAAAAACTGGGCATTGCCAATAAGCTGTTCGAATATATGCACGCCGGTATTCCGTTTGTGGCCAGCAACGCTCCCGAAAACAATGCCGTAGCCACGCAGTTCAACATCTGCCTTATTGTTGAAAACAATGTGCAACACATTGCCCGGGGCATAGATGCCCTGAAAGACTTTGACCCTGTTGCCGTAAAAGAAGAAGCCCGAAAAGCAGCCGCAATGTATAACTGGGAAAAACAGGCCGAAGTTATCAGCACAATTGTGCAATAAACAAGCCGCCAAAACAATATTTCATATTTCGACAAATTCTTGCTATTATTGTTTTTTATTATTCGTTGCATCAAAACACATTGTTATGGAACTGTTCGAAATAAAAGAAAAAAATGTACGAATATGCGCCAAGGAACTCCATATTGGCAATCAGGTTAGTTTTGATAAAAACGTCAATATTTCGGTTAAGGGACGTTTTAAGATAGGTGATTTAAGCCATATTGGATCGAATACCCAGATGCGGGGCAATAACATCGAGATAGGCAAATATTTCTATACTTCAGGCGACCTACGCGTTGGTGGAGGGGGTCGTCAGCATCCTGGAGCCAATCTCACTGTTGGAGATCGTTGCACATTTTGCAATAACCTGCTGAATGTTTGCGAACCCATTGTTATTGGCAACGATGTTGGCCTGTCGGAAGATGTCTCGCTGATTACCCATGGTTTTTGGCTGAATGCTTTAGAAGGATACCCTGCGGCTTTTTCGGGAATTACCATAGGCGATGGGGTAATTGTGGGCTATCGCACCATAATAATGTTTGGTGTTGAAATTGCTCCTAGAATTGTAATAGGAGCAAACTCCACTGTTACTCGAAGTCTGATAAAGCATGGCGTTTATGTTGGATCTCCTGCTCGCTTCATTAAGGAAATCGTTCCTTTAACACACGAAGAAAAAGTTAAGAAAACGGAACATATTATTGCGGAATACATGAAAGTTGCCGAATATCATGAACTTTCGCCAATGATAGAAATACGGTATCCGATGGTATCGGTTAACAACAGGTTCTTTGTAAATTTCGAAACACTGGAATTCAGCGGTGAAGAAGATTTGGTAACCGACGATTTCCGCGATTATGTAAGGAAGTGGGGAATAAGGATATTTACCGGGCGCCCCCTTCAAAGCCATTTCTCGTTCGATTAATATATAGGCTATGAAATGCAAAGTGCTGTGTCTGCATAAAATCACCAACGAGAAATCGTATGCCTGGCCGGGTATGCCGACAGCCACCTTCGAACGATTGTTGCGATACCTGAGAAAACACTATAGGGTTTGTCTGCCTCAGCAACTTGATGTAAATTCGAAGCAACCACAGTTGATAATTACTTTCGACGACGGGTATTCCGATTTTTACTACAATGCTCTGCCGTTACTAAAGAAGTATCAGTTACCCGCAGTAATGAACGTGGTGGTGCAGAGTATCGACTCGAACTATGAAATATGGACACAAAAGCTAAACGATCTTGTTGACTCTTATGCCAAGCAAGGTAAATCACTCTGCTTTACTCTCTTGGGCAGCGAATACCGATACAGTGTTACTATTGCCAATGCCGAACAGATTGCGCTACAAGTTTTTAAGCAATTGCTCGATGTTCCACGCAATCAACGCGATGCTGTTATTATCGACCTTCAACAGCAGTGTGGCGAAACATATGCACCAACCGAAATGATGACAACTGATCAGTTAAGGCATTGTGCCGCAAATGGTATCGAAATAGGGAGCCATACACTTACTCATATCAATCTGGCAAACAGCAACATAGATGCAGAAGTGTTGAACAATGAAATATCGGGTTCAAAGAAATCTCTCGAAAGCATATTGCAAATGCAGGTCAACTCTTTTGCATTTCCCAATGGTATGTACAACAACGCCGGCTTACAAATGGCGATTGATGCAGGCTATAAATACATTTATCTGGCCCGCAACAAACCCGATATCTTCGAAGGCCTCGAGCCTCCGCTAGTGTTTAACCGCATTTTACTGTATTCGGCAAATCATTACAAAAATCTGTTTCGCATTTATAATCTGCATCGCTTTATTCAACACTAAACCGTGCAATGTCAAAAACCAACAACACATATCACGAGTTTTATACCGAAAATGGCTTACGGGTTATCCCAATTGACGATTACCCTATCGACTATGTGTTGAAAATGGTTTCGGATGGTGGTTTTTTACCGTCCTCGTCGCATCCGTCGGAAAATACCCTGGCCAGCGTTGTCGATTACCAGCAGAGAACAAATAATTATGGTTTCAGCAAAGCCATTGGCATGTATTGCGACGAAGTACTTTCGGGTATTATGTTTTTACCTGTTTTCAAAACAAGATACAACAACACAAGCTATTATTGTGTGCAAACAGCCGCCATCTACATCTACCCGCAATATAGGGGTGTTTTTAAGACCATGGTTCAATGCCTGCTTGCAAACTATCGCCAAACACTTAAGTTGTTTATGTTTTCGGCTCCCCAGGTGCATAAAACCGGCGAAAAATTCGGTTTTTTCGAAGTCTGTCAACATGTTTTTGCATATAACCGATATCGGATACTTGCTCCGTTCAGCTTTATTTCGTCGAGTATTAATACGCCAATTCTCAAAAAGCTTGTGGGTTTGTTTTGCATATTCGATGGTTTGTTTACCCCACCGCTATACCGTGACGAAACAGAAGTTTTTGAAAACCCGCATTTCGATGGAGACTATACTGCAATCGAAAAGGATTATTATATTACCTATGGGGAGAAACTGGTTCCCGAATGGAACCGCGAAGTGTTACTGGCCAAGTATGGGGCTGCTTGCCACAGCATGAGCAAACAATGCAGCTACAACTCCACCTTTCATATTGTGGCATGTCGCCAGAATATTATCTGCGGAAGCATGGTATTAAAGGCAATTCCCGGTTTTCGTCGTTTGGTGATTGTCGAGTGGCATGCTACCGAAAACAAGCGCAACCAAACTTTAAAAGCCATGCTGTGTTTTGTTACTCGCAAGGCAGCAACTCTTAAGTATGAAGCATTGATGTTTAAAGGATTGGGGGCCGATTATGAAGGCATTCTCAATCGTGGGTTTGTGATGAAGAAAAAAAGCCCGCATCGGGTGTTTGTGTCGAACGACATTGAAGCATTGAACAAGCTAAGTCAACACGATTACACATTTTTCTATTCGAGCGATGATATAAATTTTTAAACCATAAAAGAGGATTATATAACTATGATACACGATTTTAAAAACAAGAACATTTTGGTGTTGGCACCTCACACCGACGATGGAGAATTGGGCTGTGGCGGCAGTATTTCACGAATGCTCGAAGAAGGAGCCAACGTGTTCTATGTTGCCTTTTCAACAGCAGAACAATCGCTGCCCGAAGGATTTGCTCCCGGCACCCTGCGTCAAGAAGTAGAACAGGCTACAGGTGCACTGGGAATCCCTCCCGAAAATCTTATAGTGTACTCATACGAAGTACGAAAGTTGAGTTATGTGAGGCAAGAAATACTGGAAGAGTTAGTGAAAATACGGAGGCAACATCATTTTCATCTAGTGCTTATTCCGAGTTTACACGATATTCATCAAGACCACACTACTGTTGCTACCGAAGCCCTAAGGGCTTTTAAAACAACCGGAATACTGGGGTATGAACTTATTTGGAATAATCTTACTTTCGATACCACCTGTTTTGTAAGGCTCGAAGAAAGGCATGTTGAAGCAAAAATAAAAGCCTTGTCGGAATACAATTCTCAAGCCGGCAGAGTGTATACCGGCAACACATTTATACGTGCATTGGCTATTACCCGTGGAACACAAATAGGCGTTCAGTTTGCAGAAGCATTTGAAGTGGTACGTTGGATAATCTGACAGCAATTATTTTATGCAGATCTTAATACTATCCGATACTGAATTTACCAACGATCCCCGCATCATAAGGCAGGCTGAGGCCTTAATGTGTCATGGCTACCAAACCACGGTTCTATGTCTTAATCATCCGCAGAAACCCGAGAAAGGCAGTGTGCAGGGTGTAGAATACCTGCGCTTTTACGATTCACGCATTCACGATATTAAGCAAAGAGAATATCACAGGGCTATTGCGACTGAAATATGTAAACAATTTAACTTTAGTGTTATCCATTGCCACAACGAAGCCTTACTACACATAGCCGTATTGATAAAGAGAAAAACAGGGCGAAAAATAATTTACGACTCTCACGAATTGTTTCATGCATGGCCGCTGAATATTGGCAGTGGAGGTTTGTGGTTGCGTCTGAAATCAAATGTTGTCAGGCAAATGGCTGTATGGCGCGAGAAACGCAACAGCCGACATATCGATTATTGTATTACAGTGTGCGATTCGCTGGCTGATAACTTGAAACAATACTTCTCGTTACAAAAACGCCCGGTGGTTATTCGCAATATTCCTGCATACCCGGGCGATATAGTTAAAACCGAACTTTTGCGTAAAAAGTTTAGTATTGATAACGACACAAAAATTCTAGTTTTTATAGGGGCTCATATTTACAAAAACAGTCTGAATCTTGAACAGGTTATCGATGAGATAAGAGCCATGCCTAATCTGGCACTTGTTTTTATTTGTGCCGACGACAGCGGGAAAAAAGCCATCGAAAACCATGCAATCCAATCGGGTGCAAACAATGTTTTTTTTCATCCACTTATTGAACCCCACGAAATATCATCATATCTGGCATCGGCCGATGTGGGACTGGTACCCACCTGGAATAAAAAAGACCTGTCGTATTGGTATGCCCTCGACAATAAATTGTTCGAATATATATTGGCCGGTATTCCGGTACTCGCCACCCGGCAACCCGAATATGTGAAAATTGTTGAGCAATACAGTGTTGGCATTTGTGTTAATCCTGATCTAAATGGCGACTATCGACGCGGATTGATTGATATTTTAAACAATTATCAATATTATATTGAAAAAAATAAGCATATTCGCAAGAAATTAAACTGGGAAAACGAAGTTGAAACTTTTATAGATTTTTACAAACAAATACGCCCTGATGTCGAAAAATGTAGTTAGCATACATCAACCCAATTATTTTCCGTGGATGGGGTATTTTTATAAAATGCTTCATTCTGATGTATTTGTTTATTACGATAATATTCAGATAGAGCAACGCAGTCAGCAGGCATTTGTGAATCGCACAAAAATTAAAACAAGTCATGGTGAATTATGGCTTACCTGTCCGGTTCATGTGAGAGAAACCCGTTTAATTTGTGATGTAGAACTGGTTCGAGTTTTTAATTGGCGCACCAAGCACCTGAAAACCATATATTACAATTATCGGAAAAGTCGCTATTTCAGGCAGATATACCCCGAAGTTGAGCGCCTTATCGAAAACCCTGCCAACTTACTATGCGACTATAATATTGCCATTATTGAATGGATAAAAAGTTATCTCGAAATAGATACTGAAACCGTTAAAGCATCTG
The DNA here is from genome assembly GCA_964511665.1 of uncultured Bacteroidales bacterium. Classification (GTDB taxonomy): domain Bacteria; phylum Bacteroidota; class Bacteroidia; order Bacteroidales; family ML635J-15; genus JAGOEF01. Next base: position 16,243 of record CAZEHA010000052.1, read on the forward strand.
CATATAATGGTAAAACGGGATGTCCAACCGACAGAATCATTAACATACTTAAACAACTGGATGCCGGCACCTATATTAGCGGGCACGGAGCCAAGCTGTATCAGGACGAATCGATGTTTCGAGCTGCTAACATCGAGCTGCGCTATACCAATTTTCAGGCAAAGGAGTACACACAGTTGTATGGAGAGTTTGTACCAAAACTTAGCATTCTCGATGCTATTTTTAACATGGGGAAAGACAGTATTTCGCTGTTGAAAAAATCAGAAAACTGCTAATGAGTGGTATTTGCAACATACAGGTATCGTTCAACAAGCCCCTCAACATTCAAATATGGAACTCAGCGGCCGAACAAAATGCGCAGTTTTGGGCATCTACGGTTTTTGACGAAATACAGCGTATTTACAACAAAAAACCGGTTTACATTGAAGCCTATCGCAATGGCGAATGGATGGGCGGGCTGAAAGTCTTATTGTCTGATTATCGCAAATTCAGAGCGATTGCTAACCGCTGGTTTCGCGAAGCCTATATTCAGGGCGAAGTTATTTGCAACAACAATAGCGATTCTGTCGAAATTGTGTTTACAGAACTTGTTGCATTTGCAAACAATTGGCTTCGGCAACAGGGTGTTATTTCGGTAAAGGTGTCTCCATATAATGCCAGACCTAGCTTGTTACCATCATTTGGAACTGCCCATCAGTTTAAAGAGTTCTGTATAAACCACCTGAAAATAGATGCCGGTTTGGATAACATTTTTTCGGCATTTCATCCGAAACATCGCAATCTTATACGCAAAGCACAAAAAGAAGGAGTTGATATTGTTGAAGAATACGATTTTGAACTGTTCTACGAAAAGCTGCTGAAAAATACCTACAGCGATAACGAGAATAAACTCACCGATAAAGCATTTCTTCGTACATTTTGCAATGTTACACAGAAAGCCGGTCTGATGCGCATGTTCTTTGCAATTCATAATGGGCAATACTGTGCTGCAGCCATAGTTATAAGCTACGGAAACATGGCTGAATACAGTTTTGGAGGAAATATTAAAACCAATATTGGAGCAGGAGTATTGTTACAATGGCATATTATTAAAGAACTTCGCCAGGCAGGTATTCATACCTACAGCCTCGGTCAAACAGCGGCAAACTACGATGCATCGAACGAAAAATTCAGTTTGGGTATTACCCGATTCAAAAACCGTTTTGGTGGAGATAATATACCTGTTTGGTCGGGTGTTTTTGTGTATAGACCGGTGTTGAAGAAATTCAGAGACATAAGCCTGAAGATGTATCTGACATTGAAAAAAATGTCTGCACGATGAAAAAAATTCTGATACTGGCCCACGATTTTCCACCCTACAATTCAATTGGTGGGCAGCGTCCTTATAGCTGGTACCGTTATTTTCACATGCATGGATTCTATCCGGTGGTTGTAACACGCCATTGGGGCGACGAGGTAGTGCATAACGAGGATTTTTACCGTACATCAGCCACGCAACAGGTAAGCATCGATAAAAGTGAAACGGGTTGTGTTATAAGAGTTCCTGTGAAAGCCAACCTACGCGACCGATTTATTGTAAAATTTGGCTATCGCTATGCGTCGATACGGAAAATACTGAGCGTTTTTTATATGCTTAGTGAATATCTCTGCAATGCTTTCGACCCGAAAAGCAGCATTTTTAAGCAAGCCGATAGCTATCTGCTGCAGTATAAGGTCGATTATATAATAGCTACAGGCGAACCTTTCATTTTGTTTAAATACGCTTCGCAACTTTCGCGAAAGCACCGCATTGCATGGATAGCCGATTACCGCGACTGCTGGAGTAACAACCTGAATCTCGGAAGCTTCGAAAAATGCTTCTACAGGCCAATCGAACGCCGCATCATGAAGAGTTGCACATGCATAGTTACTGTAAGCGAGACCTATGTAGAAAAAATTAGAGAGGTTACCGGCCACAAAAACATTCAAACCGTTTACAATGGCTACTGGGGCGAAATGTTTACCGATACATTACCCAAACCCTATAACGAAAGCATGTGCCTTTTTTATTCAGGCACCATTTACCCCTACCAACGGCTTGAGATATTTCTCGAAGGAATGCGCAAGTTTGTTGCACAGTTGGGCAATCCAAAATTTCAGATGAAATTTGTTGGGTTAGAGTTTTTTCCCGAGCAACTACACCGGCTCAAAATGAACGCAAAAGGCCTCGAAGCATATGTGCATAGCACTCCGCGCTTTACCCTCGACCAAAGCATTACCGAGCTGAAAAAGGCCGACGCTCTCCTGATGTTGGCATCAGAGACCCATTTTCAGTTGTATGCCAAAGTGTTTGAATATTTGGCTGTGCAAAAGCCTGTGCTTATGGTAGTTGACGACCACGGCGAAGTAGCTGAAATGTTGCGCAGTAAAAATGTGGGTATCATGGCAAACACAGCCGATGAAGTATGCAATGCCCTTGCCGAACTGTACCTGAAATGGAAAAACGACGACATGCCTTCGTATAACTATAGCACCAACGAATACACACGCGAAACTCAAGCAGCAAAATATTGCAGTTTGTTGTGGGGGCTTTCGGGAAACTGAAATAATGATTACTTTTAAGCCGTGAAAAACTCTAACGAACCTATTTATGGCTAAAGTTGCATTAATAACCGGCGTTACCGGACAAGACGGAGCCTATTTGGCCGAGCTGTTGCTGAAACAGGGCTATGTTGTGCATGGCATTAAACGTCGCAGTTCGCTGTTCAACACTCAGCGCATCGATCATTTATATCAGGACCCGCATATCGAAAACAAAAATTTTATTCTTCACTACGGCGACCTTACCGATGCTACCAACCTGATACGTATAGTACAAGAGTCGCAGCCCGACGAGATATATAATCTGGCGGCACAAAGTCACGTAATGGTGAGTTTCGAAACGCCCGAATACACTGCCAATAGCGATGCATTGGGAACATTGCGCTTGCTCGAAGCCATTCGTATCTTGAAACTGGAAGGGAAAACACGCTTTTATCAGGCAAGTACGTCAGAATTATATGGCTTGGTGCAAGAAGTTCCACAAACCGAAAAAACACCTTTTTATCCGCGTAGCCCTTATGCAGCGGCGAAACTCTATGCATACTGGATTACGGTGAATTATCGCGAAGCTTACGGCATGTTTGCCTGCAATGGAATTCTGTTTAACCATGAGTCGCCTATTCGTGGCGAAACCTTTGTAACACGAAAAATAACCCGTGCTGCGGCAAGAATTGCCCTCGGATATCAAGATAAATTTTATCTCGGAAACCTCGATGCCCAGCGCGATTGGGGGCATGCTAACGATTATGTAAAAGCCATGTATCTCATGATGCAGCACCACACACCCGAAGATTTTGTTATTGCCACGGGCATTACTACAAAAATCAGAGACTTTGTAATTCGCACATTTGCAGAGCTGGGTATTGTGCTTGAGTTCAAGGGCGAAAAAGAAAACGAAAAAGCATATGTTGTAAGTTGCAGTAATAATGAATTTACCGTGAAACCAGGGCAATGTGTACTCGAAGTCGATAAAAACTACTTCAGACCCACAGAAGTTGACCTGCTTATTGGTGATGCCAGTAAAGCAAAATCACTGCTGGGATGGAAACCCGAATACGACCTCGATGCACTGATACGGGAAATGATTACCGCTGACCTTGACCTCATGCGACGTACACATATTTTCGAATCGTAATACGTAATGTTGTCGATTCCGGAATAAAATGACCCGAGAAAAACACCGAATTGGATGAAAAAAAATGCAAAAATATATGTTGCCGGACACACCGGAATGGTTGGTTCAGCGCTTGTGCGCAAGCTCACATCAGAGGGTTACAACAACCTGTGTTTTCGCGATATTGCCGAGCTAAACCTTTTAGATCAGCAGGCAGTGGCAGCATTTTTCGAGAAAGAAAAGCCTGAATATGTCTTTCTGGCTGCAGCCAAAGTGGGCGGTATTGTGGCCAACAATACCTATCGCGCTCAGTTTTTGTACGAAAACCTGATGATTCAGAACAACATCATTCACCAAAGCTTAATGCACAATGTTACAAAGTTGTTATTCCTTGGTAGCAGTTGCATCTATCCGAAACATGCTCCCCAACCCATGAAAGAGGAATATTTACTTACGGGAGAGCTGGAACCTACCAACGAGCCATACGCCATTGCCAAAATTGCCGGTATAAAAATGTGTGAAGCATACCGCGACCAGTATGGATGCAATTTTGTGTCGGTGATGCCCACCAATTTGTATGGCCCCAACGACAATTTCGATCTGGAAACATCGCACGTGCTACCCGCTATGCTACGCAAGTTTCACGAAGCAAAACAAAACAATAGCCCCTATGTAGAACTGTGGGGAACGGGTTCGCCCATGCGCGAGTTTATGCATGTTGACGATATGGCTGCAGCATGCGTGTATGTGATGCAGCACTACAACGAAAAATTATTCCTGAATATTGGAGTAGGCGAAGATATCTCAATAAAAAATCTTGCCCTTTTAATTAAAACTATCGTGCAATACAACGGTAATATTCGCTGGGATACCACAAAACCCGATGGTACTCCACGAAAGTTACTCGATGTAAGCCGCCTCGAAGCTACCGGTTTCAAGGCTGAGATAGGCCTTCGCGATGGGATTACGGCAGTGTATAACAGTGTTTTTAAACAAAAGGGACTATGACCCGTGTGTTGCTGATTTCGTTTTGGTCGGCACCTCCCGAAAATGCAGCTACAGCACGCATCGATTCGTGGATAAAATACCTTCCGGACGATAATCTCCGGCTTACTGTATTGTGTTTCAACCGAAATAAACCCGCCATTAACGCCAACAGCTACTTTCTGAAAAAGCAGCAGCGAGATGTGGAGCAGTACACACAAAACAATGTGCGCTACATAACACTTAGAATGCAATATAACCTGCGCGATTATTTGATACAGAAAAAGAAATGGCTACTGCTGCGAAAAACCCTTAGCCTTGTTTCGATAGTTACGCGAAACTTTTCGATGCAGGCCGACGGTGTGCTCCCGTTATACCGCGAAGCCGTCAGATTATTGAAGAACGAAAAGTTTGATGTACTGTTGGTTAGCGGTAGGCCTTTTAGTTTGTTTATTGCAGCGCATAAATTATCGAAAAAATTTGGGTTGAAATGGATTGCCGATTATCGCGATGGATGGAGCAGTTCTTCAAGATTCGAGTTCGGGGCAAAAGGCATACACCGATACGAGAAAATTGCCGCAGCATGCACCGAAAAACGAGTGCTGTCGGCATCGGCCTATATCACAGTGTCGGCAGGGCGTGCCGAACTCCTGCAACAGGTTATTGAAAAGCCGGTGCAGATTGTATATAACGGGTTTTATGAAGATCAGTTTGAACCATTGCGTCCGAAATTCGAAAAATTTACCATAGTGTATGCCGGCAGCATATATGCCGAACAAAATTTTGAGCCTTTTGTAGAGGCTATGGCGTATATGTCGGAGAAATATAATGGTTGTATCGATCTTATTTTTGCAGGAAGCAGCCATGCAGGCCTTCAGCAGCAGTTTGCCAATCGTTGCAAGGGTGTAAATGTCAGGTTTACAGCGTGGATGCCAAATGCAAGCATTATCGGAATGCTACAACAGGCTCATGTTTTATTTTATACCGGATGGACCGGCTACAAGGGCATTCTCTCAACCAAAATATTTGAATATATGGGCAGTGGCAGCCATGTGTTACTCTGCCCTGGCGATGCCGGAGAACTCGACCGGATAATAGAAGACAGCGGCTGTGGAAAGGTTGCAAACACCGCCAATGAGGCGGTTGAATATGTAGAAGCACTATTGCTTCAGCATAGCAACCAACAATTGAAGCCGCCTGCAAGAAACACTGCATTTATAAACCAATTCACTCGAAAACAACAGGCGCATAAAATGGCCGATATCATTGGGTCAATTGAATTATAGTAAGTCTTTCGTAATCATTTCAACTGTAGTAAGCAATTGTTCCACATTACGAACAATGCTACCATAGTAGTACAGCTGTAGTGCGTTTTAAGTTAAACCCTATAGATAATCAGATGCTTATAGTTGTAATAATTTCACAGGGTACAAGTAGGGGATAGATACTAGGTTGTCAAAAAAAAACCGGATAATTTCTTACCCGGTTTTCTTACAAATCTATTGATTATTTTTTCTCGAGTTTGCGAACAATCACTCCGTTGGCAGTGTTTATTTTTATAACATACACTGCCGGAGCATAGTTATCCATATTCAGCGATTGCGAATAGTTACCTGTAACATTTTCGAACTTCCATTCATTCAGCTTTTTGCCAAGCATGTCGTAAAGTTCAATGTGCAGTACATCCGAATCCCAGTTTTCTACGTTAACCTGAAGGTTTGTGTTGAAAGGATTGGGATATAACAGCACTGTTGGATTATTTACATTGTTGTTGCAATTGATGCTAATAATTTCATATTTCGAGTAGGTTCCGTCGAAATCAATCTGGCGTAATCTGTAGTAAACAGTTCCCGACACCGAATAATTGTCGATATGACGATAGTTGATTTCTTTATTACTGTTCCCGGCTCCATCAATCTCCGCAACTAAAGTCCAGTCGGTGCCATTAGAGCTTCTTTCGATTTCGAAATAGTCGTTATTTATTTCTGATGCGGTGGTCCAGTCGAGAGTTACCTTATTGTTGTTGCAATTACCTCTGAAGTAAAGCAATTCCACTGGCAATGGATTGTCTTTGGTTTTGGTTCCAAAGGTAATCGGGCTGTATGAGCTGAATGCCACCGATGAGGTAATATAACCTGTTGAAGTGTTTCCAACCGCTGTTCCGCCCATATTGTCCCAGCAATTGCCGTTCCAGTGGGCTACTGTAAGGTCGGGTAAATCGGCAATGCCACTGGCAGTTCCGTTTCTCCAATACAGGGTTACGGCCGGATAGGAATTGGTTGATGTAAGCAACCAGTATTCTACGCCACTCATGTGATGCAAATTAGAACCGTCGCATGTGTACGATGCCGACCAGTTCAGCAGGGGTGCTTCGTGTTTATATTCAGCAGTAATGGTAGAATTGCCGGCGGGAGCTGCAATGGCACATGGCGCCCAAACAGTGCCTTCGCCTAAAGCAAAAGTAAATGCATCGGTTCCGGTTTTGGTCACAACTCCATTCACATAGCTGTTGGCATTGCCGATGTTCGAGCTGGCACCGCTTCCGAATGTTAACGAACCGCTTCCGCTAAAGTAAACCACTCCATTGGTAAATGTACACGAACCATTTATGGTCATGGGTTCTACAATATTTATATCGCTAATTCCCGATGTAGAATTACTGAAAGTAACATTGTTGAACGCACTGCTTCCGGCTTCGATGGTTTGTGCCGACATACCATTGAATACAACAGTTCCGGTACCGGCTGTAAAAGTTCCTTCGTTTTTCCAGTTTCCGCTTACATTCAGAATCTGTGTGTTCGCCATAACCACGGTGTTTCCACTTTCAATTGTAATGTCGTTGCAGGTGCCCGAGGCTGATGAAATCGCAGGATTGTTCGATATACAGGAGGTTCCAAAAGAGCGGAACACTACATTGTTGGTTGCAGTTGGCACGGTTACAGCTACAGTAAAGTTGCTTCCGTCGAATTCGAGCCAGTTTTCAACTGTGTTCCATTCGGTTCCTGCATTTCCTGTCCATAGGTAATCGCCCGTCACCAAACCGGATATACTTGGATTGTCGACAACTACAGTAAATGTGTTCGATGTGGCCTGGTCGCAACCCGATCCACTTGCGGTGTATATACATCTGTAATCGGTACTTGTAGTAAGTTCCTCTGTGGTATATGTACTGCTCGATGCTCCAACATTAACCCACGAAGAACCGTTGTAATACTGCCATTGGTAACCCGCTGACCCTGTTCCGTTCGATGGTGTGGCAGTCAGATCTGCGGTATTTCCACTGCAAATACTGGCCGGGCCGGTAGCTGTAACGCTTGGGTCGGTCACTACGGTTACCGTAGCTGTGTTCGAAGTAAGCTGTCCACATCCCGAACCTGTCTGGCTGATGATGCAACGATACTGGTAAGTGCCTGCCGACGAAATGCCTGCCACCGACATAGTGCCGCTGGTTCCTCCTGTATAGGTTGAACCGGCCGGTGTGCCATTACTTACACTTCCCCATGTTCCGCTGTTGTTATATTGCCACTGATAGCTGAAACTACCTGTGCCGCCGCTTCCTGCCGCAGTCATGTTGCCCGAAGTACCTCCGGCACAAATGGTGGCGGGGCTTGTGGGTTGTGTTCCCACAGTTGGGTCGGCAACCACTGTTACCGTTGCGGTATTTGAAGTTAGCTGGTCGCAACCCGAGCCACTGGTAGAAACCAAACAGCGATATTGGTAGCTTCCTGCCGAACTGATACCGGCAACCGAGAAAGTGGTGCCTGTACTACCCGAATAGGTTGAGCCTGCGGGTGTTCCGTTGCTCACGTTGCCCCATGTTCCGCTGTTGTTGTATTGCCACTGGTATGTTGTTGTTCCTGTTCCACCCGAAGCAGCAATGGTCATATTACCCGAAGTGCCTCCGGCGCAAATAGTTGCCGGGCTGCTGGGTTGTGTTGTAATTGTTGGGTCGGCTACTACAGTAACAGTAGCTGTGTTCGAAGTTAGCTGTCCGCATCCTGAACCGGACTGGCTGATGATGCAACGAT